>NZ_APJX01000005.1:0-300000 GCF_000350545.1 Desulfotignum phosphitoxidans DSM 13687
TTGGAATTGCGTTTGCAGCCTGTTTATAGAGGTTTTCAAACATGAATTGCAATTGTTCAAGACCGCGCCCGTTTATGATTTCTGAAAAACTGCTTCTGCTAATACCCCCCTCCGGTGCAATATTCTGTCTCGCAAAATCATTTTCTTTCATGTCCTGAAGAAGATGTCGGGCAGAATCATGTTCCTGAAGGTGAAAGTATACCAGGGCTCTTAATTGTTGTTCAAAATTCATTTTTAACGGGCGGTCTCCTCTTGAGGATAATAACGGGACAAGCGGCAACAATCTTAACAGCGGGGCAATGAAAATGTCAAAGGTCGAGGACGTAATTTTTTGTTTTGGGGTCGAAATTTTGATCAATTTGTAACTCCTTGAAATTATAGTAAATAATAATTTCAAGGAGCGAAAAAATATTTTTTTGATTTGTCAACTAAAAAATGACTTTTATGGGAAAAAATTTGGTTGCGGACTTATGCAAAAACCTAACCGGACATCACTGGAAAAATATGCCAAAAAAATGGGCCGGGATATTGTGAAGCTGTCTTCCTATGCCATCGATTTTTTAAACAAATATTCATTTCCCGGGAATGTGCGTGAGCTTGAAAATTTGATCGAACGTTCCGTGGCCCTGTCATCCACCAACATTATTTTGCCCGAAAGCCTGACCATTTCCATGCACAAAACCGGACGAAAGATTCAAGATGGCGACGATTACCGGTGCAATCTATCACAGGTGGCACAGGGGGTGGACTTAGATGAAGTGTTGTCCGGTGTTGAATCCGCCTACCTGAAAAAAGCCTTGGGAATGGCCGGGGGAGACAAGAAAAAGGCAGCGGATCTGCTGAATTTGTCTTTACGCTCCCTGCGGTATCGCCTGGATAAAAATACACCGGTTTCATAACGCAGCCGCAACGTCACCGTGTCAGACCCCGGGCAGCGGTTTGGTTTGAAAAGATTATTGGGCGCCAACTGTGCGGGCGGGTGGCTATCCGTTCAGATTGAACAGGTCAATGGCCCGGTCCCGCAGGTACTGACCGATGGGAATGGCGGATGTGGCTGCCGGGGACGGGGCATTGCAGACATGCAGGGACCGCGGGGTTTTGGCAAACAGAAAATCGTGGACCAGATCGCCGTTTCGGGTGACCGCCTGGGCCCGGATGCCCGGGGGATAGGGTAAAAGGTCAGTATTTGTCAAAGACGGGCAGTATTTTCGGATACGTGTCAGATACCCGGGTTTCCATATAGAATCCACCTGTTCTTTGATACCGGATACCAGGTGCCGGGTCATGACCTTCCAGAATCCGGGGAATACCGCCATGTCAGCGATATCGGTAAAATTGGCGCTGAACCGCCCATATCCTTCCCGGTCAAATCCCAGCACTGCATTGGGACCGACTGTGATTCGCCCGTCGATCATGGGCGTCAGGTGAACGCCCAGAAAGGGCAGATCCGGGTCGGGTATGGGATAGATAAGCCGGGAAACAATATCGGACCGGTGTGCGGGCAGTTGAAAATATTCCCCCCGGAAAGGCAGGATGGAAAAATCGATGTCTATGTGCATCATTTTTGCCAGACGGTCCGCCATCAAACCGGCGCACACCACCAGATAACGGGTCGAAACGGTATGGGTCCGGGTGGAAACCGTCACCTGATCCCGGGTTTCGTTCAAATGAGTAACAGACTGCCCGGTCTGCACACGTCCGCCTTTGGCCAGAAACAGGTCTGCCATTTTCCGGGTGATCTGTATAAAGTCGCAGATCCCGGTGGCCGGGACCAGCAAAGCCCCCAGTCCCTGAATATGGGGTTCCATATGCGTCAGTTCCTGCTGGTTCACATCAACCACCTGGATCTGGTTCTGGGCGCATCGCTGTTTCAATGCCTGCATTCGCTCCAGCTCAATGGGGGTTGTGGCCACCAGGAGTTTGCCGCATTGCTTGAATGGTATGTGGTGCTCTTTACAGAATGCCATGGTGGCCTGGGATCCGCGCCGGCAGAAATCCGCTTTCAGGCTGCCGGGTGCGTAATAGACACCGGCATGAATCACGCCGGAATTATGCCCGGTCTGGTGAGCGGCGAACCGGTGTTCTTTTTCGATCAGCAGAATCTTTGCTTCAGGGAATCGCGTTTGAAGTGCCAGAGCCGTGGATATTCCCACAATTCCACCACCGATGATAGTCAAGTCATGCGGTTTCATGGTCGCGCATCATAATATTCCGGCCCATGAAAATCAAGTCAAGGTTGACGGATTTTAAAATCAACGGCCATTGATTTTTCGATCCCCGGTTGACCCCGGGACCTTAAAAGGTATATAAGGACTTGATAAAACCTTGTGGTATATATCAGAATGGAGAGTTTGAAAATGACCGATTTGGATTTCTGGAACCGCCATTCCGTTCAATATCTTGAAATGGCGTTTGACACCGGACACAAAGAAAAAATTCATGATCCGGACGGATATGGCAAAAGAACCGGAGAATGCGGGGATACAGTTGAATTTTCAATCAAGGTAAAAGACGGCGTTCTGGACTCGATCTCTTTTATGGCCCATGGATGCCTGAACACCACTGCCTGCTGCAATACAGTGGTGTCTTTCGCCCGGGGAAAAACCATTGATCAGGCGTGGGAAATAACCCCGGAACAGGTGGTGGAATACCTTCAGACCCTGCCGCCGGATCATGAACACTGCGCCCAGTTGGCGGTCGGAGGCTTGTATCTGGCATTGTCCGATTTTCAGTCCGGGCGGACCCACCGGGCCAAAACCGCGTAAGAATTCGGAGAAAAATTATGAACGAAAAGACATCGTGGGACTGGGAGACGGAGTTAAAGGAAATTCCGTTTGACGAATGGAAAACCCGTTATAATTGGGTTCAGGCCCCCCAGGTGAGTCAAAATGGAGAAAGTATTGCCGCTGTTGTCAATTTGGATGAAATGGTGTTCAGTGTCTGTGTAAACGGCGAGGTCTGGGAAGAAGAATATGAGAAAATCTGGAGCCTGACGTCTGTTTCCGACAGCGGGTTTGCGGCCTTTGTGGCCCGGGATGAAGAATGGACACTGTCTGTGAACGGGCAGGAATGGACCCACTGGTGCGATTTTATCTGGCAGATGATGAAGAGTCCGGATGGCCGGGTTCTGGGTGCAGCGTTTCAGTCTGATTCCGAATACGGGGTGATTGTGAACGACACCCCATGGGAAGACCGGTATGAAAATCTGACGGGTGCGGTCATGGCTGCGGACGGCACATCTGCGGCCGTGGTTCAGGTGGTACCCATGCCGGGGGCGGATGTGGAGGCCTTTAAAAAAGGCGTTTTCAGTGTGGCCTGCAATGGTATCCCAAAAGACCGCCGGTTTTTGAATATCTGGGATATCAGCTTTGATGCCGCCGGCAGACAGATGGGATATGGGGTCCGCACGGACCGGGAATCATATGGCATTGTCCAGAATGATACCTTGTGGGAAAACCGGTTTGAATCGGTGTGGAAACCGGAATTTCTGGATGAGAATTCATTGCTGGCCCCGGTTCGCATCAACGGGAAATGGCAGTTGTATAAAAACGATGCCCCGTTCTGGCAAGATCAATATGATCAGCTCTGGCATCTGACCCTGTCTCCCAATGGCAAAGATGTGGCCGCCATTGTCTCCGCTCCTTACGGCCGCTGGCGTGTGGCTGTCAACGATACCGTGTGGCCTGTGACCTGGGATACGATGATATCGGATATTTACTTTTCCCAAGACGGGTCCAGCCTGGCAGCGGTATACAAGCACAAAGAGGTCTGGGATCTGGCTGTCAATCAGACCCCCTGGCAGATGGCGGCGGATATGGTGTTTGTTCCCTGCTTGAGTCCGGACGGCAGTGTCGTGGCGGTGGTCATTCAGAAAAAAGGTCAGTACCAGCTGGTGGTCAACAAAAAAACAGTGGCGTCCGGATTCAGTTTTATGGCAGATCCGGTGATCAGTGCAGACGGATCCAAAGTGCTGCTCAAAGGCATTGAGAACGGCATTTATAGACGCCGGATCATCCGTGTGTAATTCCGGCAAAATTTTTTAAAGGAGACTGCAATGAACAGTTTTATCGCCTTTATCATGGGCCCGATGGTCTGGATATCGGTTATCATATTTCTGGGTGGATTGACCTTTAAACTGGTGGGCATCCTAAGCGCTGTCCGCCAAAAGGAACCCTATATCTATTCGTATGTGACCCTGAAACACAGTCTGCGTTCCATCGGGGCCTGGATGATTCCCTTTTTTCCCAGAAGCGCCCGAATGAGCCCCATTTATTACGGGATATCCTATCTGTTTCACATTCTGTTGTTTCTGGTCCCTTTGTTTCTTGCATCCCATATCGTGCTGATCAATGAAGCATTTCAAATATCCTGGCCCGCCCTGAACGATTTCGTGGCGGATGGGCTGACCGTAGTGGTGATTGCGGCATTGATCTTTTTTATCTTCCGCCGGGCCATGGTGCCGGAGGTGAAATATCTGACCGGTGCCATGGATTATATATTGATCCTGGTGGTATTGCTGCCTTTTCTGACAGGGTTTCTGGCCTACCATCAGTGGATCGCCTACCAATGGATCACTGTGATTCACATATTGTCCGGAGAACTGATGCTCATCATTATCCCGTTTTCCCGGTTTTCCCATATGCTGAACGCGCCTTTGACCCGGGCTTACATGGGGTCTGAATTCGGTCATGTCAGACAGGCAAGAGACTGGTAGGAGGAAAAATTCAATGCAAACAAAGGAAAACCTCATGACTGACACACCTTCATCTGTTGAGAAACCGACAGATCCGGCCATTGAATCCGGGCTTGAACGATTGACCCCGGAACGGATCCAGCAGGTCATTCAACAGGTTTTGAAAAAGGAAACCGGCCCTAGGTTCAAGGCGTATGTGGAAACCTGCATGCGTTGCGGGCTGTGCGCTGAGGCATGCAGTTATTTTCTGTCCAATGACCGGGATCCCCAGTTCATGCCGGCAGCCAAGGTGAAAAACACCATCTGGGAAATGCTGAAACAAAACGGCAATGTTTCCAAAGATTTTCTCCGGCGGGCCGTGCGGATTTCGCACCTGGAATGCAATGTCTGCAAACGTTGCGCCATGTACTGCCCTTTTGGTATCGATATCGCCTACATGATGCTGCTGGTACGCCGAATCTGCCATAAGCTGGAAATCACACCCCAGTACATACAGGATACGGTCAATTCCCATTCCGTGACACTGAACCAGATGTGGGTCAAAGATGATGAATGGATCGACACCCTGCAATGGCAGGAAGAAGATGCCAGAGATGAGTTCGATGACCTGCAGATTCCTTTGGACAAGATGGGGGCGGATATCATGTATTCCGTGATTGCGCCGGAACCCAAATTTCAGGCCGGATTGATTTATCAGACCGCCACCATGATGCATGCGGCCGGCATGAACTGGACCATGCCATCCACACCGGGCTGGGATAACAGCAATATGGCCATGTATACCGGAGACAATGAAATTTCAGGCCGCATTGCCCGGGCATTTTTTGAAACAGCCTCAAAACTGCGGGTCAAGCGAGTCGTCATGGGAGAATGCGGTCACGCGTTCCGGTCGGTATACGATATGGGCAACCGATGGAACTCCTGGGTCATGCCGCCTTTTGAAGTGGTGCATGCCCTGGCATTTTATCATGAACTGCTTACCCAGGGACGTATCACCATCAAAGAAAAATACAAAAAAAAGGTCACCCTGCACGATCCCTGCAATGTGTCCCGGGGGCGGGGCCTGCACGACAAGGCCAGGGAAGTGGTAAACATGGTGTGCGAGGATTTTGTGGAGATGACGCCCAACCGGGAGCATAATTACTGCTGCGGGGCCGGCGGCGGGGTCATCAACTGCGGACCGCCCTACAAGGGAGAACGCATGGTGAACAACCGGGTCAAGGCGGAACAGCTCGCCGCCACAGGTGCCGAAGTGCTGATCGCTCCCTGTCATAATTGTCACAGCGGGCTGGAGGACATTGTTCAATACTATGATTTGAAGATGGAGATCAAGTTTCTGGGGGACCTGATATATGAAACCATGGAAAAGAAAATTTATGAGCCGGGGGCATGACATGACACACTCAAACCGCTTCATCATCTTTCTGATCGTGCTTTTTGCCGCGGTCGGAACCGGGTTTTTCTGTTATGCGGAACAGGATCTGGAGCGTCTGGATCCCTGGGCCTTTGAATCACCCCGGCGCCCCGG
This sequence comes from Desulfotignum phosphitoxidans DSM 13687, assembly GCF_000350545.1. Classification (GTDB taxonomy): domain Bacteria; phylum Desulfobacterota; class Desulfobacteria; order Desulfobacterales; family Desulfobacteraceae; genus Desulfotignum; species Desulfotignum phosphitoxidans. The sequence goes on from NZ_APJX01000005.1 coordinate 6,222, forward strand.
GGCTGTGTTCTCCCATGACGACCATATTTTTCTTGCTGATGATGACTGCAGTGTCTGCCACCATGTGTATGAAAACGGTGAGTTGGTCCCGGATGAAAGCAGTGAAGATCTGTACTGTTCGGACTGTCACAGCCTCAAACCCGGACCGGATAATCCCATGCCCCTGGAAGCAGCCTATCACAACCTGTGCAGAGACTGTCATTTTGACCGGAGCCAAGGACCGGTCCTGTGCGGAGAATGTCACGTCAAGGAATAAGGAGACGGCCATGACAAAAAAAATAATGATCGTGGATGATGATCCAGCCATTACACGGTATCTGGAAACATTGTTCAAGGATAACGGTTTTGACACCTGCATCGCCGATGACGGCAAACAGGCCATGGATGTTTTTCTGGAGCAGCAACCGGACCTGATCACCCTGGATCTGGAAATGCCGGAAGAATGGGGACCCCGCTTTTTCAGGAAAATTTCCAAAAAAGGATACACCACCCCGGTGATTGTCATCTCCGGTCTGTCCGGACGGACCCATTCTATTCCCAAAGCAGAAGCGTTTTTTGCCAAACCTTTCAAACCCGAAGAGGTCCTTGCCAAAGTAAAGGCGGTTCTGGGCGTGTGATTGTTGCATTATTATGACAAATAAACTCCTGGTGGTCGATGATGAAGATGGCATCCGGGAGGTCCTGAGAATCACTCTGACCGATGCCGGGTATGAGGTATTCACGGCGGAGAACGGCTTTACCGGGCTTGACATGGTCAAGACCCACAAGCCGGATATTGTTCTCACGGACATCCGCATGCCCGGCATGGACGGTATGGCGCTGCTCAAGTCAGTCAAGCAGTTATTTCCGGATATTGAGGTGATCATGATTACCGGATACGGAGATGCCAACCTGGCCATTGACAGCCTGAAAACAGGTGCTGTGGATTTCATCTCCAAACCCGTGAATCAGGATGTGCTTGATATCGCCCTGAAACGGGCCAATGACCGGATTTTGACCCGGGAAAAACTGGCGGACCATACCCGGAACCTGGAAATCCTGGTGGCGGAAAAGACCCGGAAGCTGGCGGAATCAGAAAAACGGTATATCCAGCTGTTCAACGAATCTCCGGCATATATCACCATTCTGGATGAACATTTCCGGATCGTGGAATCCAACAACCGGTTCAAGGATCAGTTCGGGGATGACCCGGGCATGTACTGTTTTCAAGTGCAGCAACAGCGCACGATTCCCTGTGACACCTGTCCGGTGAAAGAAACCTTTGCCGACGGCCTTTCCCATACCGCGGAAATGGATGTCACCCTCAAAGACGGGCATATTCGTCGTTTTTTCATTCAAACCTCGGCCATTCCAGATGACAGCGGCCGGATCAGCCATGTCATGGAAATGTGTACCGATATTACGGTTATTCACGATCTGCAGGATCACCTGGCGGCCCTGGGTCTGCACATCTCTTCCATATCCCACGGCATCAAAGGCATGCTCACCGGACTGGACGGGGGAGATTATTTGATTCGGTCCGGCCTTGAACAAAAAGATTTTCATAAAATTTCGAACGGCTGGGATATTATTCGGGAAAAAATTGCCATGATCCGTCAGATGGTGCTGGATATCCTGTTTCATTCCAAAAACAGGACCCCGGACATACAGCCGGTCTCAGTGTTCGATTTTATTCAGGAACTTTTGACCACCATGGATCCCCGCATTCAAAAAGCCGGCATTGATCTGATTCTGGATATTCCCGGACCCAGCACGGATTTTGAAGTCATGATGGATAAAACCATGCTGTTCGGCGCCTGCCTGGCCATTCTGGAAAATGCGGTGGATGCCTGTATCAGCGTGAAAGCAAACAGAAAAAATTTAGAAATACAGGTTCAGGTCGTTGAAACGCCCCGTCAGGTCGTGTTTAAAATCAGGGATAACGGCAAAGGGCTTGACAAAAGATATCGACAAAAGATATTTTCCCTGTTTTATTCCGACAAAGGAAACAAAGGGACCGGATTAGGGCTTTTTGTGGCCCGGCGCTCCGTACAGCAGCACCAAGGGGAAATTCATGTGGATTCGGAGCCTGGAAAATTTACTGAATTTACCATTGCCATCCCGAAAAAAACATCTGACATTTGACACCAACCGGTTTATTGTTATGATAGTTGGAAAGTCATTGAATTTTTCAGGGGTGTGTGGGTTGAAATATATGGAGGGGTTATTTTATGTCAAAATGGATGACAATCAGTGAAGCAGTGGATGCATTCGACCTGTATAACCTGTTCAGTGAGATCATCGACTCTTACAGTGATGAAATGGATGATCCTGAGGCCGTCGCATCCGAACTGATCGAACTTCTGGAAGAACATGAAGAAGAATATGAATTTTCTTCGGACTCGGACGGAGATTATACCGAGAGTTTTGAACGCAATCTGCGGGATGCCATCGGATATGTATTTGAAGAATTCAACCTAGGCGAATTGCCGGAAGTTGATTATGTTGACCCGGATACGGATGAAGATGATCTGGCCGATATTTACGATGACAAATTTGATGACGACATCAAGCATCGGGTCGATATGGATGCTTACGAAGAAGGAGATGACATCGAGGAAGAAGATGCGGATTGAGCAGTTCAGATACGGGGCCGATAACCTGGGATATCTGATTTTTTCAGGTAATTTCGCAGTGGCGATTGATCCCGGTGCTGTTGACGAAATGACGAGGTTTGCCCAGGACCGGAACATCCGGATTTCCCGGGTCACCAATACCCATCTTCACCCGGATCATACCTGCGGCAATGAACAGATGCTTGAAAAAACAGACGCCGTTTTTCTGGATTGCAGAAAATTTTCGGACAATGAATCCATTTTTCTTGAAGATGAAGTACTGACGGTGATCACCACCCCGGGGCACACCCGCAATGATGTGTGTTTTGCAGGCGATGATTTTCTGGTGACCGGTGATACTTTGTTTAACGCTACTGTAGGAAATTGTTTTTCCAAAGATCTGGATGGGTTTTATTTTTCATTGAAAAAAGTGATGGCACTTCCCGGCACAACCAAGATTTTTGCCGGACATGATTATGTGAAAGAATCCGTGGAAATTGCCCAGGCCATTGATCCGGATACGCCGGATATCCTCCGGTACCTGGAAAATTATGATCCGGACCGGGTATTTTCCTTTCTGGAAGATGAGCTGCGGGTCAATCCCTTTCTTCGATTCAACGACAAAACCATGATTCAAAAACTTGAACAGCGTAGATTTCCCTGTGCGACGGAAATCCAGCGGTTCAAATCCCTGATGCAGGCCTTTTGATATGGATGAACCGGATTTATCCACTGTAAACTGTCGGTTTCTGAAAGCCGCGGATACAAACGAATTGATGGCTCTTTACAAGGATGCCGGATGGTGGGATCAGGCGTGTGAGCAACACCCACAGTTTTTATCCCGTGTGGTTCCCGATTCTGCATTGTTCGTGGGCGCTTTTTATCAGAAAAAAATGATCGGTATGGGGCGGGCCCTTTCGGATCTGGTCAGTGATGCTTATATTCAGGATGTTGTTGTATTACAAAAGTTCCGGGGCATTGGCATCGGCAGAAAAATCATTCACACACTGATCACCGGTCTGAAAGAACATGGTGTGGACTGGATCGGCCTGATCGGTGAACCCGGTACCCGCAAATTTTATGAATCATTGGGATTCAGGCCGATGTCCGGTCACACACCTTACAGACTTAAGGATTGATTTATGTATAACCGGTGTAATCACCATGCGTGTTTAGATCTTCAACCCACCATCTGTTTTCCGACTGCCGGCCGGTTTGAACTCACCGACCGGCAGATGGTCCAGATCTATATCGATAAATATTTGCCTGAGTCCTGTGAGTACAATTTTGCCAATCTATTCTGCTGGCAGGAGATTTATAACTATTCCTGGCGCCTGTTCAAAGGCCGGCTGGTGATTTATGACGGGGTGAATCAATGTGCGTTCATGCCGCTGGGGGAACCGCTGCCGCCGGATGATTTGGCAGAACTGGCAAGAGAACTGATGCGGGACGGTCTGGTGCCGGATATCGGTCTGGTGCAGAAAGATTATCTGGATGAATACCCCCGGTGCGAACAGTATTTTTCCATTCATCCGGAGCGGGACTATGGCGAATACATTTATGATGTGGAAAAGCTGTGCCGATTGAATACCCCGAAGCTGCATAAAAAGAAAAATCTGATCTCCCAGTTTGAACGCATTTATCCGGATTTTCAGGTGACCCTGCTGACCCCGGAAAAACAGGTTATGGCTCAAAACATGGCCCGGGATCAGTTAAATCGTCAGAAACCGGTGTCTGAGACTTTGGCTGCCGAGTTCGAAGCCATAAAAAAAGCGTTCATGCATTTTGATGCGCTGGGACTGGAAGGACTTGCCTTGATGGTGGGGGATCGAATGGCGGCTTTTTCCATTTTCAGTCCGTTGACCCCGGATACCTGTAATGTACAGTTTGAAAAATCTGATTTTGATTTCAAAGGAGCGGCCCAGATGATCAATCAGCAGACCGCTCTGTATTTAAAAGACCGGTATAAATATATCAACCGGGAGCAGGATCTGGGGATCAGGGGGCTGCGTCAGGCCAAAAAATCCTATGAACCGGAAACCATCCTGATTCCCCATACCCTGCAACTGAAACGCGGATAATCCGGTGGGTTACATCCCGGTTTTCAAGCGTTCCCAATAGCGTTCATACACCAGGATGGCATCTCCGACATCGGTCTGGAATTCCCCTTTTTTCACTTCTTCAGGATCCGGAAAAATGGTGGGATTGTTCTTTATTTCTTCGGGCATCAGAGCGATGGCCGACTGATTGGCCGGCGCATAGCCGATATATTCACACACCTGCAAGGCGATTTGCGGATCCAGGATAAAATCGATGAATGCATGGGCCTGTTTTTTGTTTTCCGCACCCGTGGGAATGACCATGGAATCCACCCAGAAAATCGCGCCTTCTTCAGGATATGCATACTGGATGGCTGGAAATTCCTGGGCCGCCATATAGGCTTCTCCGTTCCATATCATGCCGGCAAAAGCCTCCAGGTTCAACAACGGCTGCTTGGGAGAGTCTCCTGAAAATACCCGGATGTTGGGCATAAGGGTTCGGATCGATTCATAGGCTGCATGAATGCGGTCCGGATCGGTTTCGTTCACGGAAAATCCGTTGACAATCAGACCGATCCCCAGCACTTCCCTCAAATCATCGTTCATGACCAGGCGGTTTTTGAATTCCGGCCGCCACAGATCCTTCCACGAGGTCATCATCTCCGGCGCCACCTGGTTGTTGTTATATGCCAGGGCCGTGGATCCCCACACATAAGGAATGGAGTATTTATTGCCCGGATCATAGGGCTGATCCATCAGGGCAGGGTCCAGATGTTTGAAATTGGAGAGTGCTTCGTGGTCAATGGGGCTGAGCAGTCCTTCTTTCCGCATTTTATGGACAAAATAAGTGGAAGGGAACACCACGTCATAACCTTTGCCCCGGGTGAGTTTGACTTTGGCATACATGGATTCATTGCTGTCATAGGTGGCATAGATCACCTTGATTCCGGTTTTTTCCTGGAACGCGGTCAATACCTCATCAGGCATGTATTCGGTCCAGTTGTATATGTAAAGGCGTTGTTGTCCGGCCAGTGCCGGCACAGAAATCAGAACCAGGTATATCAGCAGTATCCATTGTTTCATCTTTTGATCTCCTTTGTCAGAACATGGGCAGCAGATACCGCTGCCAGAGTTAATAAAAACAATACCGTGCACAAGGCATTGACTTCCGGGGTGACCCCCAGTTTTACCATGGAATAGATCTTGAGAGGAAGAATTTCAAATCCCGGACCGGTGACAAAAAAACTGATGATCACATCATCCAGAGACAAAGTAAAGCTCAACAGCCACCCGGCCAGCACGGCCGGCAGAATCATGGGAACAATGATTTTGTAAAACACCTCGTGCTCCCGGGCGCCCAGGTCCCGGGCCGCATCCACCACAGCCGGATCAAACCCGGATATCCGGGCATGTACCAGCACAATGACAAAGGGCAGACAAAAGGTGACATGGGCGATCAGCAGGGTGAGAAATCCGGGCGTCAGTCCAGCCAGGACAAACAGCATGAGCAGGCTGATGCCCATAACGATGTCCGGGCTCATCATCACGGAATACACCAGCCCGAAAAACAGTTTTCTGCCGGCAAACCGGTATCTGGAAACGGCAAATGCGCCCAGAGTGCCCAAAGCCGTGGCGACCATGCTGGAGATCAGCGCCACGGTCAATGAGTTGAAAAAAGCATCCAGCAGTTGTGGATTGTCCAGCAGCCGCATGTACCATTTCAGGGAAAATTCCTGCCAGGAGGTGGTATATCTGGCCTGATTAAAGGAAAACACCATCAGCACCAGCAGCGGGCCGTATAAAAATGTGAACACCGCAGACACCCAGGATATCTTCAACCACCGCGTCATAGGGCCTGATGCCTGTTAAACCGCCGGGAAAAAGTGAAATAAATGATGAGCATCAAGCCCATCAGCACCAGCAGAAACACGCTGGCCGCTGATCCGAACGGCCAGTTCATTGCCGTCAGAAACTGATTTTTGATGAAATTGCCCATGAGCATGGTCTTGGCGCCCCCCAGAAGATCCGGTACATAAAACAGCCCCATGGCCGGCAGAAACACCATGATGCAACCGGCCAGCACGCCGGGAAAAGAAAGGGGCAAAACCACGTGGACAAACACCTGCAATGTATTGGCTCCCAGATCCCGGGCCGCTTCCAGCAGCCGAAGATCCATTTTTTCCATCACGGCATACAACGGCAGTATCATGAACGGCAGCAATGAATACACCAGGCCCACATACACGGCAAAATCGGTATACAGCAGGGTCACAGGTTCGGAAACAATGCCTGCGGCTGAAAGCAGGGTGTTGATGATCCCGTTGGCCTTCATCAAGATCACCAGCGCATAGGTACGAATCAAAGAAGAAGTCCAGAAGGGGATGATCACCATCATGAGCAGTAAAGGCCGCCGATGTTTTGAGGCCCGGGAAAGTATCCAGGCAAATGGGTAGCTGATGAAAAGGCACAAAAGGGTGGTGTTCAGGGAATAAATCAGAGACGCACCAAGGACCTTGGCATACACCGGGTCCAGCAATTCCCGGTACTGGGTCAGGGTAAGAGGCGGGCTGAAAAATGTGCCGGTATCCCGGGTCATGAAACTGATTCCCACCACCATCAGACCGGGAATCAGGACAAAGGACGCAAACCAGGCCATGTTCAGGAAAACGGCGATAAACTTGAAGCCCTGTCGCTCATTCATCCGCCAGGGTTACCTCCCATCCCTTGATCCAGGAGATGCACACCGGTTCATTCACATCATACATAATATCCTGCTCGTCTTCATTGAAAAATTCAGTGACAAACACTTCCTGGCCGCTGTCCAGGCGGATGATCAAATCCACGGTCGTGCCTTTGTAGATCATTTCTGTGACCCGGCCGGGCAGGGATCCTGCTGCGCATTGTGCCTGGATTCTCGTCACAGTCATATCTTCGGGCCGCAACAGCACTTTGACTGCCTGGCCGGGTTTAAAATTGCGACGGTTCTGTACGATTTTGACAATACCCTGGAAATGTATTTCCATGTCCGATCCGGAAGTCCGGGCCACCCGGGCATCAAATATATTGCTTTCCCCCACGAAATCCGCCACAAACAGGTTCACCGGGGTTTCATAAATGTCTTTGGGGGTACCGGTCTGCTGAATTGTGCCATGGTTCATCACCACCACCCGGTCGGACAGGGTCAATGCTTCTTCCTGGTCATGGGTGACAAAGACAAAAGTGATTCCCAGTTTCCGATGAAGCTGCCGCAGATCCAGGCGCATCTGTTTCCGCAGTTTATAGTCCAAAGCGCTCAAGGGTTCATCCAGAAGCAGGATCAACGGCTGATTCACAATGGCCCTGGCAATGGCCACCCGTTGCTGCTGTCCGCCGGACAACCCATGGATGGACCGGGTTTCAAGACCTGCCAGTTTGACCAGGGCCAGGGTTTCTTTGACCCTTTCCCGGATCTGCCGGGCGGGGGTTTTTTTGAGTTTCAATCCAAATGCAATGTTGTCGAACACGGTCATGTGAGGAAACAGCGCATAACTCTGGAACACGGTATTGACATCCCGGTCGCAGGCAGGCATGCGGGTCTGGTCCCGGCCGTTGATGAAAAGTGCCCCGCTGTCACAGGTTTCCAGTCCGGCAATCAACCGCAACACAGTAGTTTTGCCACACCCGGACGGTCCGAGAAGGGTCAGAAACTCCCCTTTGTGAACATCCAGGTTCAGGTCATTGATCACCGGCTGATTGTTGAACGATTTGGAAACGTTCTGTAAACGGACCACCGGCATGAAAGCCCTCCAAAATAATTCAAACAAAGCAATTAAATTATCTGAAATTCCATGAAAAATCAAGTAAATTAAAAGGCGGCCTCCCCAGCAGAGAGTTGAAATTCCGATCAGATCACGTATTATACAGACACTTTTTTAGATAGAAACAACCATTGGAAAGGATGAGAAATAATGGATCAGGACAATCAGGCTGAATTCAGTCAACGGCTGACGGACATTCTCAATCATGGGGCATTGAATCTGGCTCTGGCCGTGGGATATCAATTGAAAATTTTCGATGTCATGGCAGATCTGGACCGGCCGGTATCCTGCCGGGACCTGGCCAGGGCTGCCGGGCTTCATCCGCGGTATGTGCAAGAATGGCTGGGCATCATGTGCACCGGTCAGATCATTGAGATCCATACCCCGGAATCTAGCGAAGACAAGCAAAAAGAAACGGTTTATTATCTGCCCCCGGACCATGCCGCAGTGTTGATCCGCAAGGCCGGCACCCGCAATATGGGGGTGTATACTCAGGAAATCCCATTACTCACTCAGATTGCCATGACCCGGGTGCTGGATGATTTCTCAAAAGGGGAGGGCATCCCATTTTCCGCCTATCCCCGGTTTCAGGCATTCATGTCACAGCTGTCCCATGCCAAGCACCGGCAGGGGCTGATCCGGCATTTTTTGCCCCGGGTGGATAGCGGGCGGTTGATGACCCGCCTGGAAAAAGGCATCCGGGTATGCGATCTGGGGTGCGGTCAGGGCATTGCGCTGCACCTGATGGCACAGCACTTTCCCGCATCTACGTTCACCGGCATTGACAATGATGGTCCGGCAATTGATGAGGCCCGGCAGACAGCCGTTGATCTGGGACTGAAGAATCTGACCTTTCAGGTAAAAGATGCGGCCACTCTGGAAAACGATACAAAGTTATCCAGACAGTTTGATTATATCACCGCGTTTGACGCGATTCATGACCAGTCCCATCCGCTGTCCGCTCTCAAAGGAGTTCGTTACATGCTGGCTGAGGATGGCATGTTTTCCATGATCGACATTGATGCGGCCAGTCATCCGGCAGGCAATCTGGACCATCCCATGGGGCCGTTTCTTTATACCGTCAGTCTGATGCACTGCATGCCTGTGGGTCTGTCTGATCAGGGCCGGGGACTGGGCATGATGTGGGGAAGAAAAAAGGCGGAGTCGCTGCTTGAACGTGCGGGTTTTACCCGGATTCAGGTTCTGGAAATGGAGCAGGACCCTTTTAACGTGCATTATCTGTGTCAAAGGTGATTTCAGGCAGGCAAGATAAAAAGGCTTCAATGACATCCGGATCGAAATGGGATCCAACGTCTTTTTTCAGAATGTAAACCGTTTTTTCAATGGGAACGATTTTATAATCCAGAATTTTTCCAAATGCATACTTGGGGTAATCCCTAAGGGATGTCAATGCATCAAAAACATCTGACACAGCAATGATTTTTGATTCCAGGGGAATTTGATCTTCTGTCAACCCCCGGGGATAACCGGTTCCATCAATTTTTTCATGATGACAGGCAGCAATCCAGGGGACACGGCGCAATGCCCGGGGAAAATAAAAATTGTTCAGAATATTTTCAGTTTTAGCCGGATGGGTATTCATTTCAAGGCGTTCTTCAGGTGTGAATGGCCCGTTTTTAAGCAGGACTGCATCACTGATCCCTATTTTGCCGATATCATGCAGCAGGGCCGCATAATATAAATTATCCTGAGACCGCCGGGGCAGTCCCATTTTTTGAGCAATCTTCATGCTGTAATCGGTCACGCGCCGGGAATGACCGGCTGTCAATGGATGTTTGGCATCCACTGTTGCGGCCAAAGTCTGAATGGATTTTTTGAATGCCAGTTTCATTTCATCATGCAGAAGCGAATTTTCCAGTGCAATGCCTACCTGGGCAGCCAGTCCTTGACAGAACCATTCATCCTGGGCATCAAACCGCGGCTTGCCTTTTTTGTTGATCACCTGAAGAACGCCGATTTTTTCTCCGGCATGGTTTTTGATGGGCAAACACAACACAGAACGGGTTCTGAAGTTGTTTCTTTTATCAAACTCCCTGTTGAAAAAAGGCAGTTCCCATGCATCTTCGACATTGAGTATTTCGCCGGTCTGGGCCACCCGGCCGCTGATGCCTTCGCCTATCGGCAATCGGATGGTATCAATGCCTTCCGCCACCTTGGTCCACAGTTCATTTTGATCCGGATCCAGCAGATAAAGACTGGTTCGTTCCGCTTTCATCATGTCGGTTATTTTTTTGACAATCAGCGGAAACAGGGCATTGAAATCCAGTTCCGATGCCAAATCCGAAGCCACAGACAGAAGGGTGGATAATTGTGCGTTCAGTTCATCACATTGTGCCAGAAGGCATTGGGTTTTTTCGGATTCCATTTAAATTGTCTTTTTTTTTCGGGTGTCTGAAGTTTCGACTTTAAAATGGAACTTCTTTTTTTGTCAACGAAAAGTTTGTATTCATATCCGTATCGCTTTTCTGTAGAGTTGTTTTTTTGCTGATCACAGATCCGCCAGCCGCTGGTCATACATGCTGCCCACGCCATATTCATTGCGCCGCATGAATTTGTCCAGAGAAGGACCGGTGATCTGCATTTCCGGATTGGTTTTCAGCACATTCTGGGCGATCCGCATCTCCTTGGTGCATCCGGTACTGTATGTGGCGTCTTTTCCAATCCATTCCGGCGGCACTTTCTGTTTCATCAAAGCAAAACCTTGAGTGATGTCTTCTGCGGTCTGAAAACGCCAGACATCGATGTAGTTGCTGGTCTGAACAATTTCCCACATATACATCAGATCATCTGCGTCCATGCCCGGTTCATAGTAATTGGACGGGTTAATGATAAACAGGTCCGGATACTGCTTTTTCAAGTGATCGATGAACCGGCTCATGATTTTTTTGGCCACATCGATTTTTCCGGGAATGGAACCGATAATACCGCTGTAGAACATCACGGTCATGTTTTTGGCTTTGGCTGCCTTCATCTGGTCGATGATGCGGTTGGCACGCTCTTCTAAGTCCCGGTGAGAAAAATTGATGACTTCCGGATGCCGGGGTTTGTAAACCACCGATAATCCGGGGATCCCGTCATCATCTTCCACGGTGATGTTGATGATGTTCCGGGTGAACTGAAAATGTGTGTGGATCAGCCGTCTTTTCTGGTCATGGCCCCGGGAAATGACAAAGTCCACTTCCTTGAAGATTCTGGCAAACGTGGTGGAGGCCAGAAGCAGATTCAGGTTTTCCCGGGTTCCGTCAGATACCACATAAATATTTTCATCCTGTTTGAGCAGTTGAACCAGCCGGTTTTTGCTGATGGTTTTTTCAAAGATAAAATGGCTGTCTTCAAGAGCGTTGGCTAAAATGGGATCATTCCGGGTATCTGTAATGGACACTTTTTGGAAGACCGGGGCTTCCTTGACCGCCAGGATCACCAGATGGCCAAGACTTGCCAGGAATTTTGCAATCGCCACATCCACCATGATCCCACCGGCTTCGTCTGTCAGCCAGAGTATTTTACTTTTCCGGGTATGAATCAGGTTTATCAGTTCAGTCAGCCCGTTTCCTGAAATCCGGGTTTCAAACAGGCGTTGGAACGTGTCTACTGAAAGGGGCGTTTCAGGCGGTTTTTCCCATAAGTGGCCGGCACACATCATTGTGAGCAGCCGTTGCAGCTCGATTTCCTTGATTTTTTTTCTCAAGGAATTTAAAGAAAACTGGTTCAGATTTTGAATGGCCCCATCAATGTGATTCAAGGCGGTCATAAAAAAATCCGATGTCAATAACGCCTGGGCCCGGTTGTTTGCATCCTGCTTTTTTCGGGCGAACGGATTTTCAATATGGGTCTGGCTCTGGAATATTTTGCACAGCCGTTTTTCCAGCCGGGAAGGAATGGTCAGGCGGGATTCTATTTCATGATCATATTTAATCCGGATCAAAGCGTAAAGATATTCTTTGTCATAGTCGGATTCAATAAAAGTGTCCACCATGTGCATAATTTTTTCATAAACCGCCTGGTACCGTTTCAACAGGTAGTTTTCCGATGATCTGGACATAATGGCTTCAAACATTTCATCTGAACAGGGGAAATACTGTTCATTGTTTTCCAGAAAAACCATGAATTCGATCTGTTCCACAGTGGCGACTTTATAGGGATAGGCAAACGGGTCGATATGGTTTTCCAGAAAAAACGCAGTCAACCATGCGTCTTGATGCGGATTTTTTTCAGAGGCATTGGAAATAGTGCGGGCATCGGTCATGACAGTTCCTATAATTTTTTCAGCAGGTCAGAGGTTCACAGTCATCAGGGGCAATCCGGTATCAAGGGACCGGATGGAAACAGATGTTTCATCAAAGATGCCGTAAGTTGCCGGTCCTTTTTTGGGGCGGGTGATGGATCCCGGGTTCATGTGAATCTGTGTGTCTGTTTTTTCAAGGGACCAGACATGGGTGTGGCCTTGAATAACAATATCCGTGTCAGACGGTACCGGCACCCGGGGAAACCCATGGTGGACAAACAGGGATCTGCCGTTGGCACAAAATGTCAGGGTGTGGGTTTGTCCGGGAAAAAAGGCGGGTTCGTCACAATTGCCGTATACATAATACATCGGTTTGGCAGCGGTCTTGACATCCTGGCGGATGGCTTCGGGATTGAAATCCGGATGACAGAAACTACCATACCGGGTGTCAAACAGATCACCTGCCACCACCAAAGCATCGGAATGTTCCACAAGCGCCTGGATGGTCAACCAGGTGCTGAGGTTGCCGTGTATGTCTGCGGTTATTAATAATTTCATCAAAAAAAACAACGAGAAGGTTACCGGGTCGGGGCAGACGGGGGCTGTTTGTTGATGAGTTCCCTGAGTTTGCCCGAACATTTGAACGTGACCACCCGTCGGGCCGGGAGTGTCATTTCTTCATCTGTTGCAGGATTTCTTCCTTTTCGGGCACTTTTCTCATTGACACAGAATTTGCCGAATCCGCTGATCATGATGTCTTCACCATTTTCAATGGTGCTTTTTATAATTTCCAGAAATTCTTCCATCACATCATAGGCGGTGTTCCTGGAGAGGTCCAACTGGGTTTGAATCTGTTCGGTGATAATTGTCTTGGTCAATGCCATAAGCGTTTACTCCTGAAAACATGTCTGATTCGGTTGTCACCCCTGGTCAGTGGGCCGGTTTGTATTTGGGATTGTCAATTTCCCAACAGTCTGGTATTGGTATACAGCACCAGTAAATTGAACAGAATGTAATGAATCTGCTTTTGAATGTCAAATGATTATCGATATTTATAATTTTTAACAGGGAGTGGGTATGGAAACGGTAAACGCCATCGGGCCGATGGATGGACGGTATGTCCGGTTAACTGAAGAACTGGCTGATATTTTCAGTGAATCCGGCCTGATCCGTCATCGGGTTCAGGTGGAGATCCAATGGCTGAAATTTATTCTTCATGATTTGAAACTGACGGCGGTTTCACAGGATCCGGCGGCCCTGGACAGCATTGTGGATCAGTTTTGTTCTGAAGATGTCAATCGCATCAAAGCCATTGAACAGACAACCAATCACGATGTCAAGGCCGTGGAATACTTTATCAAGGAAAAACTGGATGCCCTGGGGTTTTCTGAGATCAGGGAATGGGTTCATTTTGCCTGTACATCCGAAGATATCAACAACACGGCCTATGCGTTGATGATGAAAAAAGGCCAGCATCTGACCGTTGATCTGCTGAGCCGATGTATTCAAAAAATTGAGCACAAGGCAAAAGCCTATCAGTCGATTCCCATGATGTCCCGCACCCACGGACAGCCGGCAACACCCACGACCATGGGCAAGGAATTTGTCAATTTTGCCTGGCGGCTGAATCAGGAAAAAACCATTCTGGAGCAGATCCGGATTCAGGCAAAGATCAACGGGGCCACCGGTAATTATAACGCCCATTATTTTGTGTTTCCCGAGGTTGACTGGTTGGCTGCATCCCGGCGCTTCATTGAGTCATATTTAAAACTGGATCCGATTTTGTTCACCACCCAGATCAATCCCAATCAGTATCTGTCCTGCCTGCTTCATACGCTGGTTCGAACCGCTGCCGTGCTGATGGATTTTGACCGGGATATGTGGGGATATATCAGTATCGGGTATTTCAGGCAGCAGGTGGCAAAAGGAGAAACCGGATCTTCCACCATGCCCCATAAAGTGAACCCCATTGATTTTGAAAACAGCGAAGGCAATATGGGCATGGCCATTGCACTGATGGAGCATCTGGCGGTCAAGCTTCAGAAATCCCGCTTTCAGCGGGATTTAAGCGACAGTACGGTTTTAAGAAGCCTGGGAACGGCTTTGGCTTATTTTTTTATCGGTGTGAAAAATACCGTCAAAGGGTTGTCCAAACTGGACCTGGATGAAGCCGCACTTCAAAAAGAGCTGGCCAGCAACCTGGAGCTGCTGGCCGAACCGTTTCAGACCGCCATGCGGGTGTTTGGAGAAGATAACCCTTATGAACGGCTCAAGGATCTGACCCGGGGCAGAAAAATTACTAAAAAAGATCTCACTGCATTTGTGGATACCCTTGAAAAAGTGCCGGATTCAGTGAAAGACAGGATGCGCAATCTTACCCCGGAAACCTATGTCGGCCTGGCTGAAAAACTGGTTAAAACCTATTTTGATTCGTCGACATCCTGAATTTAAGGATAAATTGTGACACAAAAAAAGTATCAGAAAAACCAGCAACACATAAACGGAACCCTTTTGATTCAACTGGCAAAAGCAGCAATTATCCAGAGACTTCTGCCGGATGAAAAAAAAATCGTCCCGGATTTGTCCGACCCGCCACCCGTGTGGCTGAAAGAAAAACGGGGGGTGTTTATCACCCTCCAGAAAAACGGCGCCCTTCGGGGATGTATCGGCACCCTGGAACCCGAAAAATCCCTTCTTGAAAGTGTTCAGGAAAACGCCTGTCATGCCGCGTTTGATGATACCCGGTTTTCTCCGGTGACCCTGGAAGAACTTGAGGATATCCAGATTGAAGTCAACCTGCTTTCAGTGCCTGAAAAATTGTATTATTCCGATGCACAG
The DNA here is from genome assembly GCF_000350545.1 of Desulfotignum phosphitoxidans DSM 13687. Taxonomy (GTDB): domain Bacteria; phylum Desulfobacterota; class Desulfobacteria; order Desulfobacterales; family Desulfobacteraceae; genus Desulfotignum; species Desulfotignum phosphitoxidans. The sequence goes on from NZ_APJX01000005.1 coordinate 21,736, forward strand.
GATCTTTTAGCCCGGGTGGTCCCGTTTCAGGACGGGGTGATTGTCCAGAAAGGATATCACCGGGCCACTTTTTTACCCCAGGTCTGGGAGCAGCTTCCGGATCCGGAGTCCTTTTTAACGCAACTGTGCCTGAAGGCCCGGCTGGATGCCCATGCATGGCAGGCCGGGGATCTGAAAGTGTTCATCTATCAGGTACAGTCATTCACGGAGAACAGATAATATCATGGCCATTGACCGGGAATTGCTGGATGTCATATCCGGGATCAAAGACAAGGATGAGCTGGCACAGCTTTTCAAAGACCTGTTCACACCTGCAGAGCTCGATGATTTGACCCTGCGGTGGAAACTGCTCAAGGATCTGCACCAAAAAATCCCCCAGCGAAAGATTGCTGAAAAATACAGCATCAGTCTGTGTAAAATCACCCGGGGATCCAAAGTTTTGAAAAAAAAGGAATGTGTGGTAAGCCGCATATTAACGCGGCTCAATAAACCGGCCGTGTGAGCAAAAGATCAATTTTTGTTCAACAGGTCCATGGCCAGGCAGGACCATAATTCCATGTTTAATGATGGCAGCTTGTCTGTGTCTACCCATTGAAACCGGCACAGCTCCGGGCCCGGCACATAGGATGCCGGTGTTTGGGTCAGAATCCGGAAAACCGCGCCTAAGTGGACCCGGCCCACATCAGTGACGGTTTCATGGATAATGCCGGAAAAAACCGGCAGATCGTCAGAAGGGTGCTGTGTCAGTTCTTCATCCAGTTCCCGGGCCATGCCGGACATCAGAATTTGCTGGAACGATTCTGATGTCTTGGATTGATCCCGGGGATTGATATGGCCGCCGATGCCTGATGACCACAAGTCATGAAGCCGGGTTTCACTTCCCTGGCGAAGGTATACCGCCGTTTTGCCCAAGTCCCGGGTTTGAAGTATGATATAGGGAATCACCTGCTGCCAGCCGGCATCTTCTTCCGCCAGGGCCCGGTCCACAAATTCATGCCCGGCCCGGGCGCACTGATCGACAAATGCGGAAAAATCCATGGGCAACTTTGCGGTTTGGGCCATCCATGCCTTTGGCAGCAAGTTTTGACGAATACATAATATTTTTTCTGTTTTCTGCAAGCATGCCTCCTTTTTTACCAAGAACGATCAAGGTGTATGGTATTTTGATCATCCTTATGTTAAGAAAAATTAAATTGCAACCCCATGTATGCGTGATTGAGGTGTTTTATGCGTTTTTTCAATCAGGAAACCATTGACCGTGTCCCTTATGACGTCATTCAAAAAGCGGTGGAACAGGCATATCTCATGCAGTCGGCTCAAAAATTTCTCATGCCGGACCGGATCCATGTGCCCCAAAAAGAAAATACATTGCTGCTCATGCCCTGTTTTGGTGATGCCTATATGGCCACCAAACTGGTGACGGTGTTTCCCAAAGCACCTGAAAGCGGTTTTCCGGTGGTGAACGGCATGGTGATACTGGCGGACACTCATACCGGACAACCGCTTGCCATTCTGGACGGGGCCGCATTGACGGCCCGGCGGACCGGGGCGGTGGGCGGCCTGGCAACAGCCTGTCTGTCGCCGGATTCAGTCCACACGGCCGGCGTTATCGGGGCAGGGGTCCAGGGAAGAAGCCAGGCGGCGTTTCTGCTGTTCAACCGGCAGATTGATACATTGTGGGTGTGGGATGTGAACCCGGTTGCTGCAGACAAGATGACCTTAGAAATACAGGCGGCCTGGCCCAAAGTAACCTGCCGGGTGGCAAAATCCGCCCGTGATCTGATGACCCGGTCCCAGGTGGTGATTGCCGCTACCACCAGCACGAAACCGGTGTTTGACGCAGGTGTATCAGAGATTCTGGGCAAAACGTTCATCTCCATCGGGTCATTTACCCCGCAGATGAAAGAATTCCCTGATGCGGTGATCAAAGGGGCGGATGCCGTGTATGTGGACACCCTGTTTGCAACAGAAGAATCCGGGGATATCTGCCAGCCCCTTGAAAACAAGGTGGTGTCCAGGGAAAAAATTCTTGCTTTTGCATCTGTGGTGCAGCAGCCCGTGGATCCAAGCGGCGGCACTGTGTTTTTCAAATCCGTGGGCATGGCCCTGTTTGACCTGACAGTGGCGGCCGCTGTGCTTGAATGGGGAATACAGGAAAATCAGGGACAAACGCTGAGCATGTGATGTGAAAACAAGAAAGAAATGGAGCGGGAAACGGGATTTGAACCCGCGACTTCGACCTTGGCAAGGTCGCACTCTACCACTGAGTTATTCCCGCTCAGCAAAAAACGAAAATTTATCTACGTTAAAACACGGGCGTTGTCAAGTGGATAGTTGAAAAAACGTTTAAAAACCCTAAAAATAAATATGACGCAGGAGGACAATGGAGCCGGTTCTGGTAACAGGCGGGGGCGGATTTTTAGGCAAAGCCCTGGTCAAAAAACTGCGGGTGCACAATTATGCGGTCACCTCGTTTTCCCGGCGGCATCACCCGTCTCTGGCCCGGATGGGGGTGCCTCAGATTCAGGGGGATCTCACTGATGCAGATGCGGTTAAAAAAGCGGTCATAGGGATGGAGACCGTGTTTCATGTGGCAGCCAAACCCGGTGTGTGGGGATCATATGACACCTATTATGCCGTGAATGTGACCGGCACGGGCCATGTGGTAAAAGCCTGCCGGGCCCAGGGGGTGAAACGCCTGATTTACACGAGCTCTCCCAGTGTAATATTTGATGAATCCGACATGGAAAATGTGGATGAGTCGGTTTCCTATCCGAAGACATATCTGGCCCCTTATCCGGAAACCAAGGCGATTGCGGAAAAAAAAGTGCGCCAGGCAGCAACACAGGGACTGGATGTCATCATTCTCAGACCTCACTTGATCTGGGGTCCGGAAGACAACCATCTGGTGCCGGGCATTTTGAAACGGGCGGGACGGCTGAAAATCGTGGGCCGCGTCGATGATCTGGTGGATACCATTTATGTGGACAATGCAGCCCTGGCCCATGTGCTGGCAGCCCAAAAACTGAAAGAAAATCCCTCATTGTCCGGAAATATCTATTTCATCAGCCAGGATGAACCGGTATCCAAATGGGCGTTGGCCAATGCGTTTCTGGAGGCAGCCGGCCTGCCGCTCATCAAAGGCCATGTTTCCGCCCGGACCGCGTACGCGGCAGGATGGTGCTTTGAAAAAATTTATGGCCTGCTGGGCATCATTTCAGAGCCGCCCATGACCCGGTTTATGGCAAAGGAGCTGGCCACATCCCACTGGTTTAACATTACCCGGGCCAAAACAGATCTGGGATATTATCCGGAAATATCGACCCAAGAGGGGTTGAGGCGGCTTAAGGCATGGCTTTCCCGAAATGGTTGAAAAATACCTTGTCATATGCCAGAGCGGTTTTTGAATGCCCGGATTTGGTTTCATCCGGGTATCCTATGGCAATAATGGATTCCACCGCCATATTATCCGGTATATCCAGCAGCTCTTTGATATAAGCATCTGCGGTTTTATCCGGTGATCGGTCCCGTTTGCGGATCTGTATCCAGCAGGATCCCAGGCCCAGATCATGGGCTGCCAGGTGTATGAAAGTGGATGCAATGGCACAGTCTTCCACCCACACGTCACTGCCATCAGGATCGCCGCAGACCACAAATCCCAGAGGCGCGTTTTTCAAAAAAGACGCACCATGGGGTTTGGCATCCGCCAGTTTTGCCAGCAGGTCCGGCTGATCCACCACGATAAACCGCCATGGTCTGAAATCCCGAGAAGAAGGGGCTCTTAAAGCCGCTTCAATCAACTGGTCAATTATTTCTTTATCAACGGACCGGTCTGTAAATTTTCTGATGCTTCTGCGGGTCTGAATCTGTTTTAAAAACATGTTTTCTCCTGATTTGTTTCAAGGATACCGGGTGATATTAATATTGCCGCCGGCCTGGAGTTCATCGAATTTTTTTCGCAGAAACCGTTTAAAACGGTTCCGGGTTACCGGCCACAGCAGCAGCAGTCCCGCAACATCCGTGATCAGTCCCGGGGTGATCAAAACCAGACCGGCAATCAGGATGATCAATCCATCCATCAGATCTTCTGCCGGCATGATGCCCTGCTGCAAATTCATACGGACTTTGAGCATGGTCACCATGCCCTGCATTCGGGCCAGCCAGGCACCGGCAAATCCAGTGAGGATCACCAGCAAAATAGTATTGAATCCCCCGATCACCGTCCCCAGTTTAATGAGCAGATACAACTCCAAAATGGGAATCAGGGTGAAACACAAAAAAAGTTTGAGCAGCATAATGCACATCCTCCAAAAAAATATATGCTTTAAATTATGGGAGTGAATCCTGGTTTGTCAAGACAACGAAAGTCGTTCAGAAAGATGGAATGGTTGTGCAGTCCCAGACCCCGGGAACTGGTTGCCGGATAATGGAACGGCCCAGGATGTCCAGAAACCGGTATCGGGGGATTTCAACCGCCCCCATCCGGCATAGATGGTCTGTGGTCACCTGGCAGTCAATGAGGTCAAAACCATGCGTTTCCAGATGATGGGCCAGAGCCACCAGCGCTGCTTTGGATGCATCGGATTGAAAACTGAACATGGATTCTCCGAAAAACATGCACCCGATCCCCACGCCGTATAATCCTCCCACCAGACGGTCCTGGTGCCAGGCTTCCACGGAATGGGCATATCCTTTGTGGTGAAGTTCAATATATGCTTCCTGCATCTCTTTGACCAGCCAGGTGCCTTCATCCGGATCTTTTCTGGGTTGAGAACAGGCCTGAATCGTTTGCTCAAACGCCTGATTAACCGTTAGGGTAAAAATTTTTTTTTTAATTTTTTTTCCCAGGCTCCGGGAAATCCGGATACCGGAAGGATAGAGCACCAGGCGAGGGTCCGGAGACCACCATAAAACAGGCTCATTGTCTGAAAACCACGGAAAGATACCGTTTTGATATGCCAGTAATATCCGGTCACAGGAAAGATCCCCGCCGATGCACAGCAGCCCGTCAGACCGGGCCAGCCATGGCGGCGGGAATTCCAGGCGGGAGGACAATCGAAACAAAGGCATTCAGTCCTTAAACTGAAATGTCAATTGATCATTTTTCAGTCCAATCAGAATTTTACCGCCTTTTGTCAGTTTGCCGAACAGAATTTCATCCGTGAGCCGGTCTTTGATCTGCACCTGAATCAGGCGGGCCAGGGGCCGTGCTCCGAATTTGGGATCATAGCCTTTTTGGGCCAGGTAAGACCGCACCGAAGCGGAATAGCTCACGCGGATCTGCCGCGCCTTGAGCATCTGTTTAAGCTCATCCATGTCTTTGTCCACAATTTTTTCCATGGTGGCTGTGGACAGGTGGTTGAACTGAACAATGCCGTCCAGCCGGTTGCGGAATTCAGGACTGAACGTCTGTTCCACGGCCTTCAATCCCCGGGTGTCACCGGTGGTTTCCTGAGCACCGAATCCGATGCTGTTGGCACTCATCTCCCTGGCCCCGGCGTTGGAAGTCATAATAATGACCACGTTGCGGAAATCCGCCGCTTTGCCGTTATTGTCCGTCAGCGTGGCATAATCCATCACCTGAAGCAGGATATTGTACAGATCCATATGTGCTTTTTCGATTTCATCCAGCAGCAGGACACAATAGGGATGTTTGCGGATGCCGTCGGTGAGAATGCCGCCCTGATCAAATCCCACATACCCCGGCGGAGCACCGATCAATCGGGACACGGCGTGTTTCTCCATATATTCACTCATGTCAAACCGCAGAAATTCGATCCCCATGTTGGCGGCCAGCTGTTTGGCCACTTCGGTTTTGCCCACCCCTGTGGGTCCTGTGAACAAAAACGAACCCACAGGCCGGTCCGGTGCGGCCAGCCCGGCCCGGGACCGCTTGATGGCGGTGGTCAGGATTTGAATGGCATCGTCTTGTCCGAAAATCACATTGGAGAGCCGTTCCGGCAATGATTCCAGATTGGCCTTGTCTGTGGCGGTCACAGATGTCACCGGCACTTTGGCGATTTTGGCCACTATGGTTTCAATGTCTTTGGGTGTAACATTTTTGCGGTTGGCGGCCCCTTTGAGGCGCAGATATGCCCCGGTCTCATCCATCACATCAATGGCCTTGTCCGGCAGAAACCGGTCATTGATATATTTATCAGACAGATATGCGGCCGCTTCAATGGTCTGATCTGAATAGTTCAGGCCATGGTGTTCTTCATAGTAGGGCCGCAATCCCATGAGAATCATGCGGGTATCTTCCACACTGGGTTCGGACACTTCTATTTTTTCAAACCGCCGGGAAAAGGCCCGGTCTTTTTCAAAATGGTTTTTGTATTCCTCATAGGTGGTGGTACCGATACACTTGATATCCCCGGAAGAAAGGGCCGGTTTCAGGATATTGGAGGCATCCATGGAACCGGAACTGGTGGCACCCGCCCCCACCACAGTATGGATTTCGTCGATAACCAGCAAGGCGTTTTCTTTTTCTTCCAGGGCAGTGATCACATCTTTGAGCCGCTGTTCAAAATCACCTCTGTATTTGGTACCGGCCAGCAACGCCCCCATATCCAGGGAAAACAATTCACTGTCTTCGAGCAGGGCCGGCACTTCATGCTGATGGATTTTTAAAGCCAGGCCTTCAGCAATAGCGGTTTTCCCCACCCCGGGATCTCCCACTAAAATGGGATTGTTTTTCCGGCGGCGGCACAGCACCTGCATCACCCGGTCCAGTTCATTTTCCCGGCCGATGATCGGGTCGATCCGGTTGTTTGCCGCTTTGGTCAGCAGATTGGTGGTAAACAGCTCCAACGGGTCTTTTTTCTTTTGCCGCTGGGTTCTGCGGTCATCCATTTTAAACATTTTCTGGGCCGGGTCCGGGGTCTGTTTGGATTTTTTGTCCGTTGCCGTGGCATGGGAAATATGCCGCAGTACATCCAGACGGGTAATTCCTTCCGATTCCAGATAAAACGCGGCATGGGAATCTTTTTCCTGAAAAATGGATGCCAGGATGTCTCCCAGATTGACCTCGCTTTTTTCAGCGGACCGGGCATGGTTGATGGCCCGCTGGATCATGCGCTGAAACCCGATGGTCTGCTGAAGCACATATTCTTCCTGAGAATCGATTTTGGTGAGTTTTTCATCAAAAAATTTTTCCAGTTCCTGTTTGATCTGTTCAGGATTTCCCCCGCACTTTTCTATGGTATCGGAACCGGATTCATGGTTCAGGATCGCATAAAGAACATGTTCTACACAGACATATTCATGCCGTCTTTTTTTGGCTTCCCTTACGGCAAACCCGAGGGCAGTGCTCAGTTCCTTGCTAATCATATTTGCCTTACTCCTTTTCCATGGTACTTTTTAAAGGAAATCCCCGGCTGCTGGCCAGGTGATGCACCGTCTCGACTTTGGTTTCTGCGATTTCTCTGGTATATATGCCACACACTGCGTTTCCTTTATGATGTATATTAAGCATAGTTTGCGTCGCTTTTTCAAGTGGTTTTCCAAAAACCGTGATCAGAATTTCCACCACAAATTCCATGGTGGTGTAATCGTCATTGTGAAGAATGACTTTATATTGCGGCGGCAATTCTTTTCGTGTTTTTGAAAAGATGTCCGTCCGGGTTTGAAAATCAGTACTCGCCATTGCCGGGCCTCAATTCATACAGCATTTTTTATATTTTTTTCCGCTGCCGCAGGGGCAGGGGTCATTGCGCTGTACTTTTTCTGTTGTTCGTTTCACCGGTTTTTTAACCGCGTCCTCTGACGCATGGGAAAAGGTCAGTTCCTGTCGGGGCTTGGGCTGAAGTTCTTCCGCCGGCACAGCTGCTGTAATCTGGATTTTGAACAGGATATCTACAATTTCGTCCTTGATCCGGGCCATGAGATCCTGAAACATGTCAAAGCCTTCTTTTTTGTAAATCCGCAGCGGATCCTGCTGGGCATAGCCTCTCAAGCCGATCCCCTCTTTAAGATGATCCATGGCCAGCAAATGTTCCTTCCATCGCGTGTCCACGGTCTGAAGCACCACAAACCGTTCCAGAGATCGGGCCTGGTCCGCTCCGATCATGGCTTCTTTGGTTTCATAATATGTTTTGGCCTGGTCAAACACATGGTCGGCCAGATCATCCGGACTGGTATGAGATAAAGGCCGGGACGTCAAATCCAGATCAAAATTGAACACCTGTTTGATCTCTTTTTCAAGGCCTTTAAGATCCCAGTCTTTGGCAGGGGTTTTATCGGAGACAAATCCGTTCACCACATCCCATGTCTTGTCTTCCATCATGTCCAGGACCACGGATTTCAGATCTTTTTCCAGCAGTGCCTGACGGCGCTGCCGGTAGATCACTTCCCGCTGCTGATTCATGACATCATCAAATTCCAGCAGATGTTTTCTGATCTCAAAGTTATGGCCTTCCACCTTGGACTGGGCATTTTCTATGGCCTTGGAAATGAATGAATGTTCAATGTGCTCACCGTCTTCGATGCCCAGCCGGTCCATGACCTTGTGAATCCGGTCCCCGCCGAAGATTCGGAGCAGGTCATCTTCCAGGGACAGATAGAACCGGGAAGAACCCGGGTCTCCCTGACGTCCGGCCCGGCCCCGGAGCTGGTTGTCGATACGCCGGGATTCATGGCGGGACGTTCCTAAAATATGCAGTCCCCCCAGTTCCACCACCCCTTCTCCAAGTTTGATATCTGTTCCCCGGCCGGCCATATTGGTGGAAATGGTGACGGCGTTTTTCTGGCCGGCATTGGCAATAATTTCCGCTTCTGCCTTGTGATGCTTGGCGTTCAGTACATTGTGGGGAATTCCCTTTTTTTTGAGGGTTTTACTCAAATCTTCCGACACATCAATGGAAATGGTACCCACCAGCACGGGCTGCCCTTTTTTGTGCAGATCCATGATCTCTTTTATGGCGGCATCATATTTTTCTTTACGGGTTTTGTAGATCAGGTCGGGAAAGTCTTTCCGGACCATGGGTTTATGTGTGGGGATCACCAGTACGTTCAGGTCATATATTTTTTTGAACTCCGGTGCTTCGGTTTCCGCAGTACCGGTCATACCCGACAGTTTGTCGTACATCCTGAAATAGTTCTGAAACGTGATGGATGCCAGGGTCTGGTTCTCATTTTCGATTTTTACGCCTTCTTTGGCTTCCAGGGCCTGGTGAAGGCCTTCACTGTATCGCCGGCCCGACATGAGTCGTCCGGTGAATTCATCCACGATCACCACCTGATTGTTTTTGACAATATAATCCGTGTCCCGTTTGAACAGGGTATGGGCCTTCAACGCCTGGTTCAGGTGATGCAGGACTTCGATGTTGGCGGGATCGTATAAATTGTCCACATTGAGCAGTTTTTCCCCTTTGGCAATCCCGGTTTCGGTCAAAGTGGCGGTTTTGGCCTCCTCGTCCAGGGTATAATCCTCGTCTTTTTTAAATCCGGGTAACATGGCATTCACCTGGGTGTACAAATGGGTGGATTTTTCAGCCGGACCGGAAATAATCAACGGGGTCCTGGCCTCATCAATGAGAATGGAGTCCACTTCATCTACAATGGCAAAATTGAGTTGCTTCTGGGCCAGGCTGTCTTTGTCGAATTTCATGTTGTCCCGCAGATAGTCGAACCCGAACTCATTGTTGGTCCCGTAGGTAATATCTGCGGCATAGGCCTGTTTTCTTTCCTGGTCGTTCATGTCATGAAGGATGACACCGGTGCTCAGATCCAGAAACCGGTATATTTCATCCATCCATTGTGCATCCCGGTCGGCCAGATAATCATTGACCGTGACAATGTGCACACCCTTGCCGGACAATGCATTCAAATAGGCGGCCAGGGTGGACATCAAGGTTTTACCTTCACCGGTCTTCATTTCCGCGATCATTCCCTGGTGCAATGCAATGCCGCCGATGAGCTGCACATCAAAATGCCGCATCCCCAATGTGCGTACCGATGCTTCCCTGACCAGGGCAAACGCTTCAGGCAGCAGATCGTCCAGTGATTCTTTGTTTGCCACCCGTTGTTTGAATTCATGGGTTTTTTGGGCCATATCCGTATCGGACAACCGCTTCATCTCGGGTTCCAGTTCGTTGATTCGCTGGACAAGGGGTGCCAGTTTCTTTAAAATCCGATCATTGCTGGAACCAAAGACCTTGGTGAAAAAATTGAGTATCATTTATAATTTTACCTGCATGTTAATGTGAACCGTCTGGTTTTGTTGTTATGGTTAAACATATAATCATTCATTTTAAAAATAAAACGGAAAAATAAAAAATGATTTAAATCATTTGTGAAAAAAAGAGTGAGAATCGCCTGTAAACGGTCTGGTACCGTAATAAAAACAGGTATCAGACCGGTGGCTTCATCGGGTGATGTTCAATGAAGAATCTGACTTAAAAAGAATTGGGTCCGTTCATGCTGCGGGTTTTCAAAAAAATCGATGGGGTTGTTTTCTTCTAAAATCATGCCGTCATCCATGAGCATGACCCGCTGGGCCACGGTTTTGGCAAATCCCATTTCATGGGACACCACAATCATGGTCATGCCTTCTTCCGACAGCTGCACCATTACATCCAGCACCTCTTTGACCATTTCCGGGTCCAGAGCCGAGGTGGGTTCGTCAAACAGCATCACCTTGGGTTTCATGCACAGGCTTCGGGCAATGGCCACCCGCTGCTGCTGACCTCCGGACAACTGACCCGGAAATTTGTTGGCCTGTTCCGCGATTTTGACTTTTTCCAGATAAAACATGGCGGTTTCTTCCGCCTGTTTTTTCGGGGTCTTGCGGACCCAGATGGGGCCTAAAGTCAGGTTGTCTAAGATGGTGAGATGGGGAAACAGGTTGAAATGCTGAAACACCATGCCCACTTCCGTGCGGATGGTTTCAATGTTTTTCAGATTGTTGGTCAGCTCAATGCCGTCCACGATGATTTTGCCTTTCTGGTGTTCTTCCAGTCGGTTGATGCACCGGATCAGCGTGGATTTTCCGGAACCCGAAGGCCCGCAGATGACAATTTTTTCCTGTCGTTTAACTTCCAGGTTGATGTTTTTCAACACATGAAAATCACCATACCATTTATTAAGGTTTTTCACTTGAATGATGGGGTCGTCGGTTGCGTCGGTCATATCAGGTTCCTAAAACGTGGGTTAACTGCGTTTGTCCGTGTCCAGTTCCTGTTCCAGCTTTCTGGAAAAATTGGACATGGAAAAACATCCTAAGAAATACATCAGCGCCACAAACAGGTACATCTCTGTGGAGAATCCGTTCCATTCCGGGTGCTGGATCACGGTTTTGGAAGTGAGCAAAAAATCGTATAAAGCAATGATTACCACCAGAGACGTATCCTTGAACGCGGAGATCAACACACTCAAGGTCGGAGGGATGACAATTTTCAGTGCCTGGGGTAAAATGACCAGCCGCATGGTCTGATAGTAGTTCAGGCCCAATGCGTCGGCAGCTTCGTACTGGCCCCCGGACATGCCCTGGAGCCCGCCTCTTACCACTTCCGCCACATAAGCGGCGGTAAACAGAATAATGGCCACCTGGGCCCGCAAAATTTTGTTGATGGTCACCCCTTCGGGCAAAAACAAAGGAAAGATGATGGAGGACATGAACAGCAGACTGATGAGCGGCACGCCTCTGATCAGTTCGATATACCCGATGGACAGATACCGGATCATGGGCATATGGGAATCTCTGCCCAAAGCCAGAATCACGCCCAAAGGATAGGCAGCTGCCAGTCCGAACACCGATAAAAGCAGTGTAAGCGGCAGACCACCCCATTTCATGCTGTCCACCGGGGTCAGCCAGAAAATTCCGCCTTTCATCAGAATGCCCATGGCCACCAGGCCGATCATCCAGGCATATCCCAGTTTTTTGGACCAGAACCGTTTGTGATAGGAAAAAAACAGCAGCGTGAACAGCAGGAGCATGGCGCCAAACGGCCGCCAGTGAAGGTCATGGGGATAAAATCCAAAAATGACGAACCGCAGGTTTTTCAACACCACGGACCAGCAGGCCCCGGGGCATTCTTTGCATTCCGCTCCCGTGGTGAACCAGACCGAATCGATAAACGCCCATTTAATGAACGGCGGCACAAATTTGAGTAGAAACGCTAAAAACACAAGGGTCAGAATCGAGTTGAATACCCCGTTGAACAGATTTTCCTTGAGCCAGCCGATCGCTCCCCGATGCACGACAGGGGGTTTCATTTTCTGGATGGCATCTTTGTCTATGGCAACAATACCCATGGCAATTATCTTTCAACCAGTTTGGATTTTTTATTGTACCAGTTCATGAAAATGGATGTGGAAACACTGAACACCAGGTAACATGCCATGATCATGGCCACGCCTTCGATGGATTGCCCGGTCTGGTTGATGGTGGTATTGGCCACGGAAACAAAATCCGGGTAACCGATGGCAATGGCCAGAGAGGAGTTTTTGGTCAAATTGAGCATCTGACTGGTCAAAGGGGGGATGATAACGCGCAATGCCTGGGGAAGGATCACCAGATTCAGAATATGTTTTTTCTTCAGCCCGATGGACATGGCGGCCTCGGTCTGACCCCGGCTGACCGCCTGAATACCGGCTCTGACAGCCTCAGCTACAAATGCAGAGGTGTAGATCACCAGGCCTAAAAGCAACGCGAAGAATTCCGGAGACAGCATAATGCCGCCTTGAAAATTGAATCCTTTCAGTTCCGGCACATCCATCTGCATGGGGGCACCGTGCAGGACCCAGACCAGCAACGGCAGCCCTAAGGACAGGCCCAGAAACGGCCACAGCACCGGAAAATCCCGGCCGGTGGTAAATTTGCGTTTTTTGACCCAGCGTTTAAGACCGAATCCCAAAGCAAGGCCGATAATCAGCGCAACAAACATTTGAAAATAAGCGGGATGGGAAGCAGGCACGGCCAGGGCCACGCCCCGGTTGCACAGAAACAGTCCGGCCATGGGGTTCAATGCCTGTCGGGGACTTGGAAACATTTCATAAAACAGGGCGTACCAGAAAAACAGCTGCAGCAGAACCGGAATGTTCTGCATCACCTCAATATAAATCATGGCCAGTTTTTTGACCAGCCAGTTGGTGGACAGTCTGGCCACACCGATGAACAGCCCGATGATCAAACAAAGAATTATACCGATAAACGAAACTTTCAGCGTATTGAGCACACCCACGAACAAGGCTTTGGCATAGCTGTCTGACGCAGAATACTCAATCAGGCTTTCACCGATTTCAAAGGCGGCTTCTCTTTCCAGAAAACCGAATCCAGAGGCGATGGACTGTTTTTCCATGTTGACCAGGGTGTTGTTCACCAGATACCAGGCCAGCAGACCCACCATCAGACAGGTGATAATCTGAAATCCGATGGCCCGTTTTCCGGGATCCAGCCAGAAAGGTACTTTTGGTTCTGATTCAGAAGGTGTCATGGCTCAGATGTTTTTTCCATTATAGGGAGATCTGATATCAGACGCTCCGGATGATTAAATCCGGAGCGCCCGATACTTAAGGTATCTTTTAGGGTTCGGGTCGGAAAAAAAGTCTACCTGATGGGAGAAGCGTACATCTGTCCACCATCGGTCCACAGGGCGTTCAGGCCTCTGGGGATACCCAGGGGTGTATCAGGACCGACATTTCTTTCAAATATTTCCCCGTAGTTGCCCACCTGTTTGACAATGTTATAGGCCCATTCATTGTCCAGACCCAGCATTTGGCCCATCCCCGGTGTTACACCCAAAAAGCGTTTGATTCCCGGATTTTCCGATTTGAGCATGTCATCCACATTCTGGGAGGTGATACCCAGTTCTTCCGCCTCGATCAACGCCATCATGGTCCAGTTGACAATATCGAACCATTGATCATCTCCATGCCGGACCACCGGGGCCAGCGGTTCTTTGGAAATGACTTCCGGCAGCAGCATATAATCTTCGGGATTGGGTGCCACGGACCGGTTGCCTGCCAGCTGGGACATGTCAGACGTCAATGCATCGCAACGACCGGCAAAAAAAGCTTTGTTCAGCTCAGCGGTATTTTCAATGACCACGGGAGACCATTTCATGCCGTTGGCCCGGAAAAAATCAGCGGCATTCATTTCCGTGGTAGTGCCGGGAAGGACACAGACGGTGGCGCCGTCCAGTTCTTTGGCGCTTTTGATACCCAATGCTTTGGGGACCAGAAACCCCTGGCCGTCATAGTAGTTGGGCTGAACAAAATTCAAGCCGGACTGGGTTTCTCTGGACAGGGTCTGGGTAGTATTCCTGCACAGTACGTCAATCTCTTTGGACTGAAGGGCCGGCAGCCGCTGGACCGCTGTCAGGGCCGTGAATTTGACTTTGGATGCATCGCCGAATACCGCTGCGGCAATGGCTTTGGCCGTGTCCACATCCAGACCTTTCATTTCGCCCTTTTCATCGGGCATGCCGAATCCGAACAAGCTGCCGTTGATGCCGACATCAACATAGCCCTTGGCTTTGACATCATCCAGGGTACCGGCCATGGCCATGGCAGACATGGCAAGAATACTGATACACGCAACGACCATTTTAAGTGGTTTCATGAATCCTTTCCTCCTGTGGTTTAAAGTTTACTTCATTAACGTGGGGGTAAATACGAAATTACCATTCATGTATTAGCACACCCCGGTAAATTATCAAGATTTTTTTCGGTTATTCCTGGTTATTAACCAGTGGATCCGGGTAAAAATTTAAGTACAACAGCGCATTTGTATTGAAGACAGTACAAAAAAAGCGTAAAGTATCTGCATGAAAAATCCATTGAAATTATTCAGAGAGCCGGTCAACGCATTGTCTCATATGGCGGGCAGCCTGGCATCCATTGCCGGCCTGACCTTGATGGTGGTCATGGCCGCTGTCAAGGCCGATGCCTGGCATGTGGTGTCTTTTGCCATTTTCGGGACCACGCTGGTATTCATGTATACAGCCAGCTTTCTTTACCATGGCCTGCAATTGTCAGCCAAAACGCTGGCTATTTTTCGCCGCATCGATCATATCATGATTTTCATGGTCATTGCCGGATCATATACGCCTTTGTGCCTGGTGCCGCTGCGGGGACCCTGGGGATGGTCGCTGTTCGGCATCATCTGGGGATTTGCTGCGGTGGGAATCGTGCTGAAGCTGTTCTGGATGAATCTTCCCCGCTGGATCTCCACGTTGATCTACCTGGGTATGGGGTGGCTGTGCATGGTGGCGGTTTATCCGCTGGTACAAATTCTGGAACCAGCCCCGCTGTTATGGCTGGCCTTAGGTGGTTTGTTTTACAGTCTCGGAGCCCTGGTGTATATCTTCAAAAAACCGGATCCGTTTCCAAAAATGTTCGGGTTTCATGAAATCTGGCATATCTGTGTGCTGCTGGGCAGTGCCTGTCATTTCTGGCTGGTTTTCGGTTATCTGACATATCTGTGATCTGTCTGTTTTCGGACAATCAAATCATCACATGGTACAGGTTAATGAGGAGTGTTTCATGAAGATTCATCAGATTCGGAAATTAACCGATATGCATCATTTGAATCTGTTTTCCCTGACATATCAGGACCGGGTGGGCAAAGACAAAACCTGGACATTCGCGTCCCGGTCCGGCCCGAAAAATTTTGAAGAAACAACCCGGGATCGACCGGATGCCGTGGTGATCGTTCCCTATCATGTCAAAGAACAGCGCCTGGTGATCATTAGAGAGTTCCGGGTGGTGCTGGGGGGATATCAATACGGGTTTCCCGCCGGTTTGCTGGATCCGGGGGAAAGCGTAGTTACGGCCGGTCGGCGGGAGCTGTTCGAAGAAACCGGCCTGCACTTGACAAAGGTGCTGGCGCAGAGTCCTGCGGTTTTTTCCTCCTCAGGCATGACGGATGAATCCGTCAGTCTGTTGTACGCGGAATGCGACGGGGTTCCTTCCAGCGACCATATTGAGGATTCTGAAGATATTCAGGTGATTCTGCTTACCCCGCAGTCGGCTGAACAGCTGTTGAATACGCCGGACATCCGGTTTGACGTGAAAACCTGGGTGGTGCTGAAACAGTTTGCGGCCCACGGAATCATTTAAGAGATCCCATCGTGTTTTCCACAATCATATATTTTCTGGTGGCGTTGATCATTTATGCGACATCGGAACTGTTTGGTGTCAATGGGCCAGGGACATCGCCCGGATGGCTGCAGAGCCTGGTGCTGGGCATCGGTTTTTTTCTGATCTGCCGGTTGAGTTTCCGGCGTATATTGAACGCTGCTAAAAAATCTGTCACCTTTCAGGAGGACCGGGCGGTTTCCAGCACCATATCCCGTTTATCTGTGCTGGCTTTACTGGTATTTGCCGTCAATATTTATGTGTTTCGCCTCAATACGGCATTTTCTCATGTTCAATTGTTTCAGAAGGTTCCCACGCTGGAAGCGTTGCTGTTTTTAGGATTGTTTGTTTCATACCTGGTCATGGTCTGGCATGCGGCCTATCCGGTTCAAAAACATTTGTTTTCCCGGCCGGTTTCCTGTAAACAATACATTTTTTCCCAGTTGTCATTTGCTTTGCCGCCATTGCTTCCCTGGCTGTGCCTGTCTTTGTTTGTGGATTTGATCCGGTTCATTGCGTATCCTCCGCTGGATGATCTGATGAACGGTCCGGCCGGTGAAATGATCATCATTATGGTGTTTATGGCCGGGATTGCGGTGTTCGGCCCGGTGTTCATCAAAACAATTTGGCAATGCCGGCCCATGGAGAAAGGGCTTGGCAGATCCCGGATCGAGGCGGTCTGTCATATGGCCGGATTGCGGTATGCCGATATTTTGATATGGGATCTGTTTGCCGGCTCCATGATCACGGCCGGTGTCATGGGTCTGGTGGGAAAATTCAGATATATCCTGGTGACCCCGGCCTTGCTCGGTTCTCTGAATGATGAGGAGCTGGCTGCGGTCATTCTCCACGAAATCGGTCATGTCAAGCACTGGCACATGCTGTATTATCTGGTTTTTTTTGCCGGATTCATCGCCTGTAACGCGGTGTTGTATGACCCCTTGATGCTTCTGGTTCTGGCAGGGGCGACCTATTTCCCGGAGCCTGTTTTTTCAGGAATAGACATATCTCAGGTTCATTCGGTGCTGATGGGTGCGATTCTCATCTGTTTTTTCATCGTATATTTCCGTTTCGTGTTCGGATTTTTTATGCGAAACTTTGAACGCCAGGCCGATCTTTATCTGTTTCGATTCTTTCCCAATGCCTTTCCCTTGATCCGGACATTTTATAAAATCGGCGCCATCAGCCGACAGGATATGGAACGTCCCAACTGGCATCACTTCAGCATTGGACAGCGCATCCGGTTTCTGGAAAAATGCCAGGAGAACAGCGCGTTGATTGCGCATCATCATCGCCGGGTCCGGCGCATGATCGGTGTTGCCGTGATCGGGTTGATCAGTGTCGTCGGGTTCGGATATCACCTGTCTTATGGTCAATTCAAGCCCGGGATTGACAATTTTGTTACCGGTCGGCTGGTGCTTGAGCAATTAAAGATGGATCCTGAAAATGCGGATCTGCATGTGGTTGCCGGAGATTTTCACTATGCGTCCCAGAATTTCATCCAGGCAATCGCCGCTTACGAATCCGCCATTGGTATCAACTCAAATCATGTCCATGCCCTCAATAATCTGGCCTGGCTTTTGGCGACATGCCCGGTAACGGAAATTCAGGACCCGGGCCGTGCGCTGAATCTGGCCGGCCGGGCCGTGGGCCTGGCACCCCAGTCGCCGTTTGTGCAAGACACCTATGCGGAAGCCCTGTTTGCCAACCACCGTGTGGCTGAAGCAGTATCAGCCGCTCGAAAAGCCCTTGAGCTGGCCCGGGACCGGCAAAATTATTATCAAAATCAGGTCCGGCGGTTTCAGCGGCACCTTGAACGCTGAACGACAACAAACTATCCGGATGAATCAAAGGTTACTGGCGGACTGGTACTCTTCAATGCCCTTGTGCATGGTTTTAACGGCCAGCTGGATGCAATGGTGTTTTTTTTCCGGAATGTTTTCAAGCCGTTTAAACACATCTCCGTCATTGATGGTCAATGCCTTGTCCAGGGGTTGACCCTTGATCAGATCCACCACGGCCATGGCAGCGGATATGGCACCGGCACACCCGGTGATCTCATACCGGACATCCTGAATGATGTTGTGTTCATCCACCTTGAGATAAATTTTCATGATATCGCCGCAGGAGCCGACTTTTTCAGATATCTGGCTGGCGTCCTGAAGATGACCCATATATTTTTTTTCAATAAAGTAATTGATGGCCGGTTCTGCATATCCGGCTTCAGACAGCATTTTCCGCTGGGAGGTGATGGCGTCGATTTCCGTTGTCACTGGTGTTTCCTTACTGGTTTCGGGCTCAAGGGGCATTGAATGCATCACCGACGGTTCGGAAAATCCATTCTCATGTCGAACCTGAGCATATTCAAGTTACGGCACATAAAATAACGGAATTCTGATTGTTGTCAAGGAAAATGCCGATTATTGGAAAAACAAAAGAAAATAACACTTGTGAATTGAACCAGTTATGATATGGTAAAAATGATTATTTCACCACTGACGGACCACACAAAGCCGATATCCCGACAAGGGTTGACCGGGCGATATATAGACGTTGATTATCATTTTGGTATACAGAAAAAGGAGACCCCGTCATGAAAGAGTTAATCAAGTACATTGCACAGTCTTTGGTCGATGATCCGGATCAGGTGGATGTCCAGGAAATAAAGGCGCAGCAGACCCTTGTTCTGGAGCTTCGGGTGGCAAAGGAGGATCTGGGGAAAGTCATCGGTAAAAAAGGCAGAACCGCCCAGGCAATGCGTACTATTCTTTCGTGCGCATCAGCCAAAGAGCAGAAACGGGTTATCCTGGAAATCGTGGAATAGTCCGGCTTACAAAATCCTGTCCGCATCAGGGGCTGTGAAAAAAACAGGTCCAGCGGTCATGCGATATGTTTTGCACCCTTTTGGAGAGTTCTTCAAAAAGCGGTTTAGTTTTCTGCCGTGAAAATTTTAAGTTTTCGCCATAATGCCGCGCGGCTGATGCCTAAAATTTCAGCCGCCTTTGACCGGTTGCCCCGGGTCAGCTCAACCGCCTTAAGGATATGTTTTTTTTCCAGTTCACTGAGGGTTTCAAATGGACCTTCAATCTTTGCGGGGACTGTCTGGTTTTTTTTCTTAAACCGATCGGGAAGATGGACCATTTCTATCGAGGCGGTGTCCGTTAAAATGACTGCGCGCTCGATAATATGTCTGAGTTCCCGGACATTGCCGGGAAAAGGGTAGGCCATGAAAATGGAAAGCACCTCTTCTGAAAATGATTCAACATTTTTTTTAAATTCTTTATTCAGCTGGGCTAAAAAGTAGCGGCATAATGGAAAGATATCATCCCGGCGCTCCCGAAGCGGCGGGATGTTTATTGATATGGCATTCAGTCTCTGATAAAGGTTTTTGTTGAATTTATTATTTTCGACCCGTTGTTTAAGGTCCTGGTGGGTTGCAATAATAAACCGGATATCCCTCAATGATTCTGCTGAATCCTGAGATTGCGTCGACAGGGTATCTTCCAGCAATGTGAGCATATCCTGCTGGGTCTGTTCCGGCATGGTTTCGAAATGATCCAGGAAGATGGTTCCAATGTATCGCAAATTTTTTGATTTTTCACCGACTGAACCAGGATACCAGCCCGACCCCTCAAGAGAGCCCAAAAGTTCTGTGAAATTAAAATCATCACTGAAACAGCCACAGTTAAAAGCCAGAAATCGCTGGTCTTTACGGTGGCTTGATCTGTGGATCACCCTTGCAGCCAGTTCTTTTCCGGTTCCCTGCTCCCCCCGAATCATGATGGTACAGTCCATTTCCGACAGGCGCTCAATATCTTTGCGCAGCCGCTGCATGCCGGGGGTCTCCCCGATTATTTTCGGCAGATCCCCGGATCTCCTGCCGGCGGGATCAATCAACTCTTTTGAAGGTAACTGTTTTGTGCTCTTGGCGCTGAATCCTTTGATCAAATCCCACAAATCACTCATAGAATCTTTTTCAAAATACTCTGAGCCCGAAATTTTGGTTTTTTGTCGGGTTTCCTCACTTCCATAGCCGGTCAGAAGAACCGTCTTCAGGTCAGGAGTGATCTGCTTGAGGCGGGTGATGGTGGTCAGGCCATCCATGTCCGGCATTTTTAAATCCACAATGGCCAGGTCGATTCGGGTTTTTGACGCAACTTCAATGGCACGGGTGCCGGATGATGCTTTGATGGTTTCAAAACCCAGCAGTGCAAGCCGCCGGGCCATCGAATCCAGCAGTCGTTCCTCATCATCGACCAGTAGAATTTTTATAATTCTGTTTGCCATTATTTTCCTTTGCTATTGGCCTTTCTTTAATTCCCGGGCCTTTTCCATTTTTTCTTTTGCTTTTTTCAGGGTTTCGCTTAAAAAGTCAATTTTTACCGGTTTGTGAAGATAGGCAAATGCCCCAAGATCCATACAGATTTTTCTGTCCTCTTCAGACCCTTGGCCGGTTAGAATAATCACCTCTATTTCGGGTCTTGTTTCTTTGACTTTCCTTAAAACTTCGATACCGTTGATTCCGGGCATTTTAAGGTCAAGAATCATGACTTCGGGTTCATCATCATTGATCATATCCAGGGCGGACTCGCCATCATAGGCCACGGCTGACCCCATGTCTCTTATCATGAGACGTTCAGAAAGGGTCTGGACAAATTTTCGCTCATCATCCACCAGCAGCACTTTTGGGGTTTCAAAATCATATTTGCGGTAGATGTCCGCCTGGTGATACTTCTTGCCGACTTTTGTTTCAACGGAAGTCACGCCCGGTACTTTTTCCACAATGGCTTTCAATTCATCCTCAAGCCGGCTCAACATGAGGACATGATTATTGATACTCAGGGTAACCGCCCCGTCTTTTGCATTGACACCCACGCTGTGGCCTTCTTTGGCAAGCGCCACTTCCACTTCGGATGTAAGGATAAAATCCTTAGCCGCTTTTTTGGACTGCTCCGTGGCTTTAATGACCTCGCTGCCAAGATGGCTTTCAATCAAGGCGACAGCCTCTTCCAAATCCATCTTGTCTGTGGGAATGATCATATCATAAAGAGACGGATCCCATGGATCTTTGGTATTTAAAATATCATATACCCACGAACTCCTGTCCTTGTCACTGCTGTGAATCAAACTGATCGCTTCTTTTTCAGATTTTCCTTCTTCCTTGGCAGCCATGATTCTGAATTTCATGTCTGCAATAATACAGATGCGGAGTACATGGGTAATCTCTTTGGGTATCAGCTGGCTGCTGAGTCCTTCGACAATCAGATTGTCTTTTGAAAGCATCCTTGCCAGTGCCAGTTTGATCCAGGCAGTGGCCCGTTCTTTTTCATGGGTGAACTTATTGAATACGGAAACTTTGGAAGAAAAGGCGGTTTTAATTTTATTTTCAGGCATACCTGAAATCCAGGAAGCTTCAGATATGATTTCATTATCCGTAACGATATCATATTTGATTTTTTCCATGATTTTTTCAAGAACCGGTTTTTTCTTGCAGAAAACACCGCTGAATATGGTTATGACTGGCATTGATCGTCTCCTCTGTATTTAATTGTGACGGACATTAATTATATTTTTATTTCATAGTTTGCGCAATATGGCAAACGGTTGTAAGGGGACACTGTTCTTCAGTCCCACCTTTATGGGCGGTTTCATGAACCGAACAGATCGCTTTTTCCATGGTGGGATAAATGTGACTGGGACCTATTTTTTCAAGCAGATGTGTTCGTTCCAGGACAGTCATCACGGATTCATTGATTCCGCTGAATGAGATATCGATGCCGGCGCTTCTCACCCGGTCTATGACCAGGGAGAGTGCTTCTTCACCCGAGGCATCCATATCATTGATGCCGTTGCATGCGATTATGATATGTCTCAGATTTTTCTTTGCCAGAATGCGCTCATTAATTTTATCTTCCAGGTAACTGGCATTGGCAAAAAATAACGTGCCTTCAAACCTTATCAGATCAACATATTCACATTCCATCAGTTCATTTATCATTGAATCGCGAAAGTCTTCATCCGTGTGTCGTGACAAGGAAGCTACACCCGGTCTCATGCTTTTATACAAAAACACCCCCAGGGAAAGAAGGACGCCGATCATGATCCCTTTGTCAAGGTGAGGGGCAAAAGCCAGGGTAAAGATAAAAGTGATAATGGAAATCGCGCCGTCATACCACTGGGCCCTCCAGGCATGGATAAACCCACTGATATTTATAAGCCCGATGACGGCCATCATGATGACTGCTGCCAATACCGCCTGTGGCAAATGATAAAGAAGTGGTGTGAAAAATAACAAAGCAATTACCACAATACAGCTGGTAAACACACTGGAAAACCCTGAAATAGCCCCCGCCTGAAGATTTACAGCAGACCTGGAAAAAGATCCTGAAACCGGATAGCTTCTCCCGAAAGATCCGAGGATGTTGGCCAGTCCCTGCCCGATGAGTTCCTGATTAGGGTCCAGACGCTGGCCGGTTTTGGCGGCCATGGCCTTTGCAATGGATATGGCTTCCATGAACCCCAGAAGTGAAATAATAACGGCATAGGGAAACATCTGGGTGATAATTTTTAAGTTTATTTGGGGTATTCCAAAGGAAGGAAGCCCCTTGGGGATATTTCCGACGACGGCTCCCCCCCCACTCATATTAATATTGTCAAGTGAGATCGGGTTGTTTTTGACTTTGATGCGCCAGGTTCTCCCATCGGTATCCAATCCATTTTCTGGGTCGGTTTTTAAATAAAAATTCATTGACCCTTGTGTTCCGTTCACTTTGTTGAACAGAAAATTTCTGATTTTTTCCCTGTATTTTTGCGCATTTTTTTCCAGCAATTCGATTTGAAGCGAATAGACATTAATTTCATGCTGGACATTGATCCGTTCAATCGGATCATGGAGGGTGTCAAGTATTTTGCCCGCTTCTGTCCTTTTTTCGGACAGGGGGTTGATTGCAGTGACTGTTTCGTTAAATGTCTGGATCGTTTCACCGACATCTTCTGACTTGATGGATGATATATCAACCACTGTATTTTTTTCAAACCCTGTTCCCCAAGAGATGAGGGTGGTTACAACAACAGCCACCAGTACATTTGGAATTTTAGGTGCAATCCGTTTGAGAATATACATGATTGCAAAGGCAAGGGCGCCCATAAAGAAGGTGGGCCAGTGCGTGTAATGTATCGCCGCGGTTATGACTCTCATGATGGTTTCATAGTGATGCGCCGCCTTATCAATATTCACGCCGAACAGTTTTGATAACTGGGACGATGCAATAATAATGGCGGCGGCATTGGTAAACCCGTTTACCACCGGATGGGAAAGAAAATTAACAACCAGGCCGAGTCTCAGAATGCCTAAGAGAAACTGAAACGCGCCCACCATAAGTGCCAGCATAATGGCATAAGCGATATATCCCTCGCTGCCTGTTGAAGCCAGAGGAGAAAGAGAGGCGGCAGTCATCAAGGAAACAACCGCCACCGGTCCAGTGGCCAGTTGTCGGCTTGATCCGAACAGCGCCGCGATCATGGGTGGCAGAAACGAAGCATAAAGGCCGTAATAGGCAGGGAGACCTGCCAGCTGGGCGTAGGCCATTGACTGGGGAATAAGTACCAATGCAACGGTCAGTCCGGATAAAAAATCAGTTCTGAGTGTTTCAGAATTATAATCTTTGAACCATTCAATAAAAGGGAAAAACAGTTTCAGCATTTCAGGCTCCTATCAATTGAAAACATGGTTTTTTCCAACATCCGCTGACAGAATGAGACTGGAATATTCAAAAGAATGGCTGCAATATCACTGGCCATCCGGTTCGTCACAGGGACGGAGGATGATATGAACCATCGGGGTGAAATATTTGAAGAATTGTTTAACATTTGATCAATCTCCTAAAGCAAGTTGTTTACAAATGAAACTTATATGAGTATTACACGTCTATAAAGTAAATTTTTTTAACAGTCAATTAAAAATATTTCAAAATAAAACATATAGACATATTGATAACAAATGATGAAGTTAAATTGGCTGAGATGCTTGCCAGGTGGATTGAACTGCGAATATGTCGGTCGCTGATCACACCTCATCGGACAAGGGACTTTTTTCGGAGTGCTCTACCTCGTCTTTCTCCAGTTTTTGAATGATATCTTCTACTTTATGAGAGGATAGATGTCTTTTGCAGGCATCGGCCTGGCGATCACATACCCCTGGGCTGTGTCACAGCCCATTTTTGCCAAAGCGTTCAGTGTGGCCTCGTCTTCCATGCCTTCCGCCGTGACCGTGAGCCCCAGATTGTGGGACAGATGGATCATGCCGGCGACAATATCAAAGTCACGGGGGCTGGTTAAAATGTTTTTGACAAAACTTCTGTCAAGTTTCACCTCGTCAATATCAAACCGGCTCAGATAGGTCAGGCAGGAATGACCCGTGCCGAAATCATCGATAGCCCAGCGGACCCCCGCATCATGCAGGTCTGAAATGACCTCCCGGGCGTGGTCGGGATTTTGGATGATCTCTGTTTCGGTTACCTCAAAGCAGAGTCCTTTCCGGATGTCCGGTTCCAGCTGTTCTTTGATGAAATCCACCAGATCTTCATCGGTCAGATCATTTGCAGAAATGTTCACACTGATTCTGAACCGGGCGTTATATTCACGGCAGCGGATCAGTTCCTGTACCGCTTCTTTGATGACCCATCGGGTCACCTGACGAATCAGGCCGCTTTTCTCCAGCATCGGGATGAATTTCCCCGGAGAGATCATGCCCAGTTTCGGGTGATGCCAGCGGATCAGTGCTTCTGCTTCCTGAATACGTCCGCTGGCCAGGTCAAGTTTTGGCTGATACACCAGATGCATGTCCCGGGTGCCGTGAAGATGAAGGTCATGTAACAGAATCAGGTCATCGGAATCAGGTTCCAGCTGCGGTGAATAAGTTCGCCATGACAGATTTTCATGGATCGCCGCAGAATAGGCGGTGATGGCCTGACGGATGTATTCCTCGGCTTTGGGACCGGAGGACCCCATGGCCACCTTTCCGACACTCACCCCCATCACCACCTCGGGAGTGACATCCACCCCGTCGATTTTGCAGGATATCTTGAGAAGGTCGTAAATCCGGGCAGGCGGGGTGCCGGGCCGGGCTGCCAGGATAAAATAACCGATGCCTGAATGGGTTGTCTCTAAAAAATCAAGATATTGCAGACGGTGTGCAAAATCTTTGATCATCTTTTCATAGCCGGAACGGCCGAACAGACTGTTGATGGATTCCAGGTTTTTCAGGCGAAGAAACACGACCACAGGGGGGTGTCCGGATTTCTGGACCAGGCGCTGTTCAAGGCGGTCGGCAAATGCCTGGCGGCTGTGAAGGCCTGTCATTACATCATATTCCGCCAGGTAGCGCAGTTGGCGGGTGCGTTTTGCTACCTGGCGTTTCAGATACCAGGACAGGGACAGTCCGGCCAGGCCTAAAAGAACCAAAGGGATCAAGATCCAGGCGATTGTTTGCAGGTGATCGGTCATTGTCGGCGGATGCCACTCCAGGGCTTTTTTCCACCTCTCGTAGATCGAAAAATAAGTGCCGTCCGCCTGCATGGCGGCCAGCTCCCGGTTCATCCACTCCAGCAGTTCGGTATTGCCTTTGCGAACTCCGAAAACATAGGGCTGGTGCCAGAATAGATGGCTTGTCTGAACAACATCCATGCCTGTTGCATTCTGTCGGGAGGTCAGAGAGACTTCTATGCAGGCATCGGCAAGGCCGGTATGAACCACCTCGACACAGGCCCGCTCGGTATCCACCGGAACCAGAGTGATGCCGGTCTGTTCTTCCTGCAGCCGGCGTTCTGCATAACTGCCTGACACAACCGCCGTCCGAAAGCCTTTCAGGTTATCCAGGCTTCTGAACTGTCTGCCTTTGGTATGGGAGAAAATGGCATGGGACAGGTGATAAAACGGGAGCGTGAAGTCAAAGTGCTGACTGCGCTCCTCTGAGGCAAAAAAAGCAATCACATCCGCTTTGCCGGTTTTGACGGCGGATACCGCATCCGGCCAGTTTTCCAGCCGGTGTTCGACCGTTCTTCCGCCATGCCGTCCCATACTTTCCTGAAGGTCAATGATAAACCCTTTGGCCCGCCCCTTTGCATCGAGCCATTCAAAAGGCGGATAGTCGGCAGATCCGGCAAAAACGATTTTTGTCTGCCGGTCAGAATCTGTTTGTGCAAAAGATCTGTCCGAAAGGATTCCGGAAAGCAACAACGTGGCTGCAATCAAATAAAGACTGATTCTACGCATGGGCTCTCCTCTCCTTGATTACAGGCCGCATCACCCTTTTTTTTGTTTAAAATATTCCATGGCTTTCAAAACAAACCGGGCATAGGCCCCGGCCTGGCCCCCGCCCATTTCGATGGCCACATCGATGGTTTCATAAATTTCTTCATCAGCGGCACCCTGCTGAAGGGCCTGGTCAAGATGCCATTCCATGCAGGGCTCACACTTTGTGACAATTGAAATGGAAAGCGCCATCAATTCTTTGGTTTTCTTGGTGAGCGCCCCGTTTCTGAACGCTTTTTCCTCCACTTCCAGAAACGGCCGGTACGTCTTCACATTTTCCAGGAATGTCAGGTGTGTTTTTTTCCGGTCTTCAATGCTTTGCTGGATCTTTTTTTCAGTCAGGTCGTTCATTTTTGCCTCATGGATATATGATGATCGTTTTCAGTCTGCCAGTAACACTCCTTTTCAACAGTGAAATCCCTGTTGGACCCTCATCAGGTGTAAAAGAATGTCAGCCTTTCTGCTCAAAATAGTCTGATAATAATTTTTGCCATTCTTCGATGAAATTTTCATAATCACGCTCACTGAATCCCAGAACAAAAATTTCCCCAGCTTTTGACAGTGCAATATATTTGTACGTCACTTGAATTTTGGTCTTAGAGGGTCCCAGTGCCGAACACTTTACTGTAACGATCCCAAGCTTGTGCTCAGGCTCAATCTTGTAAAACTGCACCAGGTGAGATCCAGGGTCATATGTTTTTACGATCCAGATCGCATTCATTGTTCCATGGTCATGATTTTCTGTTAAAAAAACATAGTCCTCGGAAAGATCGGTGGTTCCCATAATATTCTTATAGTCCCAGCCGGGGACCCACAGCTTTTCTCCTTCGGGGCTGAACAGCAGGAACAGCTTATCTATTGGGACATCCAATTCGAACGATTTTGTATGTGTTGCTGATTTCATGTCATTTTTTTTAATGATAAATGAGGGCATGCACAAAATTAATATTTTTCCTGAGATTTTCTCAAATAATCAGACATTATCGTTGCTTCCGGATTATTTGGTTCATTAGGTGTTTTGTCGATGAAAAAACCTCCTCCATGCTCAATTACTTTTCGTTTCCCCATCTCACGAAAATAATTTTTTGTGTGAAAATACTTAATGGAGTTTTTTGCATAACTTTGATTTCTGTATTCGCGGGTAGCTAGTATGATTAGTTCAAATGTCTTCGTTTGCAGCGCCAAAGCTTGTGGATACCAACCTGGCCTTAGTAGCGTTTTTCTAAGAAAAAAAGTGTGCATGCTGGTATGAATGAATGAGGCCCGCCATGGGTCATTTCTTGGGATTGGGGCGGCCAGACTTTTTAGATAGCCTTTTTTTGTAAGAGACACCTCGATTGTATTAAAAAAACACTTTGAACTATCTGTGTGAAAATAGTTGATAATGTTTTTTTGTGGTTTGACCGATCCTGGAGTATTACTTAATTCAATTCTGCAGATTGGCAATGGATGGTCTTCGATATTGCTCGAGGATGCCAGATGAGATTCGGTATACGGTGCCTTCCCTTTTAACGGGTTATTGCCATCGGAAATAATATGTATTTCGCCAGTTGCCTTTTTTCTTTTTCTTCTTCCATGATAAGTTAGGTGTGATTTTTGGGATTTGTTTATTAACGTTTCTTTTCCTTTCCAATAATGAACGCAGTCGTAATTATCGGGAAACGAAATTACAACATCAATTTCATTATTTTTTTCTTCCATATTAAAGAGAACAACTTCCTTGCCCGAAAACAGCCCTCGAAGGTTATTTCCCGAATTATTGCTTGGATAATAGAAAGTACATCTGGTAAAGCCGCTTATGTATTGCTGCCCTGCATAATCGTGCATTTTTCCGTTGTTAACGCTCATGGCTTATTTTCCATTTTCACCAAAACCACCGAAGCCAGGCGCCTTTGTTTTGGCGGCATCGGCAGGCCTCCTAATCGTTTTTTGTTCACCCAGTCCTCCCATTGATCGTTAAGGGTTTTGTTCAGGGCATAAACCGACACCCGGTAGGGTCCCGTTTGGGCCGCGTTCGTATATGGTGGTTGAAAAGCCGGTGTTGGGCATCAGCCGGGGTAATTTGGGCCGGCACAGCTCCAGATCCGGCTTGTCAACGGCCAGCCAGATGTGTCGGCCAGGCTCGATGTTTCTTGTTTCAGTGGTTATTTTGACGTTGGTTCCATTGGTTGTTCCAGGCAGGGGAAAGGTGATCCTGGCCCATGGGCCGGGCAGGGGAGTTTTTGAGAATAAATTGTTGATGAAAAGGATAAATAATACGAGGCACAGGGTCGTGAGTGCCGAAACGATCATGATGGAATACAGGGTTTTTTTATGATGTGTCGAAATGGATTGTTCCGGAGTCTGATTCTCTTTGATCGCGTGAATGATTTTGTTCTTGAGATCATATTCAATCATGATGTCATTTCCTGAGAACGTTAAGAAATTTTTTAATATCCTTTTTTGCCTTTTCTTCGGCTGATTTCAGTTCGTCCCTGATAATTTTGAGCAGGGCTTGTTTCTGTCTGTCATTCAGCTGATCGCCGACCCCGGCTTCCCGGATGCATTCGTTGAGGATCTCAACGGCCGGGTCCATTGACACTATTTTTTGGGAGATGTCTTGCGGGGGTTCGCCCTCATAGAGCTGTTTTCCAATCTGCAGGAATGAAAGATAATCGTATCCACAAGCATCAGCAATTTTTACTTGAGCTTCAAAAGGGATCGGTTTTTTTCTTTCAGGATTAAGCAATTGACTGATGTAACTTTTTCCATATTCGGTCCCAATTGACAGGATTTTCTGATACCCAGTACCGGTCTCATCAATCCAGAATTCAAGGGCCTTTTGAAAGTATAAATATGGTTTTAATTCAATCATCTATCCTTCGTTTACTATACGTAAACTTAGATTGGTATATAAAAATGTTTGTTATTTATAAACTTATTTGATATTTTGTTTATTATTTATAATTATTTGGATCATGAAGCGAGGGGTTAATAAAGAAACTTGCTGAATTTATAGATTATTCAAGAGAGTTTGTCAATTGTGTACTTTTGGAGTCAGACCCATGTGTGCCGTCTTGGCATGTCTCAAAAAATATTTGGGATTTAAAATTGCTGATGTTATTGAGAATACTGGCGGAAGTGCATGGGAACCGAATCCCGGTATAGTGTTTTAACCTACTGAATTTATGAAAAATTATTAGTAATTTTTTAAGCGGGACCAAAGACCCGGGACAAAACCGGCGAGACCAGATCATTTTACCACCTTCAGAAGTCCGGCCAGGTCCATGCCGGATGAGTCCATAAATTTTTTTTGCGGGCAATCTGAGTTTCCGCATATCTTCTGACTGAATCCAGGCAGGGATGTTCGTGGCCAGTCTTGGTGTTGAAATTTTTCAAGGTGTGCTTTTTTCTTGTTTTTTTGTAGTCTGTGAACTACATTTAAATCATGAAATATGAATAGGAAGATTCATGAAAACAAACACCAGCCCATACAACCCTTTTGATTATCTGGAAACGGAAGAGGAAATCAACGAATACCTGAACGATGCGTTCATGGACGACGATCCCCAGGTGTTTCTGGTCGCCCTGGGCCATCTGGCCAGAAAACAGGGCATGCAGGAGGTGGCCAGAAGAACCGGGCTGAACCGGGAAAGCCTTTACAAATCGCTCTCCGGCAGCGGCAACCCGCATTTTTTTACCGTGAAAAAAGTGATCAAAGCCCTGGGCTGCAAGCTGGAGGTGGCGTGAAGATCAATCAATGACCTGTTCAACTTGATTCAAACTGATTCTGGGAATAGAAAGATGAAATCTGATACCAAAATATTAATAGCGATTTTTTCTCCAACGCTCATATTTGTTATCATACTGTTTTCATTGTATAATTTTTTTGGTGCACAAATTATTACTCCCCATTTTTGGACCAATTTGTTTGTCCAAAAAAAGCCTTCAAAGCAGGTCGTTAAAGGGACTGTTAGAGTTGAAAGCAAATCTTTAATTCCAGAAAAACAAATGTATCCGGTGGGCAAAAAGAAAACGGATCTTCATGGTTCTGATTTAATCTATTCCTGGATTGATGACAAGGGTGTAAAACACTTTTCAAATGTCCAGCCCAGTGGGATAACGGCTGCAATAGAAACTCAAAAAGCCCTAAAATATCAAGAATCAAAAAATTTTCCTGAAAGATTTCAAACTAAGGTTGTTATTCGGGGGAATGCAGTTTTGGTGCCCGTAAAAATTGGATATCGAGGCAGAGAGAAACAAACCTGGTTGATTTTTGATACCGGCGCAACCAGTACAGTTATCCATGATGATCTTGCAAAAAATATGGATATTGTTCCACAAAAATATTCAAGAGCACAAATTGCTGATGGAAGCATAATTCCTTCCAAGGATGCACAATTGGATTATATCATTGTGGGTCCCTACAAAATTTCAAATTTTGAAATTAAAATCATAAACCATGCCGGTGGTTCAAATTTAACAAAAGGGCTTCTTGGAATGAATTTCTTGAAATATGTTGATTACAATATCGATTTCAAAAATCAAGTGATAACCTGGTATAAAAAATCATAGTTTTTCAAACAGATACTGTCCCGGCTGCCGGGCCAGGTGATCGATGAGATCCACCATGTTCCGGTGACAGGGGATGATATGCTCGTGATCGGTCTTTGTGTGGTTCACCACCTGCCGGGCCGACACGGACCGCCGGATCCAGTTCTTGAAATAGGATTTATACCCCTTGTATGTGGCAGGCGTCTTTTTCTTTTTGGTTTCCAGCCAGGATTCAAAGTAGGGGATAACGTCGGTCCATCCGGTTTCAAGATACTTTTCGATCCGGAAAAAATACTCAGGAGTGGCCGGCAGAATCGGATTTTTGCAGGCAGGGTTTGAGCACCGCTTTTGACCGGGCTCCGGTTTCGGTCGCATGGACCTTGGTTTGTAGCCATTCAGCTTTAATTTTGGCTTTGGTATCGGTGTCGGTTCCGGCGCGGGAGAGGGGGCCGCTGCCAGTCCTGACCGGGCGGCTTCAAATGCAAGGGCAGCCTTGATGGTCTTGTATCTGACAGTGAAACCCATGACCCGGGCCTGGGCCAGCGGATCCACCCCGGGAAAAAGGGGAAGAAAGTCGTTGCAGATCAGACACACGGCCTGGTTGGGATCGATTTTCTTTTTTGCGGTGCAGATAGAATACCGGTGGCAATAGTCGCCACGGTTGATTTGTCCGGGATCTAACGGGCAGGGTGCCCCTGAATACACAAAACCCGAAGCAGCCGTACGGTTTCGGGTTTTTCAAATTGTCTTGCCATTCGGCCCTCCGTTTCCGGAGAGTCTGGGGCGCGTTTGGATGGTTTTTAAATTACAGGATGGAGGGGATTTGTGTCAAGAAATTTATTTAATTCCAAAATTCATCTTCATTTATATCAAAACGCCGCAGGGCTGCTTTAATGACTGGAACATGAATGGTTGTTTTTTTTCCGTGGTTTTTTATCGGGTACTGAGCGCCTTTGGTTGATCCTTCGGAGTCGGGCTTCAGCAGAATAATTTCAGAACCCTTGCCACGGCTTCTTGCCATTGACACCACACCAAATTTTTTCAGTTTTTTGATAAAATCTTTCAGGGTTAAGGGGTGGCGGTTAGGCATAAAAAAATGTATTGGGGGGCTCACATGTTTTCGTGATCAGCCATGGCGGGATGATTTTTTCTGGATTTGTCCGGTTTTTCATTGAATGTCTGATTTTGTATTTTCGCTCTACCTGTTCATTGCATTTGTAAAACTTCTGCCAGGCTTCAGGCGGCGCCGGGTGGAACAGGTTGTCAAGGTTATCATTGGTAAAGGCATAATCTATCTGGGCACATATAAGAGAAACGATTTCCCTCTGAGCATCATCAAAAGTCTCACCTACGGCAACAATATCAAGCTCAAGACAATGGGCCACAAAAAGTCCATCTTCCTTTGTTACCAAAACATTGGTTGTAAAGGATATGTCATTACTTTTTTTAAGAACTTTAGCCACTTTTCCTCCAAAAAAACATGATATTTTATACAATGAAAATATCACCATGTATTTCATTACGTCAAGAAGAATTCTAAACCACAGGGTCAGATTGAACGACCCGGTGAAGGGGATTTTTGAGGCACTATCCCGAGTTGGCTACAGGTGCCAATCTAATCATCCACAGCGGCCCGGAACCCTATGTTTTCAAATTGTCGGCCTCATAGGTCACCAGGTCGTTTATGAACATTGTCTGGCAATGGAAAATATACTCATGACCATTGCGGCTTATTTCAACCGATCCTGAAAAATCTTTGTATTTAATCGTTTCCATCTCCGTCTTTCTCTTTTTTTTCCGGCCGCTCTAGATCAGCCCCTCCCCGGGATCCCGGGTCAGATGTATATCAAGCTCTTTTTCCAAAGCGTCTGCGATTTTGATCAACCGTTTGAGGGTAAAATTTGTGCTGCCGTCCAGCATTTTTGTCACTGCTGTTTTGGATGTCCCAAGCTTTCTGGACAGTTCAGCCCGGGTGATTTGTCTTTCTTTCATGACCGAACATATCTGCTCGGTGATTTCCAGTATCTTGTATTCAATTTTATATTCAATGTCATTTTCAAATTCTTCAGAAAGGGCCTGGTACAAGTTTTTTTCCTTCATTTCCGTCCCCTTTGGTTTCAGATTTCAACCCCGTTTCCTGCCATCAGTCGGGCGCTGATCTCACGGGCCTTTTCAATTTCCCGGCTTTGTTGTTTCTTTTTCGGTTTGAGTTCAACCACATCGTTTTTCGGAAGCAGCTTGTATATATAAGTATAGACAAGTTGGTTTTTGCCAGGTAAAATTACCAGTATTCGACCCACTTATTTTTCAGGAGTTTTTTTCAATGACTGAACAGAATATTCCCCGGGCCGGGGCTTTTTCGGCCAGGCATCAAAGTGGCCGCAAATCCCCAGAAGTTCGGCGTCCTGGTAAAGCTTTGTTGTTTTTGCATCCAACAAAGGAAGATGCTCTGGCAGCAGCAGCTGCTCGCTGGTCACCTGTACCACGCTCCAGCCAAGACCCTGAGCATAGCGGGTAGCTTTATCCAGAGCCCCGCTTTTGGATGAATCAAAAACAATTACAAACGCATCAGCTCCCTCGATATTATGCAGCTGGGGGTTTTTGTTTTCTGGAGAGGGAACCAGATTTATCCTGATCATGTAAGGGTCTGCCATGCTGAATGCTCCTTCCACATCACCGGTTCAAGACTTAAGGTACGTTCGATCTTTATTAGCCTCATGGTAATGGTAAAGTGATTTCAGGAAATTTGGGTCTAAGTAATTCAATTAGTTTTTGAAATTCGTTTTTTTTCAGCAACCTTCCAATAAATTTGTTACCTTTAAAAAGTTTTCTATTTCCCAAATGAAGTTTGCAGCCTTGTAATGAGCGAGCCCCACTTATACAATGTGCATGTGGGGAAGATGGAAACGGGTCGGGATCCGATTTGTGAACTTGCCAGATTTCTCCGTTAACTTTTAGGTCTTTTTCAATGAAATCGAGACCATCAGATGTTTCCCAATTGGTTTTTTGGCATTTAATTTCAAGGCAATGGTTTTTGTCCTCTAACATTTCAAACATTGTCATTCTCCATTTACTGTATCTTAGAAATCAGAATCGTTTTGACAGCGCTGTGGACTAATCTTTCTCGAAGTAGTTGATTCACTTGAGCAGGGACACTAATCCAAAAGTCACTGTTAAAATAAGCCCAATCACTGCAAGTGATACTGACCATCGGTTCGTTTTCCTTATTCTTGCCAAAGAATCCTCTCTTGCTTGTATCGCCGTAGTGATCTCTCTAAGTTTACGATGTATTGCGGGCTTATCACCGGAACCTAAGAAGAGTTCAATATCAGTAATAATGCTTCTCTCCAAATCCGGCAAGCCTGCATAAGGTGACTGTTGCTCGTTCTGCTCGATAAATTTACTGATTAGTGATTTCCATTCAACCAAGACTTCACTGCCTTCCTTAGGCGGATTTTCGAGTAACTGAACAAGGTATTCTCTAAGCCAAGTAGATAGGCGCGCTGGATTTCCAGCTTCTTCTGTTCCTGTTCGCTTTACACCTCTATATAGATTTTCCATGTCCGTTACTGAGGAGATCGATTGATTTTTTAATCCCTCAGTAACAGCACTGAAAAAGCGTGATTTTTCTTTCTTTCGGCGCTCTGTTAGTCGCCGCAATAACTTACTGACCGCAGCCGCATAAGCGATGGTGGCTGCTAATGCAACGATAATAGTAATGAACTCGGAATAAGTGCTGATACCTAGAAATCCATCCATGTTCTTTCCTTTGTAACGACACAGCTCACCTGCGGCTTCGAAGCGCAGCGGAAGTGCCGTCCGGTGGAGCTCTGTGTTCGGTTTTCTGTGATTTATTATCCTGAAGATACTTACGGTTTTTTTCCAGTTCTGCTTTTTTTTCTTTCTTATGTTCTTCGACAGTTTGGGTTAATATTTGCGGTGTGGAAAGACCTGTTGCAATATTATGTAGGTCCTTTTGAATTGCCTCAAGAGATTTGGAAATTTCGTAATCAGTTGGTCTGCCAATTGTCTGCATCCCCTCGTATGGTTCAATATTAAGTTCAAAAATTTCTGGTGGTTTATTTTTACCGTCATCATTGGTGTAAGAGACTTCTATTTTTATCGGTTTCAGCTTTGGCTCTGACAAGATCTTCACAGTCTCACCAAAGAAAAATTCTATTGTTTCTTTTGCAGGCAGGTAATGCATAACTTTGAACATTGACATTTTCAAAATAGGAATGTCCTTTGATTTCAAATTTTCCTCATCTGCTATAATTTTCCATTTAATATTGCGCGCAGCTCCACCACCAATATTTCTGATTATCATGTTTATTATCATGTTGCTTATTCGAGCAGGGATCAAATAAACTTCTATTTTTGGTTCAGAATCCTTTTCCCTAATTTTTTTTGTTTCATTAGCTAATTTTTTGTTTAGTAAAAGCAGAACGAAAGTGAATAAAACCATTATTGCGCCTTGCGATTTATTTGTTGCAGCAATGATTGTCTTTACTATCCCAATTATGCAAGACAGGAGGCTTGTTATACTCTCAAAGAAATTTTTGTAATCTGTATCCGAACCTTCAGAAACTCTACCAACATCAGATCCAGGCACTTCAGATTTTTTTGAATCTTTTGTAATGATTTGTGGTTGTTTCTTGTTTTTAGAAAGTTCTATGTCGCTTGGCGATGGCTTGGATTGTATAGGTTCAGTTTTTTGATTTGCTTCATCATTGTTACCTGAGTGGATACTTCCTGTAAAATCGGTAGCGGCTGAAATTGTGATGGGGAGACTAATCAGGGCACACAGCAAAGATAGGCAGAACCATTTTTGCCACTGGACTAAAAAATTACATTTTTTTGATTTCAGTGAAACAAATATTCCAAAGTATTTTTTAATTTCCATAGAACCGAACAATTATGATGTTTAGATCAGTCTATTAATTATTATCCAGCAGCTAACTTATAATCCGTCTATCTTAATGATATTTAAACTTCAGAAAATCTAAAGGTTAAAATCCGCGGACTATTCCCCTGATTGATCTGTTCGGCTGCCGGTCCGAAAATACCTCCTAAGTATTTTCCATTTTCACCAAAACCACCGAAGCCAGGCGCCTTTGTTTTGGCGGCATCGGCAGGCCTCCTAATCGTTTTTTGTTCACCCAGTCCTCCCATTGATCGTTAAGGGTTTTGTTCAGGGCATAAACCGACACCCGGTAGGGTCCCGTTTGGGCCGCGTTCGTATATGGTGGTTGAAAAGCCGGTGTTGGGCATCAGCCGGGGTAATTTGGGCCGGCACAGCTCCAGATCCGGCTTGTCAACGGCCAGCCAGATGTGTCGGCCAGGCTCGATGTTTCTTGTTTCAGTGGTTATTTTGACGTTGGTTCCATTGGTTGTTCCAGGCAGGGGAAAGGTGATCCTGGCCCATGGGCCGGGCAGGGGAGTTTTTGAGAATAAATTGTTGATGAAAAGGATAAATAATACGAGGCACAGGGTCGTGAGTGCCGAAACGATCATGATGGAATACAGGGTTTTTTTATGATGTGTCGAAATGGATTGTTCCGGAGTCTGATTCTCTTTGATCGCGTGAATGATTTTGTTCTTGAGATCATATTCAATCATGATGTCATTTCCTGAGAACGTTAAGAAATTTTTTAATATCCTTTTTTGCCTTTTCTTCGGCTGATTTCAGTTCGTCCCTGATAATTTTGAGCAGGGCTTGTTTCTGTCTGTCATTCAGCTGATCGCCGACCCCGGCTTCCCGGATGCATTCGTTGAGGATCTCAA
Organism: Desulfotignum phosphitoxidans DSM 13687; assembly: GCF_000350545.1. Lineage (GTDB taxonomy): Bacteria > Desulfobacterota > Desulfobacteria > Desulfobacterales > Desulfobacteraceae > Desulfotignum > Desulfotignum phosphitoxidans. The sequence goes on from NZ_APJX01000005.1 coordinate 58,441, forward strand.
CGGCCGGGTCCATTGACACTATTTTTTGGGAGATGTCTTGCGGGGGTTCGCCCTCATAGAGCTGTTTTCCAATCTGCAGGAATGAAAGATAATCGTATCCACAAGCATCAGCAATTTTTACTTGAGCTTCAAAAGGGATCGGTTTTTTTCTTTCAGGATTAAGCAATTGACTGATGTAACTTTTTCCATATTCGGTCCCAATTGACAGGATTTTCTGATACCCAGTACCGGTCTCATCAATCCAGAATTCAAGGGCCTTTTGAAAGTATAAATATGGTTTTAATTCAATCATCTATCCTTCGTTTACTATACGTAAACTTAGATTGGTATATAAAAATGTTTGTTATTTATAAACTTATTTGATATTTTGTTTATTATTTATAATTATTTGGATCATGAAGCGAGGGGTTAATAAAGAAACTTGCTGAATTTATAGATTATTCAAGAGAGTTTGTCAATTGTGTACTTTTGGAGTCAGACCCATGTGTGCCGTCTTGGCATGTCTCAAAAAATATTTGGGATTTAAAATTGCTGATGTTATTGAGAATACTGGCGGAAGTGCATGGGAACCGAATCCCGGTATAGTGTTTTAACCTACTGAATTTATGAAAAATTATTAGTAATTTTTTAAGCGGGACCAAAGACCCGGGACAAAACCGGCGAGACCAGATCATTTTACCACCTTCAGAAGTCCGGCCAGGTCCATGCCGGATGAGTCCATAAATTTTTTTTGCGGGCAATCTGAGTTTCCGCATATCTTCTGACTGAATCCAGGCAGGGATGTTCGTGGCCAGTCTTGGTGTTGAAATTTTTCAAGGTGTGCTTTTTTCTTGTTTTTTTGTAGTCTGTGAACTACATTTAAATCATGAAATATGAATAGGAAGATTCATGAAAACAAACACCAGCCCATACAACCCTTTTGATTATCTGGAAACGGAAGAGGAAATCAACGAATACCTGAACGATGCGTTCATGGACGACGATCCCCAGGTGTTTCTGGTCGCCCTGGGCCATCTGGCCAGAAAACAGGGCATGCAGGAGGTGGCCAGAAGAACCGGGCTGAACCGGGAAAGCCTTTACAAATCGCTCTCCGGCAGCGGCAACCCGCATTTTTTTACCGTGAAAAAAGTGATCAAAGCCCTGGGCTGCAAGCTGGAGGTGGCGTGAAGATCAATCAATGACCTGTTCAACTTGATTCAAACTGATTCTGGGAATAGAAAGATGAAATCTGATACCAAAATATTAATAGCGATTTTTTCTCCAACGCTCATATTTGTTATCATACTGTTTTCATTGTATAATTTTTTTGGTGCACAAATTATTACTCCCCATTTTTGGACCAATTTGTTTGTCCAAAAAAAGCCTTCAAAGCAGGTCGTTAAAGGGACTGTTAGAGTTGAAAGCAAATCTTTAATTCCAGAAAAACAAATGTATCCGGTGGGCAAAAAGAAAACGGATCTTCATGGTTCTGATTTAATCTATTCCTGGATTGATGACAAGGGTGTAAAACACTTTTCAAATGTCCAGCCCAGTGGGATAACGGCTGCAATAGAAACTCAAAAAGCCCTAAAATATCAAGAATCAAAAAATTTTCCTGAAAGATTTCAAACTAAGGTTGTTATTCGGGGGAATGCAGTTTTGGTGCCCGTAAAAATTGGATATCGAGGCAGAGAGAAACAAACCTGGTTGATTTTTGATACCGGCGCAACCAGTACAGTTATCCATGATGATCTTGCAAAAAATATGGATATTGTTCCACAAAAATATTCAAGAGCACAAATTGCTGATGGAAGCATAATTCCTTCCAAGGATGCACAATTGGATTATATCATTGTGGGTCCCTACAAAATTTCAAATTTTGAAATTAAAATCATAAACCATGCCGGTGGTTCAAATTTAACAAAAGGGCTTCTTGGAATGAATTTCTTGAAATATGTTGATTACAATATCGATTTCAAAAATCAAGTGATAACCTGGTATAAAAAATCATAGTTTTTCAAACAGATACTGTCCCGGCTGCCGGGCCAGGTGATCGATGAGATCCACCATGTTCCGGTGACAGGGGATGATATGCTCGTGATCGGTCTTTGTGTGGTTCACCACCTGCCGGGCCGACACGGACCGCCGGATCCAGTTCTTGAAATAGGATTTATACCCCTTGTATGTGGCAGGCGTCTTTTTCTTTTTGGTTTCCAGCCAGGATTCAAAGTAGGGGATAACGTCGGTCCATCCGGTTTCAAGATACTTTTCGATCCGGAAAAAATACTCAGGAGTGGCCGGCAGAATCGGATTTTTGCAGGCAGGGTTTGAGCACCGCTTTTGACCGGGCTCCGGTTTCGGTCGCATGGACCTTGGTTTGTAGCCATTCAGCTTTAATTTTGGCTTTGGTATCGGTGTCGGTTCCGGCGCGGGAGAGGGGGCCGCTGCCAGTCCTGACCGGGCGGCTTCAAATGCAAGGGCAGCCTTGATGGTCTTGTATCTGACAGTGAAACCCATGACCCGGGCCTGGGCCAGCGGATCCACCCCGGGAAAAAGGGGAAGAAAGTCGTTGCAGATCAGACACACGGCCTGGTTGGGATCGATTTTCTTTTTTGCGGTGCAGATAGAATACCGGTGGCAATAGTCGCCACGGTTGATTTGTCCGGGATCTAACGGGCAGGGTGCCCCTGAATACACAAAACCCGAAGCAGCCGTACGGTTTCGGGTTTTTCAAATTGTCTTGCCATTCGGCCCTCCGTTTCCGGAGAGTCTGGGGCGCGTTTGGATGGTTTTTAAATTACAGGATGGAGGGGATTTGTGTCAAGAAATTTATTTAATTCCAAAATTCATCTTCATTTATATCAAAACGCCGCAGGGCTGCTTTAATGACTGGAACATGAATGGTTGTTTTTTTTCCGTGGTTTTTTATCGGGTACTGAGCGCCTTTGGTTGATCCTTCGGAGTCGGGCTTCAGCAGAATAATTTCAGAACCCTTGCCACGGCTTCTTGCCATTGACACCACACCAAATTTTTTCAGTTTTTTGATAAAATCTTTCAGGGTTAAGGGGTGGCGGTTAGGCATAAAAAAATGTATTGGGGGGCTCACATGTTTTCGTGATCAGCCATGGCGGGATGATTTTTTCTGGATTTGTCCGGTTTTTCATTGAATGTCTGATTTTGTATTTTCGCTCTACCTGTTCATTGCATTTGTAAAACTTCTGCCAGGCTTCAGGCGGCGCCGGGTGGAACAGGTTGTCAAGGTTATCATTGGTAAAGGCATAATCTATCTGGGCACATATAAGAGAAACGATTTCCCTCTGAGCATCATCAAAAGTCTCACCTACGGCAACAATATCAAGCTCAAGACAATGGGCCACAAAAAGTCCATCTTCCTTTGTTACCAAAACATTGGTTGTAAAGGATATGTCATTACTTTTTTTAAGAACTTTAGCCACTTTTCCTCCAAAAAAACATGATATTTTATACAATGAAAATATCACCATGTATTTCATTACGTCAAGAAGAATTCTAAACCACAGGGTCAGATTGAACGACCCGGTGAAGGGGATTTTTGAGGCACTATCCCGAGTTGGCTACAGGTGCCAATCTAATCATCCACAGCGGCCCGGAACCCTATGTTTTCAAATTGTCGGCCTCATAGGTCACCAGGTCGTTTATGAACATTGTCTGGCAATGGAAAATATACTCATGACCATTGCGGCTTATTTCAACCGATCCTGAAAAATCTTTGTATTTAATCGTTTCCATCTCCGTCTTTCTCTTTTTTTTCCGGCCGCTCTAGATCAGCCCCTCCCCGGGATCCCGGGTCAGATGTATATCAAGCTCTTTTTCCAAAGCGTCTGCGATTTTGATCAACCGTTTGAGGGTAAAATTTGTGCTGCCGTCCAGCATTTTTGTCACTGCTGTTTTGGATGTCCCAAGCTTTCTGGACAGTTCAGCCCGGGTGATTTGTCTTTCTTTCATGACCGAACATATCTGCTCGGTGATTTCCAGTATCTTGTATTCAATTTTATATTCAATGTCATTTTCAAATTCTTCAGAAAGGGCCTGGTACAAGTTTTTTTCCTTCATTTCCGTCCCCTTTGGTTTCAGATTTCAACCCCGTTTCCTGCCATCAGTCGGGCGCTGATCTCACGGGCCTTTTCAATTTCCCGGCTTTGTTGTTTCTTTTTCGGTTTGAGTTCAACCACATCGTTTTTCGGAAGCAGCTTGTATATATAAGTATAGACAAGTTGGTTTTTGCCAGGTAAAATTACCAGTATTCGACCCACTTATTTTTCAGGAGTTTTTTTCAATGACTGAACAGAATATTCCCCGGGCCGGGGCTTTTTCGGCCAGGCATCAAAGTGGCCGCAAATCCCCAGAAGTTCGGCGTCCTGGTAAAGCTTTGTTGTTTTTGCATCCAACAAAGGAAGATGCTCTGGCAGCAGCAGCTGCTCGCTGGTCACCTGTACCACGCTCCAGCCAAGACCCTGAGCATAGCGGGTAGCTTTATCCAGAGCCCCGCTTTTGGATGAATCAAAAACAATTACAAACGCATCAGCTCCCTCGATATTATGCAGCTGGGGGTTTTTGTTTTCTGGAGAGGGAACCAGATTTATCCTGATCATGTAAGGGTCTGCCATGCTGAATGCTCCTTCCACATCACCGGTTCAAGACTTAAGGTACGTTCGATCTTTATTAGCCTCATGGTAATGGTAAAGTGATTTCAGGAAATTTGGGTCTAAGTAATTCAATTAGTTTTTGAAATTCGTTTTTTTTCAGCAACCTTCCAATAAATTTGTTACCTTTAAAAAGTTTTCTATTTCCCAAATGAAGTTTGCAGCCTTGTAATGAGCGAGCCCCACTTATACAATGTGCATGTGGGGAAGATGGAAACGGGTCGGGATCCGATTTGTGAACTTGCCAGATTTCTCCGTTAACTTTTAGGTCTTTTTCAATGAAATCGAGACCATCAGATGTTTCCCAATTGGTTTTTTGGCATTTAATTTCAAGGCAATGGTTTTTGTCCTCTAACATTTCAAACATTGTCATTCTCCATTTACTGTATCTTAGAAATCAGAATCGTTTTGACAGCGCTGTGGACTAATCTTTCTCGAAGTAGTTGATTCACTTGAGCAGGGACACTAATCCAAAAGTCACTGTTAAAATAAGCCCAATCACTGCAAGTGATACTGACCATCGGTTCGTTTTCCTTATTCTTGCCAAAGAATCCTCTCTTGCTTGTATCGCCGTAGTGATCTCTCTAAGTTTACGATGTATTGCGGGCTTATCACCGGAACCTAAGAAGAGTTCAATATCAGTAATAATGCTTCTCTCCAAATCCGGCAAGCCTGCATAAGGTGACTGTTGCTCGTTCTGCTCGATAAATTTACTGATTAGTGATTTCCATTCAACCAAGACTTCACTGCCTTCCTTAGGCGGATTTTCGAGTAACTGAACAAGGTATTCTCTAAGCCAAGTAGATAGGCGCGCTGGATTTCCAGCTTCTTCTGTTCCTGTTCGCTTTACACCTCTATATAGATTTTCCATGTCCGTTACTGAGGAGATCGATTGATTTTTTAATCCCTCAGTAACAGCACTGAAAAAGCGTGATTTTTCTTTCTTTCGGCGCTCTGTTAGTCGCCGCAATAACTTACTGACCGCAGCCGCATAAGCGATGGTGGCTGCTAATGCAACGATAATAGTAATGAACTCGGAATAAGTGCTGATACCTAGAAATCCATCCATGTTCTTTCCTTTGTAACGACACAGCTCACCTGCGGCTTCGAAGCGCAGCGGAAGTGCCGTCCGGTGGAGCTCTGTGTTCGGTTTTCTGTGATTTATTATCCTGAAGATACTTACGGTTTTTTTCCAGTTCTGCTTTTTTTTCTTTCTTATGTTCTTCGACAGTTTGGGTTAATATTTGCGGTGTGGAAAGACCTGTTGCAATATTATGTAGGTCCTTTTGAATTGCCTCAAGAGATTTGGAAATTTCGTAATCAGTTGGTCTGCCAATTGTCTGCATCCCCTCGTATGGTTCAATATTAAGTTCAAAAATTTCTGGTGGTTTATTTTTACCGTCATCATTGGTGTAAGAGACTTCTATTTTTATCGGTTTCAGCTTTGGCTCTGACAAGATCTTCACAGTCTCACCAAAGAAAAATTCTATTGTTTCTTTTGCAGGCAGGTAATGCATAACTTTGAACATTGACATTTTCAAAATAGGAATGTCCTTTGATTTCAAATTTTCCTCATCTGCTATAATTTTCCATTTAATATTGCGCGCAGCTCCACCACCAATATTTCTGATTATCATGTTTATTATCATGTTGCTTATTCGAGCAGGGATCAAATAAACTTCTATTTTTGGTTCAGAATCCTTTTCCCTAATTTTTTTTGTTTCATTAGCTAATTTTTTGTTTAGTAAAAGCAGAACGAAAGTGAATAAAACCATTATTGCGCCTTGCGATTTATTTGTTGCAGCAATGATTGTCTTTACTATCCCAATTATGCAAGACAGGAGGCTTGTTATACTCTCAAAGAAATTTTTGTAATCTGTATCCGAACCTTCAGAAACTCTACCAACATCAGATCCAGGCACTTCAGATTTTTTTGAATCTTTTGTAATGATTTGTGGTTGTTTCTTGTTTTTAGAAAGTTCTATGTCGCTTGGCGATGGCTTGGATTGTATAGGTTCAGTTTTTTGATTTGCTTCATCATTGTTACCTGAGTGGATACTTCCTGTAAAATCGGTAGCGGCTGAAATTGTGATGGGGAGACTAATCAGGGCACACAGCAAAGATAGGCAGAACCATTTTTGCCACTGGACTAAAAAATTACATTTTTTTGATTTCAGTGAAACAAATATTCCAAAGTATTTTTTAATTTCCATAGAACCGAACAATTATGATGTTTAGATCAGTCTATTAATTATTATCCAGCAGCTAACTTATAATCCGTCTATCTTAATGATATTTAAACTTCAGAAAATCTAAAGGTTAAAATCCGCGGACTATTCCCCTGATTGATCTGTTCGGCTGCCGGTCCGAAAATACCTCCTAAGTATTTTCCATTTTCACCAAAACCACCGAAGCCAGGCGCCTTTGTTTTGGCGGCATCGGCAGGCCTCCTAATCGTTTTTTGTTCACCCAGTCCTCCCATTGATCGTTAAGGGTTTTGTTCAGGGCATAAACCGACACCCGGTAGGGTCCCGTTTGGGCCGCGTTCGTATATGGTGGTTGAAAAGCCGGTGTTGGGCATCAGCCGGGGTAATTTGGGCCGGCACAGCTCCAGATCCGGCTTGTCAACGGCCAGCCAGATGTGTCGGCCAGGCTCGATGTTTCTTGTTTCAGTGGTTATTTTGACGTTGGTTCCATTGGTTGTTCCAGGCAGGGGAAAGGTGATCCTGGCCCATGGGCCGGGCAGGGGAGTTTTTGAGAATAAATTGTTGATGAAAAGGATAAATAATACGAGGCACAGGGTCGTGAGTGCCGAAACGATCATGATGGAATACAGGGTTTTTTTATGATGTGTCGAAATGGATTGTTCCGGAGTCTGATTCTCTTTGATCGCGTGAATGATTTTGTTCTTGAGATCATATTCAATCATGATGTCATTTCCTGAGAACGTTAAGAAATTTTTTAATATCCTTTTTTGCCTTTTCTTCGGCTGATTTCAGTTCGTCCCTGATAATTTTGAGCAGGGCTTGTTTCTGTCTGTCATTCAGCTGATCGCCGACCCCGGCTTCCCGGATGCATTCGTTGAGGATCTCAACGGCCGGGTCCATTGACACTATTTTTTGGGAGATGTCTTGCGGGGGTTCGCCCTCATAGAGCTGTTTTCCAATCTGCAGGAATGAAAGATAATCGTATCCACAAGCATCAGCAATTTTTACTTGAGCTTCAAAAGGGATCGGTTTTTTTCTTTCAGGATTAAGCAATTGACTGATGTAACTTTTTCCATATTCGGTCCCAATTGACAGGATTTTCTGATACCCAGTACCGGTCTCATCAATCCAGAATTCAAGGGCCTTTTGAAAGTATAAATATGGTTTTAATTCAATCATCTATCCTTCGTTTACTATACGTAAACTTAGATTGGTATATAAAAATGTTTGTTATTTATAAACTTATTTGATATTTTGTTTATTATTTATAATTATTTGGATCATGAAGCGAGGGGTTAATAAAGAAACTTGCTGAATTTATAGATTATTCAAGAGAGTTTGTCAATTGTGTACTTTTGGAGTCAGACCCATGTGTGCCGTCTTGGCATGTCTCAAAAAATATTTGGGATTTAAAATTGCTGATGTTATTGAGAATACTGGCGGAAGTGCATGGGAACCGAATCCCGGTATAGTGTTTTAACCTACTGAATTTATGAAAAATTATTAGTAATTTTTTAAGCGGGACCAAAGACCCGGGACAAAACCGGCGAGACCAGATCATTTTACCACCTTCAGAAGTCCGGCCAGGTCCATGCCGGATGAGTCCATAAATTTTTTTTGCGGGCAATCTGAGTTTCCGCATATCTTCTGACTGAATCCAGGCAGGGATGTTCGTGGCCAGTCTTGGTGTTGAAATTTTTCAAGGTGTGCTTTTTTCTTGTTTTTTTGTAGTCTGTGAACTACATTTAAATCATGAAATATGAATAGGAAGATTCATGAAAACAAACACCAGCCCATACAACCCTTTTGATTATCTGGAAACGGAAGAGGAAATCAACGAATACCTGAACGATGCGTTCATGGACGACGATCCCCAGGTGTTTCTGGTCGCCCTGGGCCATCTGGCCAGAAAACAGGGCATGCAGGAGGTGGCCAGAAGAACCGGGCTGAACCGGGAAAGCCTTTACAAATCGCTCTCCGGCAGCGGCAACCCGCATTTTTTTACCGTGAAAAAAGTGATCAAAGCCCTGGGCTGCAAGCTGGAGGTGGCGTGAAGATCAATCAATGACCTGTTCAACTTGATTCAAACTGATTCTGGGAATAGAAAGATGAAATCTGATACCAAAATATTAATAGCGATTTTTTCTCCAACGCTCATATTTGTTATCATACTGTTTTCATTGTATAATTTTTTTGGTGCACAAATTATTACTCCCCATTTTTGGACCAATTTGTTTGTCCAAAAAAAGCCTTCAAAGCAGGTCGTTAAAGGGACTGTTAGAGTTGAAAGCAAATCTTTAATTCCAGAAAAACAAATGTATCCGGTGGGCAAAAAGAAAACGGATCTTCATGGTTCTGATTTAATCTATTCCTGGATTGATGACAAGGGTGTAAAACACTTTTCAAATGTCCAGCCCAGTGGGATAACGGCTGCAATAGAAACTCAAAAAGCCCTAAAATATCAAGAATCAAAAAATTTTCCTGAAAGATTTCAAACTAAGGTTGTTATTCGGGGGAATGCAGTTTTGGTGCCCGTAAAAATTGGATATCGAGGCAGAGAGAAACAAACCTGGTTGATTTTTGATACCGGCGCAACCAGTACATTTATTCATGATGATCTTGCAAAAAATATGGATATTGTTCCACAAAAATATTCAAGAGCACAAATTGCTGATGGAAGCATAATTCCTTCCAAGGATGCACAATTGGATTATATCATTGTGGGTCCCTACAAAATTTCAAATTTTGAAATTAAAATCATAAACCATGCCGGTGGTTCAAATTTAACAAAAGGGCTTCTTGGAATGAATTTCTTGAAATATGTTGATTACAATATCGATTTCAAAAATCAAGTGATAACCTGGTATAAAAAATCATAGTTTTTCAAACGTGAGTGAATCATTTCACCACCTTCAGGAGCCCGGCCAGATCCTTCCCGGATGAGTCCATTAATTCCCGCTTGCGGGCAATCTGAGTTTCCGCGTATGGACGGACAGAATCCATTCGAGCATGATCCGTGAGCACCTGAAGATCAGACAGCGATCCACCCAGTTCATTGACAAACTGGCTGCACGACGAATGCTTCAGACCGGAATACATATCGATGTTTTCCCCGGTGTCTTTGCATGCCTGGCGCCACAATATGTTGAGTGATTCCAGAGTGTACCTTTTTCCGTTCTTCCGGGCCCGGGGATTTTCAAACAGATACTGTCCCGGCTGCCGGGCCAGGTGATCGATGAGATCCACCATGTTCCGGTGACAGGGGATGATATGCTCGTGATCGGTCTTTGTGTGGTTCACCACCTGCCGGGCCGACACGGACCGCCGGATGATGAACACCTTGTTGATGATGTCATAATCACATTTATGCAGGGCACAGGCTTCCCCTGGGCGCCGGTAATGATATTTGAGAAACCAGAAGATGGACTGGTGAATCTCCGGGATGGCCTCGATGACCTTGACCTGGCGGTCGGACGGCAGCCATTTGATACTGGGGGCCACGATTTTGTAGTCGGACCGCTTTGGAAACGGCGGGATCTCCGGGATCCGCTTTGCCCGCCATGCATAATCCAGGAAGGCATGAAAGCACATCATGACATTGTGTTTGCCTTTGCCGGACAGGCCCAGGCTCTCCAGGAGTTTGTCCAGGGTGTCCAGCTGGATCTCGTGGAGTTGTACCGGGTGCGACTCAAAAAACGGCCGGATCCAGTTCTTGAAATAGGATTTATACCCCTTGTATGTGGCAGGCGTCTTTTTCTTTTTGGTTTCCAGCCAGGATTCAAAGTAGGGGATAACGTCGGTCCATCCGGTTTCAAGATACTTTTCGATCCGGAAACATTTGTTTTCAACATCTCCCTGCATCTGCGCCAGCAGCTTGTCAGCCCGCCGATAACCGTCATCCTTGCGTTTGTCCCGGATGCCGTTGCCGTGCATCAGCCGTCCTTTGTACCGGCTGATCTTGTAAATATTCCCCTGCCAGGACCAGGACACCACCCACCGGCGGCGGTCCTTCCTGAAAACAATAGAACCGGACATGCAATCCTCCTGTGATGCATACAGGTAATTCCGATTCATATGTTTTTTTTCAGGGGAAGTCAATCCGCCGGCCTCCTACCACATCCCGACAAGGCCGCCGAAAGCAAAGCCGGCAGCGGCCGCCAGGGCCATTAAAAATATCAGGTTGCCTGTGTTAATCCACATGAGGCCCCTCCCATGGATTTTTCAAGGGTTTTCAGTTTCGCGGCCAGCAGTTTGATCATGCTCGATCTTTGGCCGTTTGCTTTTTCATACGCTAGGGCGCGGCGGACCAAATCCGGATCAGTGACAAAATTTAACGATACCCGGCAGTCCTGAACTGACGTGTTGACCATCCGGATGTGTGCCGGCGTTTTTTTGAAATAGTCATAAGGATCTGTCATGCCGTCACCTCCTTGCCGATCGGGGGGCCGGCCTCAATCCAACCGGTGTTTTTCAATCCCTGATTTCTGCGGCATGACATCTCTTGTTTTTTCCGCTGGCAGGGTTTGCAATAATAACTCAGACCATCCGGATTGCGATTGTTCCGGAAAAAATACTCAGGCGTAGCCGGCAGAATCGGATTTTTGCAGGCAGGATTTGAGCACCGCTTTTGACCGTGCCCCGGTTTCGGTCGCCTGGACCTTGGTTTGCGGCCATTCAGCTTTGATTTTGGCTTTGGCACCGGTGTCGGTTCCGGCGCGGGAGAGGGGGCCGCTGCCAGTCCTGACCGGGCGGCTTCAAACGCCAGGGCAGCCTTGATGGTTTTGTATCCGACAGTGTATCCCATGACCCGGGCCTGGGCCAGTGGATCAACCCCCGGAAAGAGGGGAAGGAAGTCGTTGCAGATCAGACACACGGCCTGGTTGGGATCGAGTTTCTTTTTTGCGGTGCAGATAGAATACCGGTGGCAATAGTCGCCACGGTTGATTTGCCCGGGATCGAGCGGGCAGGGTGCCCCTGAATACAAAAAACCCGAAGCAGCCGGACGGCCGGTTTCGGGTTTTTCAAATTGTCTTGCCATTTGGCCTCCGTTTCCGGAAGCCTGGGGCGCGTTTGGATATTTAAAAACTTACAGGATAGGGACGTTGGGTGTCAAGTATATTTTTGGGTGATATGGGTTTCTGTTTGACTATGCGACCAGCGTGATGATATTTAGGCTGTAACATCACAAAATGTTAAGTGAAAATATTTGTATTATTATGGATAAACAAAAAGTTTATAATATTATTCAGTACGCGCTGCTGGTCGCAGGCCAGGAAGATGATTTCAGGGACCGGGACCTTGGACCCATTCATTTCATTAAATACGTATATCTTGCCGATCTCCACCATGCCATGCACAATAATGGCAAAACATATACGGGTATTCAATGGAAATTCCATAAGTTTGGCCCATGGTCAAACGATGTAAATGATTGCATCGCTCCGGCTCTTGATGAAATAAACGCCACCTTCAAACCTTTCAAAAGTCAGTATGAAGGAAGCGATGATATTAAAAGATGGTTCATAAGAGATGAAGATTTGCTTGAAAAAATGGGTGTGAAACTCCCTCTGATTATCTCTGGAGTTGTTGAATCAATAGTTCACCAGTTCAAGAAGGATACCGCAAGCCTTCTTGAACATGTTTATCGGACAAAGCCCATGTTGAAGGCAGCCCCTGGAGACGTGCTTGACTTTAACTGTGTCGCAAAAACACCTGACCAGAAAACTGAATTCAAGTCCAAATTTGACCAGCTGTCTGCCAGGAAACAGAAAAAATTTAAGCAGGCTGTCCAGGCCATGAGAAAAAAACGGTTGGAACATGGCGTTTCGGGGAGGAGTATTTATGTTAACTCCCCATTGCCCATTAAATATGATGATGTTTATGTAAATGGGCTTGAATGGGTTGAGAGTCTTTCTGGGGACAAGTTTCAAAATCAGAATCTTGAGGCAGAATTTTCAAACGACATCTGGTATTCTGACAACAGAAAGGGAGTGTTTTCCGATTAAATGGTTTACCCACTGGATTCAATTCAAGCGTTTGATGAATCTCAACCCTGGTGGGAACATACAGACAGCAAGGCCATAGAAAGAGGTTCGCTGATTTGGGCGTTTCTTCCATATGTCGATCAGGTGCCATATGAGGTTGTCCCCAGGGGGCGGAAAGAGCCCACGCTACACGACAGGGCATATGTCACCATAAAGCCATTGGATATAAAAAAAACGGGGAAAAGATCTGATCTGCCGGTTGCCGCAATGCCTTTAGGAAGCAAAGAGGTATGGTCTTTGTATAGGGCCAAAAAGCGGCCAAGTTTGGTGCTTGCAAAAACGAAAACCGCTGTTGACAGATCTGTTTTGCACGGTAATCCAAGAAAGAATATAGCCCCATCTCTGATAGTGGCCCCGTATTTCGGTGTTGACCAAGAAGGAAACAGAGCCGGATATCCACCTGAATTTGTAGAACGGGTTCGCCACATCTGGTATCCTCAATTTTTTTGGGATATGCTCCCTATTTCAGGAACATCTGAATCTCTGCTGCGCTTTGAACAGACCCAGCCAGTGGGCTATAACTATCTTTCATATGAAACCACCGGCTACAAATTGAGCGAATACGCCATGTCCGTCATAGATGAGGTGTTCCATTTCTATTTGAATGATAATATGCTGGCTGAAGGGATATTAAAAGCCTACCAGGATGTGATTAAAGCCCTTTTTTATGACTGAATTATCCTTCAGTTCATGCCTTCGGCTTCCGGGCCAATCCAGACATTGCTTATCTCAACCGATCCGATAAAATTTTTGTATTTAATCGTTTCCATCTCTGTCTTTCTCTTTTTTTACCGGCCGCTTTAGATCAGCCCCTCCCCGGGATCCCGGGTCAGATGTATATCAAACTCTTTTTCCAAAGCGTCTGCGATTTTGATCAACCGTCTGAGGGTAAAATTTGTGCTGCCGTCCAGCATTTTTGTCACCGCTGTTTTGGATGTCCCAAGCTTTCTGGACAGTTCAGCCCGGGTGATTTGTCTTTCTTTCATGACCGAACATATTTGCTCGGTGATTTCCAGTATCTTATATTCAATTTTATATTCAATGTCATTTTCAAATTCTTCAGAAAGGGCCTGGTACAAGTTTTTTCCCTTCATTTCCGTCCCCGTTGGTTTCAGTTTTCAACCCCGTTTCCTGCCACCAGTCGGGCGCTGATCTCACGGGCCTTTTCAATTTCCCGGCTTTGTTGTTTTCTTTTCGGTTTGAGTTCAACCACATCGTTTTTCGGAAGCAGCTTGTATATATAAGTATAGACAAGCTGGTTTTTGCCAGGTAAAATTACCAGTATTCGACCCACTTATTTTTCAGGAGGTTTTTTCAATGACTGAACAGAATATTCCCCGGGCCGGGGCTTTTTCGGCCAGGCATCAAAGTGGCCGCAAATCCCCAGAAGTTCGGCGTCCTGGTAAAGCTTTGTTGTTTTTGCATCCAACAAAGGAAGATGCTCTGGCAGCAGCAGCTGCTCGCTGGTCACCTGAACCGCACTCCAGCCAAGACCCTGAACATAGCGGGTGGCTTTATCCAGAGCCCCGCTTTTGGATGAATCAAAAACAATTACAAACGCTTCAGCTCCCTCTATATAATGCAGCTGAGGGTTTTTGTTTTCTGGAGAGGGAACCAGATTTATCCTGATCATGTAAGGGTCTGCCATGCATCATGCTCCTTTCACCCGTTTTTCTGTTTAAAATATTCCATGGCTTTCAAAACAAAACGGGCATAGGCCCCGGCCTGGCCACCGCCCATTTCGATGGCCACATCAATGGTTTCATAAATTTCTTCATCAGTGGCGCCATGCTGAAGGGCCTGGTCAAGATGCCATTCCATGCAGGGCTCACACTTTGTGACAATTGAAATGGACAGCGCCATCAATTCTTTGGTTTTTTTGCTGAGCGACCCATTTCTGAACGCTTTTTCTTCCAGCTCCAAAAAAGGCTTGTACGTCTTGACGTTTTCAAGGAATGCCAGGTGGGTTTTTTCCTGTCTTCAATGCTTTGCTGAATCTTTTTTTCGGTCAGGTCTTTCATTTTTGGTTTTATCGGGGGAATTTGCACTCTGGCTTCCCAAAATAACACTTTCGGTGTCTGAATGATAGGATTTCAACTGTTTTGCTGCCATGTTCCTATGGCCATAATATGTTAAACCTAAGACAATTGAAATCAAAAGCAAATGGGTTATAATCCACATCCATGTATATTTGCATCTCTTTTTGTTAATGTATAATAAATCTGCCTTGTGTTCTCGATCATGGTTGAAAATTTTTTCAATATCCAACTTATCGAGAATATCTTCATATCGCTCTTTCAAATTTTGATAATTAGTTTTGAAGCGCTCTTTGTCTGTTTTGATTTCCAACCATAGCATTATCATATAAGACAATGAAATTATGATAAAAAATACAGATAATGTTGCGATCTCAATGGTTAATACGTAGTCAAACCTCTGAGTGACTGAAACCCTTATTATAAATAACGAAGCGAAAAAAGTAACGATTGCCAGCAGACAATTTCTAAAAGGCAGCGCTATCGTATCAGCTATCTGGTTTGCTCTCTGATTCATCTTGTGGATGTTTTCCACCACTTGTTTTTTGGTTGCAATGTATTGTGAAATATTTTGCTTTAAATATATGTCATAACCTGATTTGATGGAACTTAAGACATCTTCGGCCAGTAAAAATGGATTGTTTTCCTTGATATGGATAGTGATAATATTCCTGGCCAATCCGATTTTGTCACTCAGATTTCCTTCGTTATAAGTCCATTCATAAATATCAAAATATTGTTTCGTTTCCTCTTCTTTAAGATCGCTGAAATTAATTACACCTGATATCTGTCTATAACCTCTTAATTTATAATACAGTTCATTATCTTCATCCCGGGAGGTGATATCAAAAAGATATATTATTGACAGCAAAAGGGTGTGGCGGGAAAAAAGTTCATTCAGACGTTCGTCTTCAGATTGGGCTAAAAGAAAAAAATCCTCGGGTATCAACTTGCAGTCAGATGAGTTGGCAAAGTGACAATTTTCTGCCAATTTATTAATCAAGCGGTTACGTTTCTCTCCAGCACCTTCTTTTTTCACGCACTCAGCTTGTTGAAATCCCTTATTAAAAAAATAAATATTTTCAGAGTAAAACGGTTTTATATCTTCAACAACTTCAAAATTGATATATTGGTTTTGAAGTATTTCTGCGAAACAGTGCCAAAAGCTTTTAATCTTATAGCTCAACCATTTTTCAGTAATTTTTTCTAAAGAATAAATTGTGAGCGTATTGTTGACGGCAGTTTTTGAAATTTCAATTTTGATATTGAGGGTACTATTTTCTTCAATAAATTTTTTTGAATCGCCTAATTCTTTAAGGAATGAAGCTATTTGGTTTGGATCTTTTTGAGACAAAAGGGTTACAGGATCGCCGTGATCAATAACCACCATAAGCCTTAGTTTATCTCTGTCTGTGATGGTCGATAGAGCATTAGTGAGATCTTTTTCAAATGGGATTTTCAGATTTTGAATGTTCGAGTCAAAATATAAAGAATTATGATCTTCTTCAAAAGTATTATTGGTATACTCCTCCGAAAAAATTTTGATAATATTCTCAATGGAGTTCATCTGTTTTTTTGGCCCTGTGGAAATGTCTGAAACCTTGATCTGATTGGATCATGATATATTTTTTGCCATCATCACCTTCTTTGGGTTTAACGATATCCTGCAAGGATTCTATACTGGATTTTATGTTCAGGTCAATATGTTCGTGCAGAGGGATGATGGTTCTTTTTTGTTTGGCTGTTATTTCTTCAGGAGTTATGGTAAAGTTCCTGTCGAATGTATATTTTGCCGGAAGTTTTTCTAAATCCGTCTTTAGTTTATCCATGTTCAAATTTGAATCATCTGGTTTCAAAACACCAATGATATAATTGATCATGTCATCGAAAATAAATTCATTTTGTGTTTTAAAATACCCAATAAGCGCATTGCGAAGGAATAAATGATCCGCCGGATAATTTTTTTTAACTGTTCTATTTAACAGAGCATCGATAGCTCCGAAAGCAGTGCTTGTATTTTTTTCATTGGTGTTTATTTCGTCTAATTCTAAAAAATCCTGCCACCAATATACAGATATTCTGGATTGTGTATCATAAACAACCACTTTATATATTTCATTGTCCGCAATCTCTATCATACAGGATTTCAACACTTTTTTTTCAAAAGGCAACCCTACTTTTTTTTTCAAATCAAATTCATCAATAAAAGCATTGTGGTCAACTTTTGTTATAATGACAAAGTCTTTTCCGTCTATTTCCAAATATGACTGTAATAGGCTCCCCTTTTGGACTTTTGTCAAATGTTCAATTTTTTTCTGAATTTTTTTCTCTTCGGACAAAAGCCTGTCGGCAATTATTTGAGTGTTGGCCTCATAATTTTCATCGTCGATAATGGATTTCACGGCAGAAACAACCTCGGTTGTGGGACTTCTGAATTTGAAATGGCGATTGTCTTTTGAGCTGCGAATGCCCTGGATAAGTGTTTTTATATAATCATTCAAATCTTGCTCATCGGCAATTGGACTGGCGTCTAACTTATCCGAGGATAGATTTATATGATGCAATGAGTTATTGTGGAATACCATTTCTTCCATTTCAGCCTCCAAAATAAATGTTTGCTATTTCACTTCACAAGTCAGCGGAAAGTGTAATTGGCCATTGGCTTTTATGGTTGTTTGATTATCTCTTATCCCTTGGTGGATTCGGATCACCACCATGACTGTCAGGATTTTGGATAGTACCGTTTTTTTTATGGACGATGAATTCCGATTTTTGGTTCTTACTCACCCCTCGTCCATAGTCAACCGCATCTTGTTTTTTATCGAAATGCTTGATTGATATGGATCCACCCCCTTTTTTAAAATCCCAACCTCCATCAGAATTTGGGACGACATGGTGTGTCTTTCGTGACATTTTCGTATTCTCCCCTTTTGATGGTTAATGTTAAAACCGTGAATCACTTAAGGACGATATTGGGTGCCATTGCACTTAGGGCACGGGGGCAATGTATCAGTGCTATCGTCGAGTTGAACAGTTTGACCACAGCTCACACATGTATAAATTCCTTTACCTGGTCTTTCTCCGGTTGTTGACATTTTTTTTCCTTTTTTGAAGGTTATGGTTTTGCCAATGGCCAATTGACAATATAACGAAAATTTTTAATCACATGTTCCGCAATCGGCTACCGGTGGTTTTTTGCCAAAGCAATCCCCTGGCGCTCTCTCATTGGTGTTCGTTTTCGGAAATATTCCTTAAGTATTTTCCATTTTCACCAAAACCACCGAAGCCAGGCGCCTTTGTTTTGGCGGCATTGGCAAGCCACCTAATTGTTTTTTG
Source organism: Desulfotignum phosphitoxidans DSM 13687 (assembly GCF_000350545.1). Classification (GTDB taxonomy): domain Bacteria; phylum Desulfobacterota; class Desulfobacteria; order Desulfobacterales; family Desulfobacteraceae; genus Desulfotignum; species Desulfotignum phosphitoxidans. The sequence continues at coordinate 76,725 of NZ_APJX01000005.1, forward strand.
TTCACCCAGTCCTCCCATTGATCGTTAAGGGTTTTGGTCACGGCATAAACCGACACCCGATAAGGTTCGTTTGGGCCGCGTTCGTATATAGTGGTTGAAAAGCCGGTGTTGGGCATCAGCCGGGGTGACTTGGGCCAGCACAGCTCCAGATCCGGCTTGTCAACGGCCAGCCAGATGTGCTGGCCAGGCTCGATGTTTCTTGTTTCCGCGGTTATTTTGACTTTGGTTCCAGTGGTTGTTCCAGGCAGGGGAAATGTGATTCTGGCCCATGGGCCGGGCGGGGGAGCTTTTGAGAATAAATTGTTGATGAAAAGGATTGATAATACAAGGCACAGGGTCGTGAGTGCTGAAACGATCATGATTGAATACAGGGTTTTTTTATGATGTTTCGAAGTTGATTGTTCCGGAGTCTGATTTTCTTTTATCGCTTGAATGATTTTATCCTTGAGGTCACTTTCAGGCATAAGGTCATCCCCTGAGAACTTTAAGATATTTTTTGATGTCCTGTTTTGCTTTTTTTTCGGCGGATTTCAGTTCGTCTCTTATGATTTGGAGCAGGGCCTGCTTCTGTTTGTCATTAAGATAATCCTCTGCCTCGGCTTCCTGGATACATTCTTTGAGGAACTCAACGGCCGGGTCAATGGGAACTATTTTTTTAGAAAGATTTTGTGATTTACCTTTTTCAATGCCGACCATGGCATCATAATCCATACCGATTTTAGCAGCTACAAAGCGGCGCCAGGTTTCGTCACCACATCTTCTTCCAGCAAGAACGTTAGAAATATAGCCTTGGGAAACATTAAAAAATTTTCCAAGCTCGTGTTGGGTGCCTTTAAAATTAGAATCAACCCATATTTTCAGGCTGTTGCAAAAATTTATTTTAATTTTTTCTTTCATTTCAAAAAGGAATAACATAAAAATTTAATCCAAGGTGGATTTTTTTCTTGACAGCTATTCCAACTTGGAATAACAATAGACCCATGAAACCACACATTTCAAATTTGGCCAAAGAGATCGGCATCTCCCAGGGTTTTTTCAGCAACATCCTGGCCGGTCGGAGACGGCCTCATTACAGGACCGGTAAGGACATTGCCCGGGTCACCCTTACCACCGTCGAACTCTGGATGGAGGGTGATCCGGCGGACATGAGAAAAGCTGTTGAAAACTATCATCAGCGGGCCATCAAAAAAGCCATGATCAATTCAAAAGGAGAGGCAGCATAACTTATGGCCGGCATCATGAATTTTTTATTAACTTTTATTAAGGGATTGGATCGATTGACATATGTGTCATGGTGCCGGCCGCCAATCCTGTCATTGTCACCATATCAACCTGAAATATCAATTGGAACGTCGAAATGACCGGTGTTCCGTCAACCAGACAGGAGTGAACAGAATGGAAGACAAACCCAAAAACACCATCACCGAAGAATGGGCACGGTCCTCATACGCCATTACCACACATCCGCAATCCGATAAAACCGAACTGACCATATGGGAAAATGGAACCGCTACCACCATTGAATTGGACAGGGTTAGCCTATCTGTGATGGTTGGACATCTTAAAAATCTAGCAGATTCAGAACTTAGCCTTCACACCATTTCAAAAATTTATCAAGGAATTCTGAAATTGAGTCACGGTTGTTATGCGATACAAAACGCATTGTCAACGGAAGGCAAAGAAAACGCATTTGTTTCCAATAAAATCAACCGAATTCGGGAAGATGTTAAGGCTATAGAAAATAGCCTGGCTCTCTAAATAGAAATGATCGGCGTTTTGTCAACCAACACCAGGAGGTCCAGCCATGAACATTTCACGCATTGAAATCCTGAAGCAGCCCAACGGCAAGTATGCAGCTTACGATGTTGAGGAAGAGTGTTTTGAGCTCACCAACTTTGAAACCCCGGAGGACATAAAAGCGTTTTTTTTAGACCGGGTCGACGGGATACTTTCAGAGCAAATCCACTATGCCGCCCGGTCCGCTGACAGGTTCAACATGTATGCCGAGCTGTACAAGATCAAACACGGCCTGGTCGATGACGAAAAAGAGGATGCCCGGGCTACTCTTCTGGAAATGGGCGTATCGGTCGAGGGTTCGTGACATGGTCGTCTCTGCCGGCCCTATCATACAACCTTTTGACATCGATTTCCGGAGAATGGATGAATTCTTTTCTGGCAACATTGCCCATTTTATCCCTGAGATTCCAAATCGCCTGCTGGGCTTTCTTGGTCAGTTCCAGGGGTTTGCTTTCCTTCCCGCTCAATCGGTAATGTTTGCTGATTTCCACATCGATTTTGCCCAGGCGGTCATACATGGTCTGAAGCTCGAGTCCAAGCTGATCATGCTGTTCCAGGGTAAATCCTGGCTTTCTTTTTGCCATTTCAAGTTCCTTTCTACTTTAAATGATTTCAATCCAGCCTTTTGTTCAATCAATAAGTAAAGGAGACGGATTAAAATGTCAAACCAATCAATCCAACCCATCACCACCCCGGCTCAGTTCTTCGATGAGCTGGAAAAGTTTCAGCAAGCCTTCGACTACCACCTGGAGCTGTTGAACAAAACCGACACTATTGAAAAATCGGTTGCCGAGGGCCTTGAGATCAGGGCCAAGCTGCTGCACCAGGCAGCGGCCAAGGTGTTGCCGCGGGGCAAAAACAAAGCCCGGATTCTCAGCCATTTGACCTGGTGCCACAAAGATGCCCATTCCTGGGCAACGCTATTTGCAGTATCACAAGATCAACCAGAAAACAAAGCAGGACTATCGAAATGAACCGCAAACCGACACGCACACCGGTGGTACCATGGGAATGGTTTTCCGGAGCAATTTACCATCTGAAAAGTAAATCCATAGTTTTGAAAATCTGGAATTGTTCTGAAAGGACACTGCTTCGATGGAGCGCTAACCCAGCAACCACCAAATCCATCACAAAGAATCCCCTGTTCATGCTGGGAATTACTTTAGAAAAACTCATGGAGAAAGGCAAAGACGATTTTGCCCGGTCCGCCGTGGACTACCTGGCCGCCATTGTCGGCTGCACCCTGGTGTGTGACGGCGAGATCCGACCGGACAAGGACACCCTGGCAGATGAATGCCTGGATGACCTTCCGGCCCTGGCTGACTTTCACACCGCCCTCCGCGAGAAACAACCCCTGCCGGTGGTGCGTGAATTGTGCCGCAAGGCAAAACAGGACATTGATGAATCCCTGGCCCTGTTCGAGGGCCAGGAAAAATAACCCATAACATTGGAGAGTCTGGGGCGCGTTTGGATACAACCCCCAGACGAAAGGAGGTTTTTTGAAGGCATTGGTTGGAATATTATTTGTAATCGGCATCAATATGGCCGGATCTGACGGGGCATGGTTTCCATGGGCCAACTGTCTTGGCGGCATTCTCTTTCTTTTATCTTTGCCGATGGTATGGAGGATCAAAGAGTGAACATGAAATGCAGATGCGGCAAAATGATGACGATATACCGGACGATACAGGGCAAGAAGTCCGTCGTGTATCACTGGATCTGCCCGGCCTGCGGATATAAAACCACTACTGTTGAGGAGAAATAAAATGCAGGAAATGAAAAACGTCACCATCGAAACCATGTCCGACGGGGCCGCCATCGAGCGCGCCAACCTCGAGCTGGACCGGGTGCTGAAAAACATCCTGGACAAAAACACCAACCCCACAGCGGCCAGAGAAGTGGTTTTGAAAATCAAACTCAAACCCAGAAACGACCGGGCCGCTGCCGAGGTGACCATTCAGGCCACATCAAAGCTGGCCCCGGTCATGGGCCACAACACCGAAGTCTATATCGGCACTGACATATCTGGACAGCCGGAATGCACGGAGATTTTCCAGGCCGACCTTTTTCCGGAACACAATAAATTAACCCCCTTCAGGAGAGAATCAAATGATTAAAGAAGCGATTGAAAAAATACTGACCATGGCCCGCCCGGAGGTGGTGGAAATTGACGCCCGGGAATATCTTCTCAAGGGCCGTGATCCGGCGGTTGAAGTTTATCCGAAAACCATTCAAATCAACAATCTTTCAGGTATTGTTGATTACTGTTCTGAAGATCCGGAAGAAATCGGGAGCTTCCTTGTCCATGTTTGTGATTACAACAATGTGTATGTTTATACACCAATGCACGGTCCGTTCAACATCCGCCCGGAACTGATCAAAGCATCTGCCAGGCTGTGCGGCTTTAATTTCGGCATCCCATATGGATACGAAGATTTCGTGGTGGCCATGCACACCAATTTTGTTCAGAACGAGGACCGGGACTATGTGCTCAAGTTCATCGGCAGCGTCCGCGTGGATGCCAATTCTAAAATCGAGGATGACGGCATTTCCCAGACCCTGACGGCAAAACAGGGCGTGTCTTCCCTGGTGAAGGATATCCCCATCAAAAACATTCTGACACTGAAGCCTTATCGCACATTTTCGGAAATTGAGCAGCCGGAATCGGTGTTTGTCTTCCGCATGAATGTGGCTGACGGCAAACCGGTTTTCTCGATTCACGAAGCCGACGGCGAGGCATGGAAACAGGCGGCAATTGAAAGGATCAAGGACTATCTGTTAAGGCGGACAGGGCCTCAAGAAATAGCGGCAACCGTTTCCATTGTTGCATAGGGAGGGCTCTGTGAAAATCATCAGATCATTTACCGGTGCGCAAGGCACCGGTAAAACCACAGCGGCCCTGCAGCTAGCCCAGCAGGAAAAGCTGTATAACCCAGGCAAGTCCGTCCATGTCCTGGCGGACCTTGAGGCGTTTTGTCCGTTCCATATCAACCAGGCCGGATCAGAAAAAACCCAGGCCTGGATCTTCTCCAACCAGATCCGGACGGAGATGGAGGCCATTCACCGGTTCGACATCACAGTCACGGACCGCACCATTGTCGATGTGATCGCCTACACCCGCGCCCTGGGCTTCCACAGCCTGGCCGAGGGCATGCTCAAGTACGCGGAGCACCACTGCCAGTATTACAGCAGCATCCACTTCAAACAGATCCAGTACAACCAGCACTGCCACCCGGACGGCATCCGGGATACAGACCTGGAATTCCGGCAGGAGGTGGAGAACACCATGCTGGAAATATACTGCCTGCTGGAAACACACGGCATGCTCCCAGGGGGAATCTATCGTGTATAGCCAATCCATATTCAACCTTGCGCCCGGCACCGTGGCGCCATCAATAACGGGCCTCTTTTCTTCACCATACCTCCCTAAGAAAGGCCCGGCTGAGCCAGCCCGATGGCAAATCAGCCGCCCACACACTCCCCGCACCCCACAGCACAGTTTTACAAACCAAAAGGCAAAATCTCCCTCAAAAAGCTGCGGGTCCTTCTTAAAGATCAAAATCATAGGGTTCACCCAAGCGCGTTTGTCCTGCGACTTTGAATTTGAAAATGGGAGGGAAATGGGAAATGGCCATGGATGAACAGCAGATGAGATCAGAATGCCGGCGCCGGACCGAAGAGGAAAAGGCTGCCCTGGCGGAGGCTGAAAAGAAGGGCGGCAAGGCAGGCGGCCCCGGCCTCAGGGGAGGCGGCCGCCAGGGCGGTACCCAGGGCAACCGGCCGGTGATCGATTCAAATTTCATCATGGATTGCCTCCACCGGAACGAGCTCGGGGACGCGGAGCTGTACAAGGCCCTGTACCGGGATGACTTTGTGTTCAACAAATCCATGGACCGGTGGATGCAGTGGACCGGTCATTACTGGATTGTTGACAAGATGGACAATGCCATGGCCAGCGTGGAGGGCGTGGCCATGGTTTACCAGGATGAGGCCAGGCGGCTGGCCGGTGAGATCAGGGAGATGCAGAACAACGAGGATGAAACAAAGCACCTGGAGGCCCGGCGTGATCAGCTGAACAAGCGGGTCAGTGCGCTGCGGTCTTCCCGGCGCCGGAAAAACTGCCTCATGTTCGCGCACACCTCTGCGGATCCGCTGGCCATCGATGGCACGGAAATCGACCAGAAACCATGGCTGCTGCCATGCGCCAACGGTGTGTTGAACCTGAAGACCGGTGAGCTGGAGCCAGGCCGGCAGCAGGATTATCTGCTAAAGGCATCACCTCTGGTATGGCCGGAAGAGGGAATCAACGCACCCAGTGAGCTGTGGGAAAAGTCCCTGCATGAAATCTTTGACGGAAATGTTCATCTGGTGGATTTCTGGCGCCGGCTGTGCGGCTACAGCCTGGTTGGGGAGGTGTACCAGAGCGTGTTTGTTGTCATGACCGGCCAGGGCCGCAACGGAAAAACCATGATCATGGATATGCTGACAAAGGTCCTGGGGCCCATGGCCGGCACCATCCGCCCGGAGATGCTGCTGGACAACTTCAACCCGTCCAGCTCATCCGGTGCGTCTGCCGATATCATGACCCTGCGCGGCCTGCGCATGGCGTTTGCTTCAGAAACGGATGAGGGGCGAAAGATCAGTCCGTCCCGGGTGAAGTGGCTGACAGGGCGGGACCCGATCCGGGGCCGGAATCCATATGACAAATATGAAGTGGAATGGACCCCTTCCCACACCCTGATTCTGCTCACCAACCACAAACCGCATGCGCCGGCGGATGACTTCGCTTTCTGGGAACGGATGAAGGTGATCCCGTTCACCCTGTCGTTTGTGGACCGGCCGCCGACCAGCGAGAATGAACGCCGGGCGGATCCGATGCTTTACAAGAAACTGGAAAAGGAGCTGCCCGGCATTTTTGCCTGGATGGTGCGCGGCTGCCTGGAATGGCAGCAGGTGGGCCTGGATCCGCCGTCCATTGTCAAGGCGGCCGTGGATGAGTACCAGAAGGACGAAGACTCTGTGGGTGATTTCATTGAAGAGTGCTGCATCACAGGCCCGGGGTATTCAGTTGGTGCCACCGCACTGTATCAAAGATTCGAGGCCTGGTGGAAAGAGAACGTTTCCAACCGGATTCCAAAGCAAAGGAGGTTTGGGGATTGGATGAAGAAGAAAAAGTTTGAGAAAGTTAAATCAGGCACCATCAAATACAACGGCATCGGACTGCTGGACGGCGACGATTCGGACAGCCAGTACGGGCCTTTTCAGGGGGGTTGATCCGGACACTTGGATGGTATGGGACCTCCTAAAATGGCCGCCGGTCTACCGTCCAACAACAAACAAGGAGTTGAAAACACAATGAAAACACGCGCAGGGACACCCATAACTGGACACTTGGATGATAAACGCCAATATCTTTAAAATGTTTTTTCTTTTTTTTGTTTTTCTTTTTTTTATGGATTTAGTGTCCAACTGTCCAAAGGGAATAAAAATTCTTTTTGTTTTTAATGGGTTGGTTTGTTTGGACAGTGAAAAATCAGGGTGCCAATCTGTCCCATACTGTCCCGTTGGGAAACCACACTGGTGCAGGCAGCAGGGCAAGGGAGGTGATCATGTCTGATATCAAATCCCTGGTGGAATCTTCCGGGGTGGTGCTGCGCAAGGTGGCCACCACCAACGGCGGGGAATGGGCCGGGCCGTGCCCTGGGTGCGGAGGAACGGACCGTTTTCGTGTTTGGCCTGCTGACCGAGGGGGCCGGGGTTCTTTCTGGTGCCGGGGCTGCGGCCGGGGTGGGGATGACGTGCAGTTCCTGGTGGACTTCAAGGGGATGGCGTACCGGGAAGCGTTTTCAGCGGTGGGCCGGGACATGCCCGAGGGGTATCGGCCGGTGGCTTACCGGGCTGCGGCCACCGGGTGCCGGCCCGACCCCGACCGGTTTGTGCCAAAGGCGTATGACCCGCCGGTTGAGACCTGGCAGGCAAAGGCCGGCGCGTTTGTAGATTCAGCCCACCAGGCCCTGCTGGCCAATGATGAGGCCTTGCGGTACCTGGCCGGCCGGGGCCTGGATCTGCAGGCCGCCAAGGGATTCCGCCTGGGCTGGTTTGGCGGGCAAAACGGCAAACCATGCCTGTTCCGGCCCCGGGTGGCCTGGGGCCTGCCCCGGATATTCAATCCCAAAACCGGCAGGGACAAAATGCTGTGGATCCCCAGGGGGATTGTGATCCCGACCTACAAGGCCGGGCAGCTGTATCGGGTCCGGATCCGCCGGCCGGCTGAGGACCTCAAGACCGACAAAGACGTAAAATATTACGTGGTGCCGGGGTCGGGCATGGACCTGGCCGGCCACAATCCGGATCACCGGGTTTATGTGATCGTGGAAGCAGACCTGGATGAAATGCTCATTGCCCGCCGTGCCGGCTCCATTGTGGGGTCAGTGGCCACCGGCTCATCCTCAGCCAAGCCCGGTACCGGCATGTACTGGCACCTCCAGAATGCGGTCCGTCTGCTGATCGCCCTGGACGCGGGAGAGGACAATCTGGCCGGCGCCAAAGCGGCCCGGTGGTGGCTGAAAGAATTCCCCCAGGCCCGCCGGTGGCCCGTGCCCCTGGGCAAAGATCCTGGAGAGGCGTTTGAAAAGGGAGTGGATATCAAGACATGGATCCGGGCCGGGCTGCCGCCCGCGGTTACCATGGAGCTGGCCCGGGATGAGCGCTATGTGCCGCCTGCCGGTATGGCGCCGATTCATGAGTTGCGGTACCTGCTGGAAAAATACCCGGTGACCATCACAGCCACGCCGGAGGCGGCGGAGATCCATTTTAACGGGGTAGGTAACAAGAGCATCCGGGCCCGGATCAAGGATCTGTTCATGGGGGATGATGAGGTGCACTGGTACCTGCGCATGTTCCATCCGGATGCCCTGATCACCGGGGATAACTGCCGGGTGATCAGGCCGGCTGCGGCGGAGGTGTGATTCTGTGGAAAAGGAACCCTGCATAAACCAAAGAATACAAGGAGATCGGCAAATGAGGCTGTCAGTGCATGGATCAAGAACTCTGGAAGATGAACGTGTCAAGGTGCTGTTAATGAATGAAATCCTGGAGCACAAAATAACCATGATTGTCACCCATGCAGAACCCGGTGGTGTCTGCCAGGTCGCGCGCAAGCTGGCCAAAGAAATGGCCCTGCCGTTAAAACTGCATTTTCTCAACTTCAAATACCGGGGAGGTGCGTTTGAACGCAGGTCTAAAGCGGTGCTTAAAGACTGTGACCGCGCCATCTTTATCCATGACGGCAAAAGCAAAGGGACCACCAATGAACTGAGGCTGGCCGAAAAAATGAACAAAGCAAAGACCGTGCATGTGATGGAAAAATCCGAGCATAAAACCAGCGTCGGTTTTGGAATTGAAGAGCCCTGGGACTGGAAAGAAGATGATCAGGATGATGAAGGGCCGTCTTTGCTGAGTGAAATGGTCGATGTCTCTGAAGAGGAATTTATGGACCTGGATGAATAACAGCAAATGAAAACTGAAAAAACAAAACTGAGTTTTGAAGATCTTCTGGCAGCGGCAACAAAAGCGGAATCTGTTGAGCTGAGGGTTTTCAAAGCGGCCATTACCAAAACCCTGAAAGCCTACCAGGAATCTCCCACAAAGGCCAACCAGCAGAACTATGAAGCGGCCAGGGAAGCATATGCAGAAAAAAAACAGGCCCTGGAGGAGAAGTATTTCAGAGGCCCTGCCGGCCAGGCGTTCCCCAGCCTGTTGGATGCCTGCGAACACCTCAAAAAAGTGGGATACCGGATTTCAAAAAGCAAGATTTACCGGGACCGGGACAAAAACTTTTTCAAGGTCAACCCGGACGGGTCCGTGCCCGAGGCGGAGCTCCGGGCCTATGCAGCCGAGCACCTGCCCAAATCCCGGGCCAGCCTCAATGACCTGGACGATATTCATGCCGTTAAAACAGCCAGGGAAGTGGAGCGGCTGGAAAAGCAGAATGAAAAACTGCAGTTTGAAATGGACCGGGAGCGGGGAAAGTACCTGCCCAGGCGGGACTTTGAGGCGGAGCTGGCAGCCCGGGCCGTGATTCTGGAAACCAGCCTCAAGCATCTGTTCAACACCCGGGTGGGAGAATGGATTGCCCTGGTGGGCGGGCATCCGAACAAATCCCCGGATCTTTTGCAGGTGCTGCACAACAGCCTGGAAGAGGAGTTGAGCAATTATGCCAGCACCCAGACCTTTCAGGTAATTTTCACGGAGGAGTGATCAATGCAGTTGTTTAAAAACACGGAAAAGGATCCATCGGTTTTTCAGGTCCCGGGCCGCCCGGCATGGTGTCCGGAATCGTTGTGGGCAACATTGGTCGGCCTGATGGACACGGGCCGGCTGAAAACCCTGGTGCAGTTCAGCAAGGCTGAGCGGCGGGTATTGAAAAAGCGCCGGCAGATCCCGCCGTCGGTCTGGGCGGAAAAGCACCGGGTGCTGGTGAAATCCGTTCTGCCGGGGCTGTGGAAAAACAGTGTCACCCCATACCTTGTGGGGATCATGGATGCAGCGGCCCTGCCGTTCGTCCGGGAGGTGATTGTGTGCAAGGCACCCCAGACCGGTGTGTCGGAAGGGGCTCACAACTTTATCATGTCCCGGGTGGATATGGCGCCCGGGGATGTGCTGTATGTTTTTCCGGATGAATCCACGGCCCGGGGCAATGCAAAGGACCGGGTGACCCCGGCCCTGGTGAACTCCACCCGGCTGCGGTCCTATCTGACCGGCCAGGAAAAGGACCTGTCATCGGACCGGATCAACCTGCAGCACCTTACCATCTATTTTGGCTGGGCCGGGTCTGTCAGCTCCCTGGCAAACAAGCCGATCCGGTATGCAGTGGCTGATGAGATCGACAAGAAAAATTTCGGGGATGCCAAACTGGAGGCTTCCCCGCTGGATCTGATCGACAAACGCCTGAACACGTACCGGTCCATTTCCAAATACATCAAGATATCCACGCCCACCATCGAGTCCGGCAACATCTGGCAGGAACTGACAAACAACACAGATGTGATCTTTGATTTCCATGTTCGGTGCCCGGAATGCGGGATGCTGCAGCTGATGACCATGGAGCGGATCCAGTGGCCCGGCGGAAGCAAGGCAGATCCCAGGGAGATCAAGAACAGGAAGCTGGCATGGTATGAATGCGAGGGATGTGCCGCCAGGTGGGATGACAACACCCGGAATGCAGCGGCCAGGTCAGGAGAATGGATCGCCCGGGCCCCGAATCCGCCGGTGTCCATTACCTCATTTATGGAAAAGTTCCGGCCGGCCAATGTCGGGTTTCATCTGCCGGCCTGGGTCAGTTATTTTGTGTCATTGAGCGAGTGTGCTGCAGCATTCCTGCTGGGGCTGTCCAGCAAGAAAAAGCTCAAGGATTTCCGGAACAGCTTTCAGGCCATGCCCTGGGAAGAATACGAGGTCCTGGCAAAACAAGAAGATGAAGATGTGCTCAGGTGCCGGGCGGACCTGCCTCCCCAGGTGGTGCCGGCCAGTGCGGTAGCGCTGACAGCCGGGTTTGACCTGCACAAGACCGGGTTTCCCTATGTGGTGCGGGCCTGGGCAAAGGATTACACCTCCTGGCTGATCGATTACGGCCACCTGGGGACCTGGGAGGACCTGGAACAGATGCTGTTCGAAACGGTCTGGCCGGTGCAGGAATCGGACAGGAAGCTGCGGATCTGGCGGGCCGGCCTGGACACCGGCGGCGGAAAGTACAAAAAAGATGTGTCCTCCACAGAGGAGGCCTACCTGTGGCTGCAGAAAAACATGGGGTTTTCCCGGACCTGCCGGGTGTGGGGGATCAAGGGGTCATCCAATCCGTTGCCCGGCAAGCTGAAAATGGGATCTGTTCTGAACAAAACCCCGTCCGGCAAAGCCCTGCGCATGGGCATGCGCCTGGTGCTGCTGGACACGGACAAAATGAAGGACATGTTTTACGAGCGCATGGCCAAGGCCCTGGCCGGCGAGGGCGGCGGTGCCTGGCTGCACAAGGAAACCCAGCTGGACTATGCCCGCCAGATCACGGCCGAGGAAAAGCAGGTGAATGACAAGGGTGTGGAAACCTGGGAGCCGGTGCGGCATGACAACCATTATCTGGACTGCGAATGCATAGCCGCTGCCCTGGCAGACTGGGAATGGCCGGGCGGCGGTGTGAACCTGCTGCCGGATCCGTTTGCAAAAAAACCTGAAACCACAAACCCCGGGCAACCCGCAGCCACCGGCCGCACAGGACCCAGAACCCGGCCGTCATGGTTCGGCAGCCGATAACACGCGGGAGGCGAAATGGAAAAAAAGGACAGAATACTGAATGTTGAACAGGTCCGGCAGGCACTCAAATGCAGCCGGGCCCATGTGTATAACCTGATCAACACCGGTGTGATCGATGCCTTCCGCATCGGTTCCAGGAATGGGTTGCGGGTCAGGGAGAGTACAGTGCAGCGGTTCATCGAGGAGCAGGAAGCCAGGGAAGGGGCCTAGGTGTATAAATGTTCTTAGATTCAAAATGGCAAAAATGCCCGTGCGGTTATGGTCCTGGGTGGTATTGCAAAGATTTCCCCGGTGGAAGGGACAGTTCCCATGAATATAATCCGGATGTGGACCTGGAAACAGCAACCGGGGAAGCATATTACACCCGCCGGGCACCGGGCGTAATATTCGGGCACATCTGCGGTGCCTATGCAGAGGCACATCTGTGTGAATACGGCCCGTCGGAATTAACCAGGATCAGGTTTAAAAAAAAGCGGTTTACATACAAACAATACGAGTCCCGGCAGGCTGCGTTTGATGCGGCTGCAAAATGGATTGTGAAAAATGTTGAACAGAACATTTTCAGGCCAGGGGCCAACTGTGTGAAGGCGGTAAAGACAGGGTGATTTTTTTTATTGACAGCCTGACGGGAGGTATGGCATGGTAAAGATACTACTACAACTAGCGGAGCACCGCGCCCGTCAGACAGCGGTTTTTTTGTGCCTGATCCTTTTCTTTTCCGGATCGGCAGACATGATACAGCCAGTCTATGGCGGGTCGATAGGGCCGAATACAATACCTTCGGGGAATAAGCCCAGCCGTCTAGTTGCGGTAGTTGAGACCCGCCACTCATATATGGCGGTTACTAAACAACTAGGAGAATTTATCATGTCTGAAACTACAGGCACTGACTTCGGTGTATCCGTTGCATCCCATTGCCGCACGTGTCCTTTAATCAACACTTTACCCATGAAAGAAAGTGAGCTTTGCTTTGTGCTGTCTTTGAAGATGTGCCAGACGGCTCACGGGCTTACCGATGAAATGGCGGAGTCACTTTCCCGCCTTTATTTTGAATCCAGAAGTGCTTTAATGACGGAAGGAGTCTGATCATGGATAACAATGCAGTGATGCCGTTCAGTTTTGGGGATCAACTGGTTCGGGTGGTAAAAGATGAAGAGGGCACACCTTGGTGGGTAGCCAGGGATGTGTGCAAAGTTTTGCGGCATAAAGATGTGAACATGGCAGTCAAAAATCTGGATGATGATGAAAAGCTGATACAAACTTTATTTGTATCAGGTCAAAACAGACAGGTGATTACCATCAACGAATCAGGATTATACACCCTCATCATCCGGTCCAACAAACCCGAGGCCAAAACCTTCCGCCGGTGGATCACCCATGAGGTGCTGCCGTCCATCCGGAAGACCGGGGCTTATGCTATGCCCGGGATGGAACAGGAAGGATACATGGCCGGGACCGGGGCCAGGAAATCCGGCCACCTGTATTTTCCCATGGCCAAGCTGGTGGAAAGCGCGGACAAGTACCTGGAGGGCCGGGCCGCGCTCAAGGCCCTGCACTATTTCACCGGCATGCCGGTGGATGACCTGCTGGAGGAGCTGGAGAGCAAACAGCGCACCGCCAAGGCCGGCACCCTGGACGGCGCCCGGGACCTGGTGGAAGATTTTCTGGCGGATTGCTGTGACCTGTCCGACGCGCACCGGGTTCCGGCATCCGACCTGTACCAGGCATTTGCCGACTGGACCCGGGAAAACGGCGTCATGAAGGTGATCACCAAAAAGCGCTTCGGCCTGATCCTGGGCAACAGCTTTGACCGGATCAAGAGCGGGAATATTTTTTACATGGGGTTGCGGTTGAAGGAACATGAGGTTGCCGGGTTTGAAGCCGGATAACAAAATCCGCTCGCATGAAAGGATTGGAAGGAAGGGTACGAATAAAGTTTGTACCCTTTTTTCTTTCCAAGCGCCAGTTTTTTTGGACAGGTGGCTTTTTTTAAAAGTCCTTTATTTTAATAACAAATTTATGCTATTGGTTTCACCAGATATTATTTGAAGACAGGTCTGGATCTTTTTCAAATCGGTTTGATATTCAGTCAATAATCCTATCAATAATAATGATAAGCAGATCTGTTCACCAGTTTGTAGGCCAAAGAGGATGCATATGTTTGATGAAAATGGAAATCTTCCACCAGGATTTCATGATTGGTCTCTGAGCGAAATTAAAGAAAATTTAGTAAAAAATTTTTCCTCAGACTCAAACAGAGGTAAATTATTTTCAGGATATTGTCGTTTAAGGGATGAAATGATTTCAATTGATCTCCAATTCGAACATTGGATTGATGGTAGCTTTTGTACACAAAAAATCAAACCTAACGACATAGATATGCTTTCGATAATTCCAGCAGAAAACATTGAAAAATTAAATTCAACAGAGAAAAATAAGTTAGTGAGTTGTGTTAACGGGCCTATATCAAAAGAGCAATATTGCTGTGACTCATACATGTTAGCTGCTGTTCCTGAAAATCACCCGAATTATCAATTGTTTCATAAAATGCATATGTACTGGTATGGTGAATTTGGGCTTGATAGACCAGCCCTTTCAAGGTATTACTAAAGAGAAAATCACTAAATGAATTGCATTCAGAAAATAAATCTAGACATTTTTGATTCTAGCAGATACAACCAGGGAAACAACCTGGACCTGTATCTCAAGGAGATCAAAATGCTAAACACAGTTTTTGAACAATTCATCAAAGAAAGTCCTGTCTCAGTCATTTCCCGCAGTGCCATGGAACGGATTTTCAATCCCGAACAACTGGATCAATGGTTTGACAGTACCGCCAAGGAACAATACACAAAGGACCTGCTTTTTTCCAGTGTTTTTGACATCATGTCTCAAGTGGTTTGCAAGAACCGGCCATCCGTAAATGCCGCCTACCAGGCGAGCAAAGACCAGATAGGGGTTTCGATCACATCTCTTTACAACAAGATCAATGGGATTGAACCTCACACTTCAGCGGAACTGGTTCGATATGCTGCCCAGGAAATTTCTCAGATAATCGAAGGCCTCGGCGGTACAAAGGCATCACCGCTGCCGGGATTTCGGGTCAAGCTTCTCGATGGCAACTGTATTGAAAAAACACATCACCGTATAAAAGAACTCCGAACACTGGCAGCTGGTCCATTGCCGGGCAAATCTCTTGTTGTATATGATCCATGCCTTTGTCTTCCTGTGGATGTTTTTCCCTGTGAAGATGGTCATTCTCAGGAGAGATCTCTTTTGTCAGACGTATTGGAAACTGTCACACTCGGAGATGCCTGGGTGGCTGACCGGAATTTCTGCACACTGGAATTTACTACAGGTATCGCCTCAAAAGATGCTTTTTTCGTTATCCGGGAACATAAAAAATATTCCTGGAAAACTCTTGGAAAAGAGAAACATATTGGTGATATTGAAACCGGAAAAGTTTTTGAACAACCGATTTGTGTAATCGATAGTTCCGCTAAAGAGCATACGTTCAGACGGATAAGAGTCCAGTTGATCTCAGAAACCCGTGATGGGGACAGTGAAATTGCCATTATTACAAATGTTCCTGAAAAGGGAGCGAGTGCCACGACAATTGCCGATGTTTATAGAGGTCGGTGGACAATCGAAACAGCGTTCCAATATCTGGCGGACTATTTGAATTCTGAAATCAACGCTCTTGGATACCCGCGTGCAGCCTTGTTCGGATTTTGTGTTTCCCTGATAGCCTATATGGTGATTGCAACTGTAAGAGGGGCTCTTGCCAGTATACACGGTGCTGAAAAAATAGATGAAGAAGTCTCCGGGTATTATATTGCAGATGAAATTTCAGCCACATTCAGAGGCATGATGATCGCCCTGCCTGAAAATGAATGGCACTATTTTCGAACGCTCTCTGTTGCGGAGTATGTGAATTTCATCCAAGATCTTGCAAGGCAAATAAAACTGTCAGCGTATCGAAAACACAAACGGGGACCCAAGAAAGCAATGCTAAAGCGGAAGCACATGAAACAATCGCCTCATGTCTCTACTGCCAGGATTATTGCTAAAAGGAAAAAATGAAAATAAGTACAACCTTGAAAGGGCTGGGCTTGATAGACTTAATAGACCAAAAGGAATCGTAAGGAATGTTTTTGAGGAGGAGAGTGAATAATGACAACTCTCTGGCATGGTATATCAGAAATTGAAGCTAATTCACAAATTAATAGATTGAGTGAATCTATAGAAAGAATAGAGGATTTGATAAAAGAAGGGGCAAATGTTCTTAAGGAAAACCCCGAAGATATTGCACTTGAATTATCAATTCGCAGCCTTAAGGCAAAACATTCTCAGCTTCACACGAACATGGCTGAAATTATGCGCCACCGTGTAGCCGAATCAATTGAATTATCATTAAAGGGAGAAAAATATTCAAACCATACAGCTGACTTATTATCAATCAGTCAAATACTAAATATTTTTCAAAGATTAATAAGTAGTATTGCGCAAACTATTACTAAGGGGCCTACTGAAAGAGGACGAATAGGCGAAGAATTGGAGTATTTGTCAAGATTGAGATTAGTCAGAACTTATTCTTCCTCGTTCGGAGTTGAAATTCAGATAGATACGAATTCCGATATGTTTGGTGACAGCATAGCTTTGACAACCCTAAAAACCTTTTTTTCTTTATTAAATTCTTTTGATAGCAAACAAGGCATTTTGAATCGTTCTGGAAGTCTATCAGGAAGGTCCATAGCTCATTTCCGTAGATTTTTTAAGTCCTTAGTTCTTCAGAAAGCAGCCCCGAAGCTTTCTTGGGTGCAACCTAACGGTAGTGCGAAGTGTTGGGAAGCGTCGCTTGACCGATTGGCAATTGCTGCTTCCAATATTGAAGGTATACAAAAAGAAACTTCTGAGGATGTCGAAGTAGAGGGCTTCCTTGCTGGCGCAAGCTTGTTGCGGAGCAAGTTCGATTTTATCTCAACCGATAACAGAATTTATTCTGGAAGAGTATCGAACCAAACCAAAAACCTTTTGGAAAATTATTTTGCAAAACAATGTAAGGCAACTATAGAAATCGCTATCAATACTGATAAAGTTACAAATGAAGAAAAACAGTCATTTGTTTTGAAAAATATTTCTGACATCAATTGATCAATACCAAAGTATTGACTTCCAGCCCAGGTAATGTGTTCATAAAAAAATTGACATTTGTATTGACCGACACATATATTTGAACTATAGAAACCTGAAGATCTTTCATTAATCTCGAAAGGAGATCTTTGAATGGCAGACAAGCAGAAACAAACGGTCACGTTTGAATATATAAAATCCTGTGATTATAAAGTGTATCGAATCCATGGGGCTGTTGCTGGGGCGAATGCTTACGGGGATTTGATCATGAATCTTTTCAGTGAAAGAACAGCCATTCCAAATAAAACCACCCATGAAATTCAGGAAAACGGTCAGTTAAACCCCCGCCCCATCAAAGAAGAGAAAAAAAATTCCGTCATAAGGGATGTTTTATTTGGCATTTCCCTGAATGCTGAAACAGCAAGATCCCTGGGTGAATTTTTTATTGACAAGGCCAATGCACTTGAAAAAGATTTTCCTGATAAAAACAAGGAAGGTGAATAATACCTTATGAATGCACTTAGCTACAATTTGGCAAGCAGCAGATCTACAGATATGGGGCGCTATCATACTCGTGATTTGGGTGGGGCGTTTGTTGTTAGTTATGTTAAAGACTATTGTAATGATATGCTTGCCAATGATGCTACATTTCCTAAGACCAGCAAGCGGTCAATAAAAATCCAGCAACTTGATTATTCTTTGCATAACAATACGTCTGCTTTGGATAAAATAATCGACAACTTTGATTTGATTGATACCGGTGCAGTTGAGCTTTTCTTAACAGAACATCCGGAAATAATACCGACGGTTAATGAATCCTTTTATAAAATCAAAGAATATTTTCCTGAAGATATCAACCTCACTCTGGAAATTTTTACAGATCCGGAAAGCAGCCAGAAAAGTCTATTGCTCAGAATTTTTTCCAAACTCCCCGTTGAGGAGGCCATGGAAAAATTGGAAGCGTTAGATAGAAACTGGTTTTTGGAAAAATTCCTATCATCGGACAATCTTTTTTCCATTACTTTAGATTTTGAATAATCATGGCATTCAATTGGGAGCATTTTTTAACAGTCGCAGATTATTTGCGGAATAATTGCGGCAATATAACACAAATAGATCGTGAAGCTGCCTTTCGAACAGCGATCAGCAGAGCGTATTATGCTGCGTACAATACAGCCAGGGATTACGCAGAAAATAATTTGGGTGGTATCAGAAGTTCCGGATCAGGAAGTCATGACAATCTGATAAGTACGTTTATACATTTTAAAGATGACAATCAAAGTTATGGAACAATAGCGCTGAATTTAGGGCGGGTGAAAGTTCACAGGGTCGATGCTGACTACAAACAACGCTTTAAAAATAATCAAAAACCAAGTTATGTGGCTCACTTGGCTGTTAATTTTTCAGATATCATTATCAAAGAAATAAAGCATCTCGAATCTGCTAGGGAAAGTACGATTTATTCAAAAACTGTAGTCAATAAATTATACTCAGATAATTCAAACAAATAAGAACAAGCCCCATGGAACGACTTTGTTGTATTGATTGTTTTACTTACAATTCAGTAAAAAAATATATAATAGAATCTGGTTTAGGCGAAAACTATTGTGATTTTTGTCAAAAAAAGAGCCCTTATTGTATTGAACCAAGCGAATTGGCAGATATGTTCCATTGTCTGATTGATTTATATGACGATGTTAATGATTTTTTACCGACATCTATACTTGAAGGATATGAAGGATATACTATCGTCGAAAGACTACTTCAAGAATGGGAACCATTTACAATTGACACTTTTGATGCAGCTGAAGATTTGCTAAGTTCAATTTTTGGACGACCACATATAAAATATGGTGGTGGAATTGATACTGACTCCTGGGTTGAAAACAAAGATGAATATTGGGGAATTTCAGAGGAGTTTAATACGAAATTAACAAAAGAATGGGAAGAATTTTGTGATGAGTTGATATATAAAAACCGTTTTTTCCCTTCTACTTGTCCAAATTTAAAAATGCTTTGCAGTTCTAATATCTTAAACACATGCTATCCTAAAGGCCAAAAATTTTATAGAGCAAGAGTTTGTAGAGAACCTAAAAAAATTGAACCTAAAAAAATGGGAGCACCTCCTATCAATTGCAGTAAGAACGGAAGGGCTAACCCGAAAGGGATTCCATATTTATACTTGGCCTCTGATTTATATACCGCAATCTATGAGATTCACCCAAATATCAATAGCTTCATAACAATTGGAGTTTTTAAAGCAATTGATGAACTTTCAATATTTGATTTAACTAGTCCTAGGATAGAGGATCCATTGGTACATGGTTATGATCTTGCAAATATTATTCAAAATTTAGCGTTCTTTAGAATGCTCGGAGATCAATTGTCTATTCCTATTGATAAAGAAAATACAGATCTACAATACATTCCTTCTCAGTATTTATGCGAATTTATAAAAAATGAAGGGTATGATGGAATTGCATACAAAAGTTCAATTGGGAAAGGACACAATGTCGCTCTTTTCCAAAACACCAAAACTAAATGTACACGCTCGTACCTTTATAAAATTGATGCTAACCCTGAAAAAATTAATAAATATTAATTGGTTATTAATTTTTTGTAAATGAAAAACTCGTGCATGTATCTTCCCGCTTACCGATAATGTTGACTTACTCTATCGGAAATGTCTTTAAAAATGGTTCTGCAATCTCAGCGTGGCATCCTGTATTTGAAATTTTCCATGATATTTTTATAAAATAGTTCAAAATTTCCAAAATTTCTGTCCACCACGTCCATAGTGTCCATAGCGTCCACGACAAACCACAATATGCTGTGGTATTTCATGGACCATGGCACGATATACATTAGAAAGAATCAATCAGAAGATCGCTCTCTGGGAAGCTGCCGACGATGCGGTGAGCACCGGGCAGCAGTACAGCATGGGCGGCCGCACCCTGACCCGGGCGGATGCGGATTATATCGATAAAAAGCTGGACCGGCTGTATGCGGAAAAAGACCGGATTCTGAACCGCACCGGCCGAATTGTGGCCATGCAGGGACGGGTGGCCAGATGACCGGTAACCCGCCTGTTTTGTATGGTCCGGACAACCGGCCCCTGCCGCCGGCCGGTCCCAATCCGTTTGGATCTTACGAAGTATCCCGCACCGCTGCTGGCCTCCGGGGCACCCTGTCCAACTGGCTGGTGGCCCGGAACACCAAATACTCCGCACGCCGGGAACGCCAGGTGGTGGCGGACCGGGCCGAAGACCTGGCAGCCAATGATACACATGCCGCCTCCAGCATCGATTCCATTACTGTCAACACGGTCGGCACGGGACTTATGCCCCAGTCCCGGCCCAATGCCAAGGTGCTGGGATGGACCGATGAAGAAAGCCGGGAGTTTCAGGCCCAGGCGGAATGGGCCTGGCACATCTGGCAGGGAGAAAGCGATGCGGCCGGCCGGCTGACATTCTGGCAGAACACCCTGGTGGCCCTGCGGACCCTGCTGGTCAAAGGAGAGTTTTTCCGGCTCCCCCTCATGATCGATGCGCCCGGCCGGACCTTTTCCCTATCGCTGCAGTCGGTGGACCCGCTCCGGGTCTATACCCCCAACGATTTCACCTGGAAAAACAATATCAAGGACGGCGTGGAGTTCGGCCGGTATGGAGAGGCCGTTGCCTACTGGATCGCCAACCCGGATGACGGGTTTGTCAGCATGGATCTGCCTTCGGCCAACTTCTCCCGGACCCCGGCCCGGGTTGGCCACCGGCCCGGAGCGATTCACACCTTTGTGTCCAAATCTGAAGAGCAGAACCGGGGCGTGTCCGTCCTGGCCCCGTCCATGAAATTTTTCAAAGACCTCAACGATTATCTGGATTTCGAACTGGTGGGGGCCATCATTGCTTCCTCATTCCCGGTGTTTGTTGAAACCACCGATCCTACCGGATCTGCCCAGGGCCTTCAGTCCACCGACCCGGAAGCGGACAAGACCCGGTATCACGAAGCCGCCCCCGGCACCATCCTGTACGGCAATCTCAATGAAAAGCCCCATGTGTTGAAATCCGACCGCCCCGGCGGGTCGTTTGACTCTTTTGTGGAACGGATCCTGCGGGCCATCGGCGCGTCCATCGGCATGCCGTATGAGGTGATTGCCAAAGATTTTTCCAAAACCAATTATTCCTCTGCCCGGGCCGCGCTCCTGGAAGCCTGGCGGGTGTTTGGCATGTATCAGAAATGGCTGGTGGATGGGTTTTGCCAGCCGGTGTGGCGCATGGTGATCGAGGAAGCCTGGCTGCGGGGTATGATCACGCTGCCCAAAGGATCGCCTGATTTTTACGATGCCATGCACGCCTACACCCGGGCTGACTGGATCCCGCCGCGCAAGGGCAATGTGGATCCGCTCAAAGAGATCAAGGCCAATATCCTGGCGATTCAGCACAACATTGCCACCCTGGCCGGCGTGACCGCGGAGATGGGCGGCGGGGATTATGAAACCAACCTGCACCAGCGCTCTTCTGAACGGGGTCTGGAAAAAGATCTGGACGTGATCCCGCCGGCGGACGCGGCAGCCATTCTTTATGAACCTGATGAGCCGGAACAGGAGCTACCCCATGCCACCGGAAATTAATACAGACGTTGACATTTTGTCCGCCCCCTGGGCCATCACCCCGGGCGCTCTGGAGAGAATCGCCCACCTGGTTTACCAGGGCCGGGACCCGGTGGCTGAATCCGGCGAGGCCGGCGCAGCTGCCGGGATTGAATCCGGAGATGACGTGGACCTGGACATTCGGAACCACATTGCCGTGATCAGCATCACCGGGTCGTTGTACCGGTGGAGTTACCACCGGATCCGGCGGGAGGTGGCAGCCGCGGTCAAGGACCCGTCGATCCGGGCCATTTGCCTGCTTTTGGATTCCCCCGGCGGGCTGGTGTCCGGGTGCAAGGAGCTGGGGGATTTTTTGTTTGATGCCGGCAAACAGAAACGCATCTATGCCTATGCAGACGGGCAGATGTGTTCCGCTGCCTACTGGCTGGCATCGGTGGCCCGGGATATCTCCGCTCCCCAGACCGCGGCCGTGGGCAGCATCGGTGTCCGGACCCTGCACATTGACTGGTCAAAATGGAACCAGGACATGGGCCTGGCCTTCACCCATCTGGCGGCAGGCGAATACAAAGCCCTGGGCAATGAGGACGAACCCTTGAACAAAAAAGCCCGGGCCTATTTTCAGGAAAAACTGGACACCCTTTACAGCATCTTTATCGATGCCGTGGCCAGAAATCGCCGGGTGTCCACAGAAAAAGCACAGGGCATGGCAGACGGAAAAGTATTTCTGGCGGATCAGGCCCTTGAGCTGGGCCTGATCGACCGGATCGACCAGGATTTTGAAACCTATTTTTCATCAATTTTAAAGAAGGAGAAGATCATGGATCTTGAAACTTTGAAGCGGGACCACCCGGACCTGTACGGCCAGGTGCTGGATCAGGGCAAACAGGCGGAGCGGGCGGAGACAGAACAGAAAATCAAGGACGCGGTATCCATCGCTGTGACAGGCGAGTCGGACCGGGTCCTGGGCCTGGCATCCGCAGTCATGGGAGAAGAGGCCGCCGAAAGCTTTACCCAGGTGGTGAAGTCCGGGGCCAGTGTCGAGCAGGTCCAGGCCCTCAAGGGCATTTTCGTCCCGGCCGCTGCCGGCCATGATGACGGAGAAGGCAATGACGGCGACGACGCCGCCGGCAAAGGCACCAGCCGATCCGCTATCCTGGCCGCGCTCCAGCAGGGACACTCCCAGGGCGTGAACCCCCAGAAAGGCCGGGATTCCACCGCAGACCATGGCAGTCAGGGCGACATCGAAAAACAGGCATCAGAATATGTCCGCCTCCTGACTTAACACTTAAAACTGAACACTTAAAACTTTCATATAAAAGGAGCGCAACACCATGGCACAAAATTTTGGAATGACCGAGCGGACCTTTGAGGACCGCATGTTTGTGGGGGACCATCCCCCGGTATTTTTGCCCGGGACCCTGTCCGGCGGCAGTCATGTGTCCGGCACGGTGTGCGGGATACTGACGGCTTCCGGCAAAAAGGTGCAGCTGGACCCGGATGAAGCAGCCGTGGCTGCCCAGGGCACCATTTCGATGATCGGCATCGCAGTGGCGGATGAAACCTTTGTGATCGATGACCAGACCTTTACCTGGAAAGCAGCCAGGGGCGGAACCGGAGAGGTGACCATCGGCGCAGATGCTGCTGCCGCGGCCGCCAACATTGTCACGGCCGTGACCGCGGATCTCACCACCGTGGTCGCCGAACAGGCCGGAAACGACGTGGTGATCACGGCAGCCGTTGCCGGTGCTGACGGCAACGCTATAGTGCTGACAGAAGATTCCACCAACATGACCGTGGACGGTTCCGGGACCCTGGGCGGCACCACCGAGGGCCGGGCCATCAATGGGTCCCAGGAAGCCGCCTGCATCCTGCTGGGGGATGTGGATGCCAGCGAAGATGATGAACCGGCCGTGTTCATGGAGCACGGCGTGGCCATCGATCATTACCTGACCTGGCCGGACGAAATCACGGAAAACCAGAAAGCCGCCGCCATCGCCGAGCTCAAGGCAATCGGCATTTACGTGAAATAATTCTTTGCAACCGGGACGTTGCGGGGATGCACATTAAAACCAACATAAACAAGGAGACATGACATGAGTTTGGAAATACCTGATCTTGACTGGAGGGTCCAGACCCGGGCAATCGAGCAGATCCCGACACCGCCCCGGATGCTGCAGGACCTGGTGTTCAAGGAAGAAAACACCCACGAGACCGACACCGTGGAAGTGGACATTGAAAAGGGCGGCCGTAAAATGGCCCCGTTCATCACCGACCTGGAAGGCGGGGTGGTGGTCAAGGGGACCTCCCGGTCTTCCCGCGTGGTGAAAACCCCGCGGATCCGGCCCAAACATCCTATGACCGCCAAAGACCTGCTGGGCCAGCGCGGCCCCGGCCAGATCTATTATGCCGGCGGGATCACGGACATCATGGCGGCCCGGAAAAAGAAGATCGCCACGGAACAGCGGAACCTGAAGATGCTCATCGATACCCGTAAAGAATGGATGTGCGCCCAGGCCCTGACCGGGACACTGGCGGTCTCCCAGGACAATATCGCGTTTCAGGTGGATTACCTGATGCCCGATGCCCACCAGATCACCCTGACCGGCGATGACAAGTGGTCGGCCACCGACACGGCCAAGCCCAGAAACCAGGTCAAGACCTGGTCACAGATGATGATCAATGCCCTGGGGTTCGGCCCGGACCTCATGATCTGCGGCACAGATGCGGCAGAAAAATTGTGGACCCTGGTGGAAAATGACAAAGCGTTTGATGCCAGGCGCCTGTCCGCCGGGGAATTCACCTGGAAAGCCACCTCCAACTACATGGGTAACCTGGGCGGCATCGATGTGTACTCATATGGATCCGTGTATGAGGATGCGGCCGGAGACGACCAGAACCTGATCCCCGCCAACAAGATCTATCTGATCGCTTCCATGGCCCGGTTCTCCATCGAGTACGGCATCATCCTGGATCTGGATGCGGAAGCCCAGGTGGTGGGCCAGATCTTCTCCAAGGCCTGGCTGGAAAAAGATCCGTCCGTGCTCTGGCTCCTGGCGGAATCCCGGCCCCTGCCGGTGCCCTGGCAGCCGGAAGCGATCATCGAAGTTCAGGTGATCGACTGATCTGTTGTCCGGACGGCCTGAAGAAGATCGTTGAATGCCGGGCGGTGGGGTGAACACCCGGCCGCCTTTAAAGCAAAGAGAGGGATTTATGGCAACCAAAAAAATACTGCTCACCCGGACCGCAGTGGTCAAGGGCCGGCACTATCTGCCGGATCCGGACAAGCTCTATGAGTTTGACGCGGAAATTGTGGATGAGCTGGTGGACAAAAATGCCGGGGAACCGGTCATGGACCTGCCCGGCACCCGGCAGGAAAATGATACAGATGATCCGGATCCGGGCCTGAAATCGAACCTGAAAAAAAAGAACAGGTGATGTCAGATGCAATTTTCCGTACTTGAAGTCGCATTGATGGGAGGTCTGTTCACGTCTGTCGGTGCCATTGTGGCGGGCATTATTATCCGGATTCTCAGTGACAAAAAAGAAAAAAACTTTGTCACGTATCCGGAATGTGCGGCCAGACACGCCAGTGACTGCCGGATGAGCGATCAGCTCATTGCCAAAATCGACGAGATGAAGACCGGGCAGGAAAAGTTCCAGGAGTCGGTGGATGCCAAAAACAGCCTGGTGTTCCGGATGCTGCGTTCCATGGTGGTGTATATGGATATCCCACAGGAGCAGAAGGAGCGGATCTTGAACGAAAGGGCCGGTGACTGATAGCGGCCGGACTTCCTGTTGAGAATAAAAACCATTTTATAAGGAGAAGGCAAATGCTTGAAAAATGGCTGAAACATTTCTTTGGTGAAAAAATCCTGTCCTCTTTGATGGGGATTCTGGGTGGTGCCCTGTCCGGGGTGGCCACAGTGGCGGTCACTGGAAACCTGGATCGATCCGCCCTTGTTACCGGTGCTGTCGGCGGGGCTGCAGCTGCCGTCATCGGGGCCGGCGGCAGAATAACAGGTGAAAATAAACCCGGCGGGCAGGGCATCCGTGGGTCAGGGGTCATGCTGGTGTTCATGCTGGTGGCCTGTCTGATGGCTGCCGGATGTGCCGGTACCACCGCCAGGGTAGGGGACGGCCAGGTGGATGCCGTGGAAACTGCCACCATCCGGCTAGCCGTGGGCGCGGCCATGTCTGTCAAACCCGAGACCATTGTCCCGGCGTATGCGGTAACCAAAGCACTTCTGGCGGTCATGGACGGAACGGAGGCCGTCCAGGTCAAGGATCTGGAAAAGGTGCTGGTGGAACAGATCGAGGTCCTGAACTTGACCCCGCTGGAACAGCAGTCCATGGCGGACCTGGTGGGGCTGATCCGGGCGAACATCGAGGCCCGGATCTCCGGCCTGGCCCCGGGCCTGCAGCTGGTGGTGGTTCGGGCGGTCGTGGAGATTGTGCATGACGCGGCATCGGCCCGGCTGAATCTGGTCAAGGCGGGGGTATGACAAACAGCATCTCCATAAACTGGGCCGATTATTTTCCATATCTCCAGCCCCATGAATTTGTATGCAACTGCACACAAAAGTGCGGACTTCAAAACATGACCAAGGAGCATATGGACAGGTTGTATGCTGCCCGAGTGTTTGTGGATAAGGAAGGTGTGAAATTCGATATAATCAGCGGATCACGATGCGGTCCATGGAATCAACACGAAGGCGGTTCTTTTAGCAGCGACCACCTTACCGGGGAGGGGACAGATATTTTTGTGCCTGGCAGCCGGCACCGGTTTTTGATTTTAGAGGCCCTGATGAAAGCGGGGTTCCGGCGAATAGGGATAGGGCGCACTTTTTTACATGCCGGCAGCGCGGGCAGAAATCCACAGGAAGTTTGCTGGCTGTATTAAGCCATAAAAAAAAGAGGTGTCATGACCACGTTTAAAGAACAGATGCAACTCGACCTGGACGTTTTTTTCGATACGTCTGAATTTGCAACGTCAGTCGTATATACCCCCGCTTCCGGCGGTGATGCAGTGACCGTGCCGGCCATTGTGGATTACGGTGCCACCGGACGCATGGACGAAGGCAAGGAAAGTGACGGCTATGTCTGGCGGCTGATGTGCGCCAAGGGTGTGCGGCCGGACTTTGACCGGGGACGGGTCAGAGAAACAGCACTGGTGAAGGTCAGAAAAGACCAGATCCCGGCCCCAGGATACCGGGACACGTTCACCATTGACGGTGAGGTGTGGACCGTCACGGATATCTGGGAGAGATGACCCATGCTTGAGATCTATATGGACGAACGGGGCGAGCTGGCCATTGAAAACATGGAGGCCCTGATCAAGGCGTTCCCGCAGTTTGCGGACCGGGCCACAGCATCGGCCCTGAAATCCGAGGGGTTCCGCCTGAAAAACCTGATCGCCGACGCCATCCGGTCCGGCGGACCGTCCAATGCCAAATGGGATGACCTGAACCCTCATACCGGCGTATTGTCCCGGAAGCGGGGCAAAGGCGGCCGTGAACGGACCGTCAAAAATTACCGCATGGTGTGGAAAGGCGAGAAAGGCAGCAAGCGCCGGGTCCGTCAGTACAAGGATGTCATGCTGTCCACCCGGACCAAACCTCTGGCCCGGCTGGCCGGGGCCGTGCGGTACAACTATGACAAGGACCTGGAAGCGGTCAGCATCGGATTTATTCAGAACCGCGGCGTGTCGGACAGCATGCTCAGCCTGGCCCGGCTGCACGCCAAAGGCGAAAAGACCCGGGTCACCCCCCGGATGCGCAAGATGATGTTTGCCCTGGGGTTCCCCATCAAAAAAACCACCACCACTTTGGAAACCCCGGCCAGGCCGGTCATCGATCCGGTGTTCCGGGCGGAAAAAGACACCATCCCGAAGAACATTGAACAGAAATTTCTGGCCGCCATCCGGCGGTACATGGAGGCAAAAGAAAAATAATGACCACGTCCCTGCAGCTGATCGAACAGATCCGGACCGCCCTGGCAAATGACACGGCTGTCACCGCCTGGTGCGTGGAGCATTTCGGCAAACCCCACACCGTGTTCATCGATGTGGATGAACGCCACCCGCCGGATCCTTCCACCGATTACCCGGCCATTGTCGTGACCGGGCTGAGCCAGGTCCGGGGAGACTCACACCGGGATCTGGCCTGGGAACTGGAAATCGGGGTCGGCGTGGTCAATGAAGAAATCGTGGAATCCGGCAACACAAAGACCATGACCGGGTTCTGCCAGGCCGAGACCCTCCGGGAGCTGGCGGAAAACGCCATTTACCGGGCCGGTATCGGCAGCGTAACCACCCGGGCCGAATCCGGATCCGCCAGTTTTTTCCCGCTGTTCATCAGCGGGTCGGTAATTCCCATTACGCAACTCAAATCCACCCGGCGGGCAATGCCGGTATAATCACTGAAAAGGAGTATCACCATGTCAAATCTGACTTCCAACCCCGCAAATATTCGGTTCAACGGCACCGGCCGGGCATATGCCGGGGCCGTGGCCGGCACGTCCTTTGATGACCTGGGCGAGCTGGACGGTATCAACTTCAACGTGGAGGTGTCCACCGAGACGCTCCAGTCCACCCGGAACGCGGCCCGGGGGACCATCATCGAGCGCGAGACCGAGCGCAACGCCTCCCTGTCCTTTGGCCTGAGAGAAATGTCCAACAACAACCTGCAAATGGTGCTGCTGGGATCGGCGATCGTGGCAGCCAACCAGGCGGCCGCCGGCGTGTTCCAGGAAGAAAAAACCTTTGTCGATGATCTGTATGTGGATCTGGGCAAGGTCAACGTGTTTGTCACCAAGATCACCGGCGCTATCACCGGCTCCCTGGCGGTGGCGGATGAGGTAACCGGCGCTTTATCCGGAGCCACCGGCAAGGTCGCGTTTGTGGGCACCGGCCATGTGGTGCTGGTCAATGTGTCCGGCACGTTTCAGACGGGCGAGGCGATCGAAGAGACCGCGGACACCAATTATATCACGCCCACCGGCATTGAAACAGAAGAAGATGTGTGTATCACATCCGCTGCCGGAGACGTGCGGCGCGCCCAGGGCACCGATTACACCATCGATCCGGATTACGGGTACGTGCGTCAGCTGTCCACCGGGGATATGACCGGCACAGACGTGGTGTCCTATGATCACGAAGCCGTGGACATCGACTATCTTCACGGCATGTCTGCCGGATCGGTGGAGAAGAAAATCATCTTTGTCACGGATAAGGACGACCAGGGCCCCCGGTTCCGGTACACGTTCCACAAGGTCCAGATCAGCCTGTCCGGCGAGTTCCCCCTGATCGGTGACGGGGCCTCCGTGCTCCAGGTGTCCGGGTCGGTGCTCAAAGATACCACACAGTCATCCGGCCAGGAATACTTTAAAAAGGAAATGATGTTCTAAAGGAGGTGACGGTTGATACGGAAAAAAACCATGACGGTTGACGGCCGGGAAGTGATTGCCATGGAACTGACGGTGGCGCAGATCCGGGACCTGATGGATCAGTTAGACAAAGAATCCGGCAGTGTGGATGTCATTGATCTGATGTTTGCCGGCCGTATTCCGTTTGATGCGGTCAAAGCATCCACCGGACTGGATGCAGAGGGCCTTTCTATGTTCTCTCCGTCCGAGCTGGATCAGATCATCAAGGGGGTGGAGGACATCAACCCTTTTTTTGCCAACATGATCACCCGTCTGTCAAAGATGGGGGAAAAAATCATCCGCGAGCGGACCTCGACACCGTTGTCTGCCGATTGATCATGTTGGGGCACCACCGGGTGTTTGACTATGGGTGGTCGTTTTTCAGGACGGCAGTGAATGAGGCGGTGAACGCCATGTCTCAGGAGGGCGGGAATATCCAATGAGCAGCAACATTGATATCAAAATAAAGGCCAGCACCCAGGGCACGGAAGAAGTCAAAAAGCTGGAAAGCCAGTTGTCTGCCCTAGGCAAGATCGAGGCGTTCAAAAAGCTGAAAAAAGATCTCGAAGCCAGCCGGGGGGCCTGGAAAACCGCCCAGGCGGAAGTGGCCCGCCTGGCCCGGGAGATGGCCGACTCTGAAAAGCCCACCAAAGCGCTGTCCAACCGGTTCAATGCAGCCAAAAAAGAAGCCGCCGGACTGAAAACTCAGTTTGTGCAGAACCAGCAATCTTTGCACAAGCTCCGGGGGTCCCTGACCCGGGCCGGTGTTGACACCAAAAATCTGAACGCGGAGCAGAAAAAACTGGCCCTGGCCGTGGCCAAAAGCCGGGCCGAGATGTCCCAGGCCGCCAAAATAAACGCGGCCATGGGCATGCTCAACGTCCGGCCGTTCAAAGACATCCAGGGCGAAATCAAGGCCACGGAAGCGGCATATGTCCGGCTCAAACAATCCGGCAAGCTCAGCATGACCGAGCTGTACGAGGCCAAGCTGGGCATGAAAACAAGGATTGCCGAACTCAGGGCTGAAACTAATGGATGGGCCACCGCCATCACCAGCGCCCGGGCCGGTATGGCATCCCTGATCGGTATCGGGTATGCGGCCATACGGTCGTTTTCCGGGTACAGCGGGTTTGCCCAGCGTATGGCCGAGGTGAACACGCTTTTGGATGTGTCAGAGACGCGGTTCAAATCCCTGTCGGATGAAATCGTTGACCTGTCCACCCGGATCCCCCAGACCGCTGCGGAACTGGCGGCCGCTGAATATGATATCATTTCCGCAGGCGTGGCCCTGGAAGAATCTGCCAGGGTGCTGGAACTGTCCGGCAAGGCGGCCGTGGCCGGGGTGACCGACACAAAGACCGCCGTCACGGCCGGGGTGGGCGTGATAAATGCCTACGGCAAGGAGATCAGCGACCTGGATGAGGTCTATGATATTTTGTTTCAGACAGTGAAATCCGGCGTCACCACCTTCCCGGAGCTGTCGCAGCAGATCGGGAATGTGCTGCCCACGGCCCGGGCCGCCAATGTTGAGTTCACCGAAGTGGCCGCCGCCATTGCGGCCCTGACCAAAGCGGGGATCCGGACCCCCCAGGCGGCCACCGCCATGAAGGGGGCCATCAACGCCATGGCGGCCCCGACCCCGGAAGCCAAGAAAAAATTTGATGAACTGGGCATCACCTGGCAGGGCCTGATCCCCACGCTGGAGGCGATCCGGGAAAAAGGGCTGTCCGTTGATCAGATGCGGTTTTTGATACCGGATGTGGAAGCCAGGACCGGGGTGTTGTCGTTGACGCAGAACATGGATGATTTCCGGCAGATCCTGGAAAACATGACCGTGTCCGCCGGGTCCATGACCGAAGCGTTCGACAAAATGAAAGATACTCCGGAAAACCAGATCAAACTGTTCGGAAATGAAATAGCAAAGATTACAAAAAAAATCGGCAGCATGGTGGCCACGGGGTTGCTCCCGGCGCTGAAGGGGGTTCGGTTGTTAATGGATGCCATTGAGGAGACCGATCCCGTCACCAAAACCCTGATTGCCACCATGGCCACGGGCGTGGCCGGGTTTGTGTTGTGGAAGATCGGGCTTGGGTCCATTGTTTTCGGCCTCCAGGGAATGGTGGTTCAGGCCGCCGCCGCATCCAAAAGCCTGTTGACCGTTGCCGCTTCTTCCACCCTGGCCGGTGCCGCGTTGAAAGCCGGGATTGCGGCCGGGGCAGTGTACGGGGTCTATCAGATCGGCAAGTTCATCAAAGTGGCTTATGACACCAAAAAGGCGGTAGAGAGCGCCCGTAAAGCCCAGGAGGACCTGTTCCGGTCCACGGACCGGGTCATGCAGCAGTATGATGAATTCAAAGACATCCGGCTGCCGGAGAACATCACCGGCCGGGCACCGGAAGAACTATCTGACCTGAGAAAAGAATTGCAGCGGGCAAAAGCCTACTGGGTGGCCCTGCAGCAGTCTCTGATGTCCAAGGCGGATGAGACCACGTTTCTGGGCAACGCCACCGAAGAAGCCAAGGCGGCCCAGAAAGAACTGAAAACCTTGAACCATCGCCTGGCCGAAGTCAACACCGATCTTGCGCGCCTCAAGGACGCCGGGGCCGCCGCCGGCGATGGCATGAAAGAACCGGCCGAAGCCATCAAGGCCACCGCTGACCAGCTGGAAGACTTTGAAAGCCAGGCAAAAAAAGCCTATGAATCCGCCCGGGATCAGGCACAGAAGTATGCCCAGGAGGTGATCTCATGGGAGGAAAAAATCAAATATGCCCGGCTGTCCACCGCCGATCAGATCCGGGCCCTGGAGCGAAAAGGCCTGTCCGACCAGGAGCAGTGGAATGACAAGCGCCTCCAGGCGGAAGAAAAAATGGCGGCCGCCCGCCAGGCCATGCGGGAAAAAGATTATGAGCTGGCCAAACGCCTGGCCGATGAATCCCGGTCCCTGTATGCGGACCTGGCCACAGAGGTCCGGGAGGAAAAAGACGGCGAAAACGTGGTGGTCAAGTCCATCGATGACACCAAGCGCATTGCCGTGGCCGGCATCAAAGAGGTGGGAGCGTTTGTAGAGCAGCTGTACCAGACACAAAAAGAATCCGCTGAAAAGTCCCAGGCCGAATGGGAAGCCGCTGCCGACCAGATAGAGGAAAAACTGGAATGGGTGGCCCGGGCCAGGGAAGCGGAGGTGTCCATTGAGCTGTCCAACCTGGCAGACGCCCAGAATGCCATCAACAACCTGACCAAAGATGAAACCAAGCACATCACCGTGGTGGTCACGGAGCGGGTCCAGAGGGAAGAAGCCAGGGCCACTGGCGGCGGGGTTGGCATGAACCGGGGCGGCCGTCTGCCGGGATTCGGGGGCGGGGATCGGATCCGGGCCTTGCTGGAGGCGGGCGAGTTCGTGATCAGAAAAGAGGCGGTCAAGAAATACGGGTCCGCTTTGTTTGACGCGCTGAACTCCATGCGCCTGCCCAAAATGCCCCGGATGCCCCAGGTGCCCGGACCCCTGAAATTTGCCCAGGGCGGCATGGTCCCGTCCGGCGGCGAGGTCATGACCATCCGGTTCCAGGCCGGCGGCGTGGAGCTGCCGCTGCAGGTTATGGGCCGGCGCGGTGTCACCCGGCAGCAGATCCGGGAATTTGATTCTGAACTTAAAAAAATGGGGCTTGCCCGTGGCTGATTTTGCATTCTATTCCATAGACATTGAACCGACCGTGGACCCACAGAGCGCGGATCCGGCACCGGCCACCCTGGTGGTGTTTGACCAGCCGCCGATTTTCGGGGAATACGAAGAACCCGGCGGCAACCGGGTGCGGGGCAGTGTGCATCCCACCCTGGGCGGGGTCCAGGTCCAGGACTTCGGGACCTATGTCACGGACGGCCGGATCCGGATCTCGGAGCCCGATGCTCTGGAAGCCGCCACCGTGGCCGCCATCCAGGCCCTGCATGAATCCGCCGGTACTCAGTATTATTTCACGGACGGGTTTTCCGTGTGGAAAGTCCAATTCTCAAGGCCCAACGGGTTTTTGGCGTTCAAGAACATTTTCTGGGCACAGCACGCAAAACTGATCTATTCCTATGAAATCAACCTGGTGGTCATGGACAAGGAGGTGTGATGCCATACGGCTTCAAAATCCAATATACTGACCCGGCCACTGCCGTTGTCACGGACATCACAGACAAGATTGCCCGGTTCACTGTCACGGCCTCCCGGGAAAACTACTGCCGAGAAATGGTGCTGGAAATTACAGATCCGACCTTTTATGCAGCCCTGCCACTGACCCGGATACCATCGGCCCCTTCCGTGGAAATTTTAACCCGCGTTGCAGATGTTTGGAAATCCCAGGGCAAGTTTTTCATTGAGCGCCCGGCAATGGACCATGAACTGGATTCGTCCGTTGCCAGGGGTGTGTGGTGCAGATCTGAAACCGCTGCCCTGGGCGAACCGTTTGCATCAAAGAAATCCGTGTCGGTTGAATCAGACACCACTTTCTTTGCCCTGGCCGCCGACCTGATCACCGGGGCGGGCTTGACCTGGGATCTGGCTGACAGCGATATTGCCGATTTCCCGGTATATGCCTACACCTATGCCAGAGAAAACGCCTATCCGATCACCATCCTGTCCGAGCTGGCCGAGTATGCCGGGGCTTATATTACCACCAACCGGGCCGGTGCCGTGCGGATTGTGCAGATTGATTATGCACCAACGGGTTCGGATCTGACCATTGCCGAAGATCAGATTGAACGCATATCGGAAAACCCGGTATGGCCTTCATTTGGCAACCGGGTGCGTATTACCCCGGCAGGAGATTTGTCCGGGTTTCGGGTGGCCGTGACCGTACCAGAGCCTTGTATGCCTGCCGATGGTGAAAGTTCCCGCCGGATCTATGCCCGCCTGACAGATGCCGACGGGGAGCCGGTGCAGAATACCCCGGTGGATTGGACATCGGATGCACAATCGGCAAGTCTTTCATCTGTTAGGAACAACACCGCCACCCGGTTGATGCCTGCTGAAGAGGTCCGGGCGAGCAATTATTTTGAAATCAGTGTGCAGTTTCCGCCGTCAACAGTGCGGGGCGTGTGGTCTTACGCGGACAAAACCCGCAGCAACAATCTGACCGCATCCGGGTATGAGGTAGACGGCAATACCATCCAGCTTTCGGATCGGTTACAGTATTGTGATCAATTGGTAATCGTAGAATATTTTTCCAAAGGGGTGGCTGTCAATAAGTTGGAGGCCGGGTCGCAATCTGAAGATGTCAAAATCACCGCCTCAGTTAAAGGCGCCGCTGATTCCGGGGAAATCTATATTGGCAATGCCTGCAAATGCCCACCGTCGATCGACCTTGAGGCAGCCCCGTCACGGATCAAAATTAATGAATCTGCAATCCTGATTCTTTATGCTGAAGAGTCCGGTCCGATCACGGACGGTCGGATGGTGTTTCTGTCTCATACCAACGAAACCGCCCTGGGATCATTGACCTGGGGCCGGGCCAGATTAGGTAAAGTCAAAATCAATCATGAAAGGTC
This sequence comes from Desulfotignum phosphitoxidans DSM 13687, assembly GCF_000350545.1. GTDB lineage: Bacteria > Desulfobacterota > Desulfobacteria > Desulfobacterales > Desulfobacteraceae > Desulfotignum > Desulfotignum phosphitoxidans. Next base: position 111,514 of record NZ_APJX01000005.1, read on the forward strand.
CGCAGCCAAAAACGAAGTGGCCGGGATTACGCAGGCGGACGTAAACAGATACATAGCTTCAGTGGACGGCGTTTGGCAGGCAGATGAAAATGGTATTCCCACCGGGTTGAATCTTTACGGCGGATCGTTTTCTGATAAAACTGTTGACTTGTCGGTCCCACGGGATTCCGGCACAGCCTTGGTCGTGACATATACCGCCGTTGGTGCGGCTATGGCCCGCTTTGATGCAGGGGGTAATGCCGGAACAGCCGAGTTCAAAGCCTGGATGAACTCAAACCGCGAAGCCCCGGTGATGGACACAGACACGGTTTATATTGAAGACCCGACTGATCCATATGGTGACAACTCAGACACCGACTATGGCGGCATAGGCGGCACAGGGGGCGGGTCAACAGGCGATGGCTATACCATCCCTGAGTCCGGGTATTGTCGGGATGATGAAGGCAATACGGTTATTTGCGGCAGCGGGGAAGAATGCTGCTACGGCAACGATGGAAACATTGGCTGCCATTCGTCTGACCAGTGCGCTTCCGGTGGTCTGCCGGTTTGCCTGCCGAAAAATCTGTCATTAAACCCGGATCTGGAACCGGCAGAACGCTTTTCAGATGAAATCGCCCGTGGTTGCTCTTGTGAGGAGCTTTGCCAGAATGAAATCGATCTTTACGGGACGACCCAAGATTATGATGAATCATCATACCGATCTATCAGCCAGATTGTTGAAGATGATTATGGCTATGAATCTGGCAGCCCTGAGTATAATGAAAAAACAGCCGAACTGAAACAGAATGCCCTGGATCAATGTATGGCCCAGTGTGATGAATGTGGTGATGTAGAGCCGATGGTGGCGAATGATGGTGGTGTATTAGATCCACCTGGTTCAAAAACGATTTCTTTTACCGGCGGCGTCGGGCCTTTCACCTGGACGCTTTCAGGCGTTTCAGGTTCGCTTGAGGTTGACCAGACAACCGGCCGGGAAAATGTATTAAACGTAAATGATCCGGATGCCTGCGGCAGCGCGGTGATCACGGTAAAGGACGAGACTTGCGGCGGTACCTGTGAGATCGGCGTGCGCATGACAAGCGGTCAATGGGTTGAAATAGGTAGTGAGTGGCATACATGGACATGGCAGAATAGTTTGTACTGCGGATCAAGTCCTTGTGAGTGGGTAATTACTAAAGGTTACCAACGTTGGAGTGAAAAAGGCCCATTTCCACATATTTCCAAAATAGATGAAGGTTCATTTCAGTGGAGCGGGTCTTCTGGATCTCCACAAAGACCATCAGGCGGTGTGCCTGATGTTTGGCCATGTAATGCAAGTTGTTATATGGCAGGTTATTATTATTTTGAATGGGCTTGTCCTTGATGTGAGGTATTGATGAAGCAGAAACAAATATTAAATAAATTATCGGCTTATACAATAGAGCAATTATTGGAGGCTTCGCAAGTTGTTAAGGTTTTGAAAAAAGAGAACATTCCAGATGATTTTTTTCTTTTATTAATAGACGATTTAATTGAAGAAAAAAAAGAGCAGGTAAAAAAAGACGGGGCCGATTGTAATGGGGCAACTACTTCCGGAAAAACTTCCTTTCGGAAACTTTCTGATAAAGGAAACAAAACAATAAAACCCTTTGTATGTCCTTCTTGTAAACAAAAAGCGTTTAGGCAATCTATTTGTTCAAAGTGTGCAAAAGGAAGAGCGGGAATTAAGTCTCAATATATCTGTGGTGATTGTAATTTTGTATTTTATATATAGACAAGGAGAAAAACAATGGCAAAACCAAATGTCACCTGGCTGGCAAACGTCACGTCAAACGATGGTGCAAATACTGGGAACGCCACCGGCGGGGTAGGAGATGCTTCATCAGACTGGCTGGTGCTGGATCTTGTCAATGACAAAATCTATTTTCTGGATTCTCAGCAGACAGACGGCGATGATCCGGCAGCGGTTGTTTATCCAGCAATCATTCCCGATTCCGGGGATCTGGAAGTGCCGAAAACTTTTATCAGCGATGCATCTGCCGGCATCCTTGAGCAGATCCTGTTGGCCGGAACCACCGCTGGCGGTCAAAATGGCGGTGCTACCCGGTATGTGTTTGCTGTTTATTTTGACGGGCCGACCGCAGGGATTCCTTATCTGGAAGCCTGGGATGATGCCAACCACACCACTGCTTACAGTAAATTTTTGGGTGGGAACGGTGTCGATACTGAAACTCCTGCGAATTCTACTTTGAAAGCTATAGCAACTACGAATGCCGCCCCCGGATCTGCTACTTGGGCAGGAACTGCTCTGGCAAAAACAACCAACAGAATAGAGTTGGATACTGCCGCTTTAGCTGTAGCTAAAAACCTGTATTTCAATATCAAACAGGTGATTCCGTCCACCTTCTCCCCGGCAGAAGACAGCCCGGTCTTATCCTTGAGGTACCTGTATTCATGAAGCCGTGGACCTTAAAAATACGATTTGTCGTAAAGACCGGCCCGAAGGAATACGTCACCGGGGATGTGCGGGAAAAACCGGGGTGGGGCGATGAGGCTTTCAGCAATGAGATTGAGCACATTGATTTTAAACTGCCCACCGGCCATGTCATCCATCTGCAAGGATATGAGCAATACAATTTCTTTGTGGAATGCTCAGAGCCATTGGGGAGAGGCCCGGTAAGGGTTGAGGCGTTTTATCTGGCCGGGAAAAACGGTACCGTGGTGGATATCTGGCGTATCGGCGGCGGAGTTGTTACCCGTGATCGCAAGCCCTGGGGCCGGGAGTGGGGCGATGGCCCGACAAGAGGTTGGAAGCCTGGCCTATACCAAAATGCAGCGACAAGTATAGCAAAAAGGTAAAAGAAATTATGCTTACCGATTACGGACAGTATAAAAAAATCATTATTGACAGTAGCAAAATAGATTCTGATCTGTCTCATTTCCCACTACCGATCGCACTGGGCGCTGCTGTGGGCCTGACTGATGCAGATGTAACAGATATTTTTGATGCGGTTGGTGCCAACTACCTCAAAATTGCTATCACAATGGCAGATGGGGAGACGCAACTATATGTCGAAATAGAGCAGTGGGACACTGTAAGTGAAAAAGCTTTATTGTGGGTATCTCGTGACACTTGGGTTATTTCCAGTGGGAGCGATACCGAAATTTATTTATATTTTGATACTTCTGTCGCAGACAATACAACTTATGTAGGTACGCCTGGAAATCGGACAGAGGTTTGGGATAGTGATTTTTTAGCCAGGTACGGTATGTCCCAAGACCCTTCAGGGGGTGCTGGTTGTATTATTGATTCAACAGTAAATGCCAAACACGGTACTCCGAATGGTAGCATGACATCAGGTGATTTGGTTGATGGTTTAATTGGAAGGGCAATAGATTTCGATGGGTCTGATGACTATATCCAGTTGCCAACGGTTACTGTCGGGGGCAATTGGACATTTGAAGTAACAGCAAAACCGGCAACGACTGGACAATCAGGTGACGGCTATATTGTCTGTAATGGGGCAGGTATAGTCAATGCAGGCCTGGCTTGGTGCCCAGTGCGTGGCAGCGATGTTAGAATTAAAGATGGAAGCCTGGTCGCTGATTCGTATGTAGATATTGTCGCTACGTATGATGGCGTATCCGAAGTCATTTATAATAATACTTTGGCAAGCACAACTGCTTATTCAAACCTTGGGTGGGCGCTATCTGGCGTGTACAGGATCGGGGACGGGTATTCAGGTAGGAAACCGGATGCTCAAATCGCAGAAGTAAGAGCTTCAGGTGTTGTGAGATCAACTGCTTATATTAAGGCCGCACACAATGCACGGAACGATAGCCTGCTGTTTGTCACCACGACACCGGCACAGGTAGAAGTTTTTGAAGATATTTCCTTAGACCTGTCCGCTTATTACCAGGCCCGCTACGACCTTAAAATACTCTTATCCGTCACAGATGGAATTGCATTCCAAGATCTGGAAGCGTTTTTAAAAGTTTACGGCCAATCAATCGAAGATTTACCCGCAGAATTGGCCGCCTACTATCAGGACCGGCAGGATATTGCCACAATGCTTAAAATGTTTGCCACCGGCTATAAGGATCTGCCCACCGCATTGCAGGCGATGGGCCTTGGCCGGGTAGATTTGCCCGCACAACTCAAAGCCCTGGCGTGGGCCGGAAAAGATCTGTCAACCGTGCTGGCCGCCGTCACCCCGCTGGTGTTCAGGGACCTGGGCCTGTCTTTGTCCGCCACAGACGGCACAACGATCAATGACGTATCAACCGTGCTGGCTGCCGTAAAACGAGCACCGCAATACCGGTCCGTGGTGGCGCAGCGGGTCCGGTCAGTCATCAGCGAGGTAATATAAATGCTTGGAATAATCAACTGGAACATATCACCGAACCGGGACTGGTTTGTCCGGCTGACTGACAACGGCACCGGGATCATGGCAGAACTGTATTTGTCAGCCGCCGATGCTTCAGCACAAACCAACCGGCAGGCGTCCGGGTCAACCACTGGTTACGGGTCATCACTGGACATTACACTGACAAATGACGAAGGGGTGGCCTACCCGGTATCTGAATTTCAGGCTGAATACGCTTGGCATTTACAAGTGTCCGGGCAGGCAGGAAACACGGCAAAAACTTACAAGGTCCGGGAATTTGTGGAACTGCCGGAGATCAGCGCGGCCATTTACCGGTCCCAGGATTTGATTGCCCGCCGGGCCACGGCCGAAATCAACGCCCATACTCATGCCAGCATCATCCGGGTGGCTGAACTGGGCGTACATCTGCCGGATGCCGATATAGGTCAGATTGCGCAGATTACCAGCACCAGCCGGGGAATAGACGCCCTGGGGCAGATTGATCACATTATCATCGAGGGCCATGTTACTGATGACGGCGAGGCGTCACTGACCAATACCGTCGAGGTAATTGAATATCAGGAGTTAACCCGATGAACGTCTTTGACCAGCTTATAAAACACCGGCCGGAAAACCTGGTCACCGGCACTGTGCTGGCCGTGGATAACAACGGCACCCGGGCAAAGGTGAGAGTGCAGGGGGAAACGACTGTCTGGGCTTCATGCTTAATAGATGTGGAACCGGGTGATACCGTGATCATATACAACGGTGCCCCCAGATCCGTGCTGCAGCGGCTGGCCACCACATCTGCCGGCCAGGTGACATTGGTACTGGTTTGATACTGGAGAAAGGAAGATTTTGTGCCGGGATGCCTTTGTCTGAAATTGAGATCACAGAACATGAGCGATGGTGAATTTTGGGATAAAAAATTCAAGATCAAAGATGCCTGGACATCAAATAAAAATAATAGATCCGCCACAGATAGATTATTTTTTTGGGACCAAAACGGGACCAAAAAACGCCGGGGTTTTAATTGTTAACTATCTGATTTTATTATGAAAACTGGCGGAAGTGCATGGGAATCGAACCCACCCGGGACGGTATTAACGCCCCACATCGGATTTGAAGTCCGAGGGCCCCACCAGTGAGCCGCGCACTTCCGCAATCACGATTTGATTGTTGCTTACCTATACCGCATCCTTGTTTTTGTCAATGTCTTTTTCAACTGATGTGAGATCGAAAAGGAACGAACCGTGTCCTGGTCCTTGTTTTTGACGGTAACCCGGATAAATGGGTATGGTAATAACCGATAAATTCTAGTATAACTCCACGCACAATATAACCAATGCAATCAGACATGGAGAATCCCCATGATAAATTCACAAAGATTGTCCCGACGCTTTATTCAGCTGGCCCAGATCGATTCCGAATCCCGGCATGAAGCACAGGTGGCATCAGCAATAGAAAACATGCTGACCCCCATGGGTGCCACTGTGTGTTATGACCGTGCCGGGGAAAAAACCGGCGGCGACTGCTCCAACCTTGTGGCTAAATTCCCCGGCAACCGGAACGTTCCCCCCCTGTTTTTGTCCGGACACATGGATACGGTGGTGCCGGGCAAAGGGGTTCGGGTGGTATTTGAAAACGGTGTGTTCACCAGTGATGGCACCACCATTCTGGGATCAGATGACAAATCCGCCATTGCCATTATCCTGGAGGTGATGGCGGTGATCCGGGAGAACAACCTGCCTTGTCCGCCGGTGGAACTGATCTTTACGGTATGTGAAGAGATCGGACTGCTGGGGGCCAAATATTTTGATTTATCCCTGATCGATTCCAAATTCGGCTATATTCTGGATTCCACAGATACCGAAGGGATTGTGACCCGGGCTCCGGCCGCCAATAAACTCTTCATCGAGGTCACAGGGCGGGCCGCCCATGCCGGGGCTGCGCCGGAAAAAGGCGTCAGCGCCATTTTTGCAGCGGCCAAAGCCATATCCGGGCTGGAACTGGGGCGTATCGACAGTGAAACCACCTGCAACTTAGGGATCATTACAGGGGGAATGGCCACCAATATTATTCCGGAAAAAGTGGAAATCAGGGGTGAAGCCCGGTCCCATGATCCGGAAAAACTGGACCGCATCACCAAAAAAATGGTTTCCGCGTTTGAAGACACGGCCAGAAACCTGCAAAACGGGGACACGGTTCCCCGGGTAACAGTGACTGTGGAGCATGATTTCCCCAACACCCGTATTCCCGAAGATCATGAAGTGGTCGTGCTGGCCCGGAAAGCTGCGGCCAACCTGGGCAGAACCCTGGAGAGCAAAACCATCGGCGGCGGGGCGGATGCCAATGTTTTTTTTGGTAAAGGTCTTTCCGCAGGGGTTCTGGGTACGGGCATGACTGATGTGCATACGGTCAATGAATCCATTGCATTAAAAGATATGGAAGACACCGCCCGCCTGGTGCTGGAGATTCTTCAGGTGCATGCGGCAGAGGAACAAAAATAAGATGATCCTGCACCTGGATCTGATCTCGGGGATCAGCGGTGACATGTGCCTGGGCGCTCTGGTGGATCTGGGGGTGGACCCCGCGTGGCTGCAGGAACGGCTGACACCTTTGTTCAAAGGGTTTTCCATCCACACCGCCCCGGTATTCCGCAATGGCCTGCGGGCAGTTGATCTCACGGTGACGGTGACGGATCACAAAACCTCCCGCACATATCCGGAGATCCGTTCTTTGATCCAGAAATCGGATCTGCCGCCCGATGTCAAAAACAACAGCCTGGCCGCGTTTGAAAAAATCGCCCGGGCCGAAGCCGGGATCCACGGCCGGGATATGGAATCCGTGCACTTTCATGAGGTCGGCGGCATTGATTCTCTGGTGGATATTCTGGGCACTTTTCTGGCGATCGATCATCTGGGGGTCACACAGGTGACTGCGTCTGAGGTCCCCTTGGGATCCGGGTTCGTGGATTGCGCCCATGGCCGGATTCCTGTGCCGGTACCCGCCACCCTGGCAATTCTGGAAGGGATTCCGGTCATTGGGTCTGATGCGGCCACTGAAATTGTCACGCCCACCGGGGCCGCCCTGGTGGCGATCCTGGCTGAAAAATTCGGGCCGGTGCCTTCCATGGTCCCTGCAAAGATCGGTTACGGGGCCGGAAAAAGAGATACCAAATCCAGAACACCGAATATATTGCGCCTGATTCTGGGGCACTTTCCGGAAAAAACAGTGGCACCGGATATCGGCTTTGATGATGAAAAATTTGGGATGAATTTGTTTCAACCACCGATTTCCCGGGACCGGATTGCGGTGATCACCACCCTGATCGATGACATGAACCCTCAAATTTCAGGATTTGTCATGGATCATCTGCTGGAAAAAGGGGCTTTGGATGTGTCTTTTGCGCCGGTGCACATGAAAAAAAACCGCCCGGGTATCCGGATGGAAGTATTGTGCAGGCCCAAAGATCTGGAATTGATGATCCAGGAGATTTTTGCCCAGACCTCAACCATCGGGGTGCGGTATCATTTCTGTGACCGGGCGGTGCTGGACCGGGAACCTGCCAGAATGAAAACGGTTTTCGGTTATCTGGATGCCAAAAAAATCAAAGGACCAAATGGTATGAATCGGCTGGTGCCGGAATTCGAGGCCCTGGCCAGGGTTGCCCGACAGCGGGATATTCCGTTGCAGGATGTCTACGCTCAGGTATTTTCAGGCGCTCCGGATGACTGGAAATTGTCTTGACACGAAAATAAACAGATTATAGAAACATGAAAAGCCATTCATTCATGACAGGCCCATGGAAAAACAGACTGGTTCTGCTGGCCGCCACCGGATGCGGCCTGGGACTGAGTCCGAAAGCGCCGGGCACCTTCGGTACCCTGGCAGCGTTGCCTTTGATCTGGGGTACGGTTTTTTTGCCTCCGGCTACCGGCATGTTTTTTTTGATATGTTTTATTCTGGCTGCTGTATTTGTGGCGGATCAGGCGGAAAAAATTCTGGATCAAAAGGATCCCGGCGCCATTGTCATCGATGAAATGGCCGGATATTGGGTAACCATGTGTCTGGTACCGGTGACCTGGGTCACCCTGGGGATCGGATTTGTGGCATTTCGATGTTTTGACATATTCAAATGCCTGCCGGTGCGGTATTTTGAAAAAAAATTTTCCGGCGGAGCCGGGGTGGTTTTGGATGATATCATGGCAGGGGTGCTGGCGGCACTCGTTGTGAAATGTTTATATCTTTTGGGGGCACATTAGGAGATTGTATGGAAAAAAACGCAGACAAGGACAAAGCAGTACAGACAGCCATGGGGCAGATTGAACGTCAGTTCGGCAAAGGCTCCATCATGAAACTGGGGGGCCGGGTAGTGGAAGCGGTGCCGGTGATCCGGTCCGGTTCCCTGGCCCTGGACAAGGCCTTAGGTGTGGGCGGTTATCCCCGGGGACGCGTGGTGGAAATCTATGGCCCTGAATCGTCCGGAAAGACCACCCTGGCCCTGCATGCCGTGGCCCAGGCCCAGAAAAAAGGCGGGATTGCCGCATTTATCGATGCGGAACATGCCCTGGATGTGGGATATGCCAAAAAACTGGGGGTGGACTGTGATGAGTTGCTGGTATCCCAGCCCGATACCGGTGAGCAGGCATTGGAAATCGCGGACATGCTGATCCGCAGCGGCGGCATTGACATTTTGATTGTGGATTCAGTGGCGGCCCTGGTGCCCCGGTCAGAGATTGAAGGCGAGATGGGGGATTCCCACATGGGGCTCCAGGCAAGGCTTATGTCCCAGGCATTGCGCAAACTGGCCGGTACCCTGGGTAAAACCCATACCACCATTATATTCATCAACCAGATTCGTATGAAAATCGGGGTGGTGTACGGCAACCCCGAGACCACCACCGGCGGCAATGCATTGAAATTTTATGCATCCATGCGCCTGGAAATCCGGCGGGTATCTCCCATTAAAGAAGGTCAGGATATTATCGGCAACCGGACCCGGGTCAAAGTGGTGAAAAACAAACTGGCACCCCCGTTCAAAGATATTGAATTCGATCTGATGTACGGAGAGGGTATTTCCCGTACCGGAGATCTGCTGGATATGGGAGTAACCTTGAATATTGTGGATAAAAGCGGGTCCTGGTATTCATTTGAAGGTGAGCGCATCGGGCAGGGAAGAGAAAACGTGAAAGCGTTTCTCATCGAAAACCCGGAAATTTTTGCTAAAATCGAAACCAAAGTCAGAGACGAACTTGGCATCGCGGATGTGAAAAAAGTCGAGGATACGCCTCAAAAGCCCAAGTAACCACAAACCCTGAAACCCAACACCAATTCGGAGCACATATATGACAGGCAATGAAGCCCGGAAAATTTTTCTGGATTATTTTAAGAAACAGAATCACCAAGTGGTGAGATCTTCATCTCTGGTACCCCAGGATGACCCGACCCTGCTGTTTGTCAATGCTGGCATGGTTCAGTTCAAACGGGTGTTCACCGGGGATGAAAAACGCGATTATCAGCGGGCCGTAACCGCCCAGAAATGTGTCCGGGCCGGCGGCAAGCACAATGATCTGGAAAATGTGGGATACACGGCCCGGCACCACACGTTTTTTGAAATGCTGGGTAATTTTTCCTTTGGGGATTATTTCAAGGAAAAAGCCATTGCATTCGGCTGGGATCTGCTCACCAACGGGTATGGGTTTGATCCGGATAAGCTGTATGTATCTGTCTACAAGGACGATGATGAAGCCTATGCCATCTGGCGGGATCAGGTAGGGGTGCCTGAAAACCGCATCTCCCGGCTGGGGGATGAAGACAATTTCTGGGCCATGGGGGACACCGGACCCTGCGGGCCGTGCAGTGAAATTCATATCGACCGGGGGGAAGCTTACGGGTGTGGTAATCCTGAATGTGCGGTGGGATGTGACTGTGACCGGTGGCTGGAATTGTGGAACCTGGTGTTCATGCAGTTTTACAGAGATGAGTCCGGTACCATGACCCCGTTGCCCAAACCCAGTATTGATACAGGTCTTGGCCTGGAACGCATTATTTCCGTGCTCCAGGATGTGCCCACTAATTTTGATACGGATCTGTTTGTGCCCATCATGGAAAAGGTAGGCGAATTGTCCGGCCGGCAGCGGGGGGAATCCGATCAGGTGGAAGTGGCCATGAAGGTGATTGCCGACCATTCCCGGGCCACTGCCTTTCTGGTATGTGACGGGGTTTTGCCGTCCAACGAAGGCAGAGGATATGTGCTGCGCCGCATCATGCGAAGGGCCATCCGGTACGGCCGCAGTATCGGATTGACCCGCCCGTTTCTCCATGACACCGTCCAGACGGTGTTCGACATCATGGATGAAGCGTATCCGGAACTCAAAGACTCAGCCCCGTTCATCCTTAAAGTAGTGAAAAACGAAGAAAACAAGTTTCTGGAAACCCTGGACACGGGCATGAAACTGCTGGAAGCCACTCTGGCGGATCTGTCGGCCAAAGGGGAAAAAATTATTTCCGGAGATGTGATTTTCAAGCTTTACGACACATTCGGATTTCCTGTGGACATTATTGCGGATCATGTGAAAGATACTGAAATTTCCCTGGACCTGGATGGGTTTGAGACCGCTATGGCCCAGCAGAAAGCCCGTTCCAAATCCGTGAAAAAATTCACCGGTGCCGGTGATGTTTACAAACCGTTGATTGCAGACGGAGTGAAAACCCGGTTTTTAGGATATGACCATTTAACCATTGAGTCTGAACTGCTGATCATGGTTCAAAGAGACCAGGAACTGGTCCGAGCCAGGCAAGGGGATGTCGTGGATCTGGTCACCGCACAAACCGTATTTTACGCCGAATCCGGGGGACAGGCCGGGGATGCCGGTATATTTGAAAATGATGCGTGCACCATTGAGATCACAAATACCTCTTCGGATCCGTCCGGTCTGTTTATTCATCACGGGACCGTGACCCGGGGTGAGTGCTGCAAAGGTGATGTTTTTTCGTTAAGAGTGGATGCAAACCGGCGCCGGAAAACGGCGGTGAACCACACCGCCACCCATATCCTGCATGCCGCATTGAGACATGTTTTAGGTGATCATGTGAAACAGGCCGGATCGCTGGTGACTCATGACCGGCTGCGGTTTGACTTTACCCATTTTTCCGCGATCACAGATCAGGAACAAACAGATATTGAAAATTTTGTAAATCAGCGGATCCGTGAAAACCATGATGTGTCCACCCGGGAAATGGATATGGAGGAAGCGGTTCACCAGGGGGCCACCGCCCTGTTTGAAGAAAAATACGGGGATGTGGTACGGGTGGTGACCCAGGGCAGTTTTTCCAAAGAGCTGTGCGGGGGGACACACACCCGGCGATCCGGAGATATCGGATTGTTTAAAATTGTGTCTGAAGCCGGTATCGCTTCAGGGGTGCGGCGTATTGAAGCAGCGACCGGGCAGGCGGCCATGGATCTGGTGCATGAAGAATACCAGTCCTTGGAATCTGCGGCCCTGCTGTTGAAAACAGCCCGATCTCAAGTGGTGCCCCGGCTGGAAACGTTGGTGCAGGAGAAAAAAAATCTGGAAAAAGAACTGGCATCTGTTAAAGCCAAAATCGCATCCAAATCCGTGGCAGACATCGATTCCGGAATCCGGGAGATCAACGGGGTCCGGGTACTGGCTAAGCGGGTGGAAATCGAAAACCCCTCGCAACTACGGGACCTGGCCGATAAGTTCAAGGCAAAGCTGGGTTCTGGAATTCTGTTGCTGGGCGCGAAATCAAACGGCAAGGCATTGCTTATCGCCACAGTATCCCAGGATCTGGTGAAAAAATTCAAAGCCGGCGAAATTGTGAAGCAGGCGGCCCAGGTGGTGGGTGGCGGCGGCGGCGGACGGCCGGACATGGCCCAGGCCGGGGGAACTCAGCCCCAGTTTCTGGATCAGGCCCTGGAAACCGTGCACCACATGTTGGAAACGAGCTGATTCCATGCGGTTTTTGCTGTCATGACCGCGTATTTTATCCGACGACTGTTGCTGGTGATCCCCACGTTTATCGGTATCACCATTATGGTGTTCTTTATCACCCGGTTTGTGCCCGGCGGTCCCATTGAACGGATCATTGCCGAAACCCGTGCCATGCAGATGGGCGGGCAGGGGAGCGTGTCCACCCGGGCCGGGCCCGGGGAGGGACAGCCGCTTTCCCAGGAACAGATAGAAAAACTGAAAGCCTATTACGGATTTGACAAGCCGGTTCTGCACAGTTACCTGGCCTGGCTGGGCAAGGTGCTGAAAGGAGATCTGGGACGTTCCACCCGGTATCATGATCCGGTGTGGGAAATGATTCGGGACCGGATGCCGGTTTCTCTGTATTTCGGGGGGCTGAGTCTGGTGCTCATCTACGGGGTGTGTATTCCGTTAGGCGTGGCCAAGGCAGTTCGCCATCAATCCGGATTTGACACGGTTTCTTCTGTGGTCATATTTACAGGATACGCGATTCCGGGGTGGGTGGCCGGCGTGTTGATGCTGGTAGTGTTTGCCTCGCATTGGGATGTGTTTCCCTTAGGCGGTCTGGTTTCCGACCGGTTCGACCAGTTCGGATGGTTTGCGCGCGTCATGGATTTGGCCCGGCATACCGTACTGCCCTTGTTTGCGTATGTGATCGGATCGTTTACGGTCATGACCCTGCTGATGAAAAACACGCTCATGGACAATCTGGCGGCAGATTACGTGCGTACCGCCATTGCCAAGGGGCTTTCCTTTAAACACGCTGTGTTCCGCCATGCCATGCGCAACAGCCTGATTCCCATTGCCACCAGTTTCGGCAACAATATCTCCATTCTGCTCATGGGATCGTTTCTCATTGAAAAAGTGTTTAATATCGACGGCATGGGACTATTGGGATACGAGTCTGTGGTGGACAGAGACTATCCTGTGGTTATGGGGATCCTGGTAATTTCCTCTTTGTTGTTTATGATCGGAAATATTTTAAGTGATGTGTGCGTGGCCATTGTGGATCCCCGGGTGCGGTTCAAATGAGCTTTTTTGCCCTTAATCCTGTTACCCGCCGCAAACTCAAGCGGTTCATTTCCATCCGCCGGGGATTCTGGTCGTTTCTCATTATTACCGGATTGATCCTTTTCTCCTTTGCGGCGGAACTGTTCATCAATTCCCGGGCACTGGCGGTGCGGTATCAGGGAACATGGTATTTTCCCACCTATGGCCACATGATTCCCGGCACCACCTTTGACCAAGACTACCAGTATGAAACCGATTACCGGGAACTCAAAGACTTGTTTCAACAGGCGGGGCAGGGTGATTTTGTGATTCTGCCGCCGGTGCCGTACAATCCGTATGAAAATGATCTGCGCCTCAACCAGTATCCACCGTTTCCGCCGTCCATCAAAGACCGTCACTTTCTGGGCACCGACAATGTGGGCAGAGACATTCTGGCCCGGCTGGTGTATGGGTTCCGTACAGCCATTCTGTTTTCTTTTTTTCTGCTGATGATCAATTACACCATCGGAATTTTCATCGGATGCGCCATGGGATATTTCGGAGGGCGGTTTGACCTGTTTTTTCAGCGCATCATCGAGATCTGGTCCAATATCCCGTTTCTGTATGTGATTATTATCGTGTCCTCCATCCTGGTCCCCAGTTTTATGATTCTATTGCTGATCATGGCTTTTTTCGGGTGGATCAGCATCACCTGGGTCATGCGCACCATGACCTACAAGGAAAAGGAGCGGGAATATGTTCTGGCGGTAAGAAGCTTAGGTGCTTCCCATTTCCGCATTATTTTCCGGCACATTATTCCCAACACCATTTCAGTGATCGTGACCTATGCACCCTTTGCCATCTCCAGCGGCATTGTGGCCCTGACGTCTCTGGATTATCTGGGGTTCGGCCTGCCTGCGCCCACACCTTCCTGGGGGGAACTGCTGTCCCAGGGATGGCAGAACATGGAAGCGTGGTGGATCTCCGCATCTGTGGTGGGAGCGCTGGTGGTGACGCTCATGACCGTCACCTTTACCGGTGAAGGCATCAGGGAAGCCTTTGATCCTAAGCAGCACACTATTTACGAGTAGAGGAAAGCATTTTTTCAATTTTCCGGATTACGCGGTATAGCCGCCCCTGAAGATCAATACACCTTGCGCCGGGAAAACCCTCTGCCCAGGACATTGAAGGTGTTTTCCGTGATCATGAACGCATCTGCATCAATGTTGAACACAATCTCTTCAATGCGCTTGATCTGGTAAGGGTTGGCCACGGTGAGGATGATCTCTTTGTCCTCACCGGTGTAAGCGCCGCGGCCTTTGAGAAACGTGGCCCCCCGTTGCATTTTTTTCAGAATTTCGTCAGCAATGGTTTTGGGGTCTTTGGAGATGATCAAGATCATCTTGCGCTGGTTGAACAGACCGATGCAGTATTCAATGGCCTGGGAAGCAACGTATGACGTGGCCATGGAATATAAGATGATGTCCGTGTCCAGATACCCGAAACTGCCGACAAACAGTACAAAATTGAACATAAAGTTATAAGTGCCGATGCGCAGGCTGAATTTCTGATTGAGCAGAATGGAAATGATGTCGTTGCCGCCACCGGAACCCAGAGACCGGAAAACGATTCCTGCACCGGCACCCACCAGGGTGCCGCCGGCCAGCGCTGCCAGCCAGGGGTCAGTGATATCGAACTGAAAATTCACCAGGTCAATGAACACGGTCAACACACCGGCGCCGAACAGGCTGTAATACAGAAACCGCTTGCTGATGAATTTCCAGCCGATGATAAATACGGGTATGTTCAGAATCAGATACCAGATCCCCGGGGTCAGAATGTCCGATCCGTAATAGATCAGCAACCCCAGGCCGGAAAATCCACCGGTGATCATGCCGTGGGGGATGATGACAGCCTTGATTCCCACCGCTATGATCACGCTGCCTAAAGTGATGAGGAACAGATTCCAGGGAATGGAATAGACAATATTGTACGGCTTCATGGGATCATCCTTGATGATTTTAAAAATCAGTGAGTCATTGATAAAACTCTGATATTAAAATCAGATCCCATGAAAATCAAGCGATTTATCAAAAGCCCATACATGCAATCATCCTCGTCTGCTTATTTTTCTTTGTCGTCCATTTTAGTCAGTTCCCGAAGAATTCCCAGCGGGGACTGGCCGAATGCCAGGGACTGAATTTTTTTCATGCGCTGGGTGTCGTTTTCGAATTTCTTTTTCAATCGGGATTCATAGGCTTCTTTAATGGTTTCCACCAGTTTGTCAAACCCGCAGGGTTTTTCAAGCACTTTGTACGCGCCCAGCTTGGTACATGCCACGGCCGTGTCAATGGTGGCATGGCCCGACAGGATGATGACTTCCAGAAACCGGTGGCTTTTTTTCAGGGTTTCAAGCAGCTGCACTCCATCAATGCCAGGCATCTGCAGATCCACCACCGCCACATCAAACCGGGCGTTTTTTGCCACATGGATGGCATCCTCTCCGTTGGTCACCGGGGTGATGTCAAAAAATTTGAGCTTTAATCGCTCGGTGAGAGCTTTGAGAAATTTTTCTTCGTCATCCACCAGCAAAAGATGAATCTTTTCAGTATCGGTCATGGCTGCCTCCAGATATTTAGTGTGTTTTTGTATACCGTATTGATGCGTTGTATTATATCAGTTTCATATTCAGGTTGCACTCAAATTATCAGTCAGTCGCTGCAGATTCAAGGTCTTCATTTTTCAAAGGAACGGTTAATTCCAGGTCAGTGTTCGTTATTTTAATTGTCGCCTTGAGCACATCTGCAATTTCTGCGGTCTGCGGATCGGGGAAATAGTCAAGATCAGCGGGTTGATTATGAGAAAAGTGTATGAAGATGACAGACGGGGTCGTGTCATGAAATGTCACGGTCAATTCATCCTTGACATCCAGTGCCCGGTAAAGAGCGCTAAAAATCTTATATATCAAGGTCTGGAATAGAAAAGGGCTGGTGAAAACCGTGGTGTCTGCCGCAGTTTCGTCCAAATGTGCCTTTTTGGCAAAGCTGAGAAATCCGGTCAGTTTGAGGGCCAGGGTCAGGGTATCGGCAATACTGGTTTCCCTGACCGGATCATCCACACTGTGGGCAAACTGGTTCATTTGGCGGATGGTATCAAACCCCCGCTCGATCTCCTCTGCAATGCTGTTGCTGCAATTTTCCAGCAAAGACAGGTCAAAGGGTTTGCCCTGTTTTGACAACTGGGTGAGATCGTTCAAAAATCCGGCAGTCTCGGAAATGATGGCAAAAATATTTTTCAGTTCATGGGAAATGCTGGCATTCACTGATCCGAAAAACCGGAGTCCCTGTTTGTTGACCAGGTCAATGGTGTGCGGTTTCATGGTTGATGTCTCCCTGATTATTTGTGCGGATGAATTTGTTGTTGGATGGTATCGATCAAAGTATCAATATTCAGGGGCTTGGCCAGAAAAATCTCTTCTGAAAGATCTGAATTTCCGTTCTTGTCGACGCCGCCGTGTCCGGTCACAAAAATGAATTTGATGTCCGGCAGTTTTTTCAGCAATTTATTTTTCAGGGCAAGTCCGCTCATACCGGGCATTTTCATATCCAGAACCGCGATATCGTACCGGGTTTGAGCGGCTTTTTCCAGGGCCTGTTCACCGGAATAGGCCACATCCGCGTCCAGCCCCCGAAGCGAGAGTCTTCTGGCCAGCATGTTGATGAATTTGGTCTCGTCATCCACTAGAATAATTTTCATGCTTCATCCTCTTTCTGGAGTTTGACCGGCAGGGTTACAGTGAAGATGGTTCCTACCCCTTCACTGCTTTCCACCCGGATACTTCCCTGTAACTTTTTGACCAGTCCATAGGTGATGGAAAGTCCCAGACCGGTTCCCTTTCGTTCTTTTTTAGTACTGAAAAACGGTTCGTGAATCCGTTGCAGGTTTTCTTCGGAAATGCCGCAACCGGTGTCTTTGATCTCAATGCTGATCGTATTCGGCGGCAGGTGCGATACCGTGATATCCAGGCATCCGTTGACTTCGATGGCCTGAAACGCATTATTGATCAGATTGAGCAGAATCTGCTGAAGTTTACCCCGATCGGTCTTGATGTCAGGAACGTCCGGCGCAATGGCAGTGGTGACATGGATCCCCTTGTATTCGGTTTCTTTTTTGTGAAAGCTCAAAATGCCGGTGATCAGTTGTTCGACATTCACTGAAGAGATCTGAACATCGAACTGCCGGACAAACCCCAGCAGCTGGCTGGTGATCGTGCCGCACCGGGACACGGCTTCCAGGATGTCGTTCAAAAGTTCGATGATCTCTTTATCGTCTCTGGGCGTATCTTTATAATGATACAGATCCTTGAGATAGCCGGTGGTCTCATTGATTAATGCCAAAGGGTTGTTGATTTCATGGGCAATACCGGCAGACAACTGACCGATGCAGGCCAGTTGCTGGCTCTGTTCCATTTTTAGCATGGTTTCCGCCTTGGACTGATCGGCTAAAAACAGCTGGTTTACCATATAAGTGGATACCAAAGTGATGATGACCATCATCACCAGGCAGCAGAAACCAATGATCCAGTTAAAGGTTTTTCCCAGGTTGAGCCAGGTGCCCATAACTTCGGATTTCTTTTTGTGAACCATGAGGATGAACGGAGTGGTCACGGCTTCAGTGGCAATGTAGGAATACCCGACGACATAC
The DNA here is from genome assembly GCF_000350545.1 of Desulfotignum phosphitoxidans DSM 13687. GTDB lineage: Bacteria > Desulfobacterota > Desulfobacteria > Desulfobacterales > Desulfobacteraceae > Desulfotignum > Desulfotignum phosphitoxidans. The sequence continues at coordinate 129,551 of NZ_APJX01000005.1, forward strand.
GATTTGTCTTTGTTGTTTTCAGGTGTGATTACCTGGGTCGTGTCTGAAAATGCAGGAATGTCGATTTGTGTGGGGGTAAAAATTTTCCCATAGTTTGTGGAAGGGGTCTGAAGTATGCCGGTGTGATTGATCAGGAAAATATCTGTGTGGAAATTGCTTTTATAGGATAACACTGTGTCCATGAGCCGCTGGGTGTCCAGGGTGGCACGGAGCAGATAATACCGGCCATAGGCATTCTGGGACCGCACCGCAATGATGATGTGAGGGACATCCCGATATCCGGTGAACACTTCGCTGATGAAATTGTCTTTTTCCATGCTTTGCTTGAACCAGGACTGGGTTTTATAGTTTTTGCCTTCCAGGTTGAAAGGCCCGGCATAAGCCACCTGGCTGCCGTCTGAATCGATGATGCTCAGGTCCGTAAATCCGCCGAATCCCAGTTTGAGGTTGATCAGAATTTTTGTCAAGTGTTCGTTATCGATCAAAGAGTAATAAGGCAGTTCGTTGACAACAAACCGCAGGGCATTGAGGCGTTCTTCCAGGAAAAAACGCACAGACCGCTTGGCATTGGAAGTGACCCGGTCGGTCTGAAGCACCAGTTCCGAATCAACGGACTTGTGAATCAGCCGGTTGTTGATAAAGGTGGCCATCACCAGCGGGGACAGGGAAGTCACTGCTAAAATGATGATACTGATGATCCAGATACGAGGGTAATTGGAAAAGGTGTGAAAGGATGCCAGATGGGCGTTATGGCGGTGAAACAAAAATGCCAGCCACTCCTGTTTCTGCAGCATCTGCGGTGTTCGGATCATTGAACCTCCCCCCGGACATGCGTGAGCAGAGTGGTTATTTTTTCAATGCTCACGGGTTTGTGGATGAATTCAGCGGCGCCCTGTGCAAGGCATTCTTTTTCATCCTCCCGGGTACCGTGTCCGGTGATGATGTAAACAGGGACGGCAGGATCGAGTTCCTTGATATGGGCCAGTACCTGTGTACCATACATATCCGGCAGTTTCAGGTCAAGCAGGATCAGGGTGGCGGCACCGGAATTTTCCTTGACCCACTGGATACCGGACAGGCCGTCATAACATGCCCGGCAGGTAATATCCCGGAGGGACAGCCGCCGGGACAGCATGTCGGCAAATTTGATTTCATCGTCAATAATCAGGATATCGATCTGTTTCATGAATCATTTTTTTGTGTTGAGTGTTTAAAAATTTTAATTTATATCTCAATATATTTTTTATTGTTTCATTTGTACACAATAAACTTATGTTAATTACAATTTTAAACACTGACGCTTCAGAAGACGGATTGATGTGCGGATCATTTCTCAACAAGAGGCATCGATTGATCTCTGGTTACCGGATACACCGGATTTTTACCATATTGATATGGTGTGCGGTACTGGTGATTCTCGGGACAGGCGGCCTGTCTGTGCTGAATCGATATCAGACCCGGGGGGCCTTGAATCTGCCCGGTTTGACAGGCCCGGTCACGGTTCAGCGGGATGAAAAAGGCATGGCCTTTATCCGGGCACAAAACCTGGATGACCTGCTTTTGGCCCAGGGATTTGTGACTGCCCAGGACCGGCTGTTTCAGATGCATTTGATTCGACTGCTGATCCAGGGCCGGACCGGTGAGCTGGCAGGAAAAATCGCCCGGGATCAGGACATGCGCATGCGCACCATCGGTCTGGACCGGCTGGCAGAAAAACAGGCAGCAATACTCAATCCTGAAACCGCGGCCCGGTTTCAGCGATATGTGGACGGCATCAATGCGTTTATTGATATCACACCCCATAACAGGCATCTGGAGTTCCGGCTGGCCGGGATTTCTCCTGAAAAATGGGATATTTCCGATTCCTTAAGCCTGTTGTATTATCTGGGATATGCCACTGCCGCCAATCTGGATACCGAAGTGATTATCCAGATGCTTTTGCACGCGGTGGGATATGACAAAACCCGGCGGATACTGCCTCTTAACATCCATCCGGATGATCCCGGTGACACCGGCGAATGGCCGATGCCCCTTATGAGTGATCAAACCTTTGCAACTGACGTCCGGATTTCCCGGATGGCCGCTTATTTTCCGGATCGGTATTTGCGGGCCGGCAGCAATAACTGGGCCGTGTCTCCGGATCTGTCCGCCACCGGAGCCGCTCTGTTGTGCGGTGATACCCATTTAGATCCTCGGATGCTGCCCGGAGTCTGGTATCCCATCGGCCTGATCTGCCCGGGAATTCGGGCAGTCGGGGTGAACATCCCGGGTATTCCCGGCATGGCCATGGGCCGGACTTCACACATTGCTTTAAGCATGACCAACAATTACGCGGATATTCAGGACCTGTATCTGGAACAACCGGATCCCGATCATCCGGGACGATATCTTTCAAACAACCGGTCCCTGCCGTTTGAAACCCGAAAAGAAACACTGAAGCTCAAAGATTCGGCGGCTCCGGGCGGGTTTGTCAAACATGAATTTATCGTCCGCGCCACTGAAAGAGGCCCCATTGTCACAGATGTATTTGACAACCTGTCGTCCCACCCGCCGGTGTCATTGCGGTTTGCCCCGGCCGAAACCATGGGGCCGGAAATCGGTCTGGTGGAAATACTTGAGGCAAAAAACAGTGCGGATTTAAAAAATGCGTTGAAACAACTTTCCATGGTCTGTTTGAATTGGGTGTTTGCCGATGATCAGGGCCGGATCGGGTATCAGGTATCCGGCCGTGTGCCCATCCGACAAAAAGGGCATGGCACGTTTTTATCCCCGGTTTCCGGTACCGGCGATCCCTGGCAGGGATGGATTCCTGATGATCAGATGCCGGCAGCCCTGGACCCGCCGGCCGGATGGATCGGCACCTGCAATCATAAAATCGTGTCTCAAAGCTATCCGTATTATTATTCTTCCTATTTTGCCCCGCGGTATCGGTATGACCGGCTCAAAGAGCTGATGGCACTGCCCGGCCGCAAAACACCAAACCAGATGTGGATGTTTCAGCGGGATACGTTGAATCCCATGGCCCGGATCATCGCCCCGAAAATGATTGACGCACTGATGCAGCATCCGGATACCCGGGAAATGGGTGCCATTCTTTCTGACTGGAATTATCAGGATGATCCGGATACGGCAGGACCGGCAGTTTTCCAGACCGTGTACCGGTTTTTAGCCAAGGCGGTATTCGAGGACGAGCTGAAAAATGCTGACAGTGATCTGTTGCTCAATACCTGGTATTTCTGGCAGGAGCGGTTGCAGCACATGATTCTGGAGGGCCGGTCCGTCTGGTTTGACGATGTGCGTACCCCGGATCGGAATGAAACATTGACAGATCTGTTTCTGATCGCCGGACACCGGGCCAGGGCATTTTTGGAAGCGGCCCTGGGGCCGGATATGACCCGCTGGCACTGGGGCAGGGTTCACACGTTGTCTTTGAGAAATCCTTTGGCACAAAAGGGATGGATCGGGCGGTTGCTGGGAAAAGGCCCCTTACCCATGGGGGGTTCCGGTGAAACCCTGTACCGGGGGTGGTATGACTTTGATGCCCCGTTTTTTGTAACCCATTGTGCGTCCCTTCGGATGGTGGTGGATTTTGCCGATACAGATAAAATCATGGCAGTGATCCCGGGTGGGGTGACAGGCCGAATGTTTCATCCCCACCAGAAAGACCAGGTCGCCTCGTATATGTCCGGAAAACAAAAATACTGGTGGTTCAGTGATTCGGCGATTAACGGGCATACGGTGTCGACACTGGCACTGATTCCCGGTGGATAAAAAAAATCAAATAAGTCAAGGTTTTTTCATTGTACATTTTTAGAAAAAAACGTATACAACTAAACGTGCTGATGAATAATAAGAGGTACAGGATGGTAAGGTTTTGTTATAAACACTTAGATGAGACAAGGATGTGTATATGAGTTTCAAGGCAAAACTGTCGTCCGGGGAACGGGTAATCCTGGCTGAAATGGATACCCCCAAGGGCGTAGATATATCCAACATGATCAGCCATGCAAGGTTTCTTAAATCCCGTGTGGATGCTGTGGTGTTACCGGACCTGGACACGGGTGTCATGCATCTGAATGCGCTGGCCGGCGGAGCGATCCTGACTCAGCAGGGATTGGAACCCGTCATCCATGTGTACGGCCGGGACAGAAACCGGATGGCGCTTCAGGGAGATCTGCTGGCGGCCCATGTGCTTGGGATTCACAACCTCATGGTGGTGCAGGGCGAAGAGATGATCAATGGGGATCACCCGGACGCAAAAATTGTGGATGACGTGGATGAACTGGGTATTCTGAAAATGATCCAGACCCTGATGGCCGGAACGGATCTGGCCGGGTTTGAATTGCATGGTAAACCGGAATTCATCCCGGGGATCGCGGTCCCTCCCATTGCCGATGAAGACCAGCTGACTCAGGCTGTGGCAGATGCTGGAGCAAAAATTGCTGCCGGTGCCGGATATATCGTTCTTCAACCGGTGTTTGACCTGGATTTTTATAAAAAGATCATACACGCGTTCTCTTCTTTGAATGTCCCGGTGATTGCCTCGGTTTTTCTGTTGAAAAACGTTGGCATGGCCCGGTATATTTCCATCAATGATCCCACCTCCCGGTTGTCGGAAGATGTGATCCGGCGGATACGTCAGGCCAAGGACCGTGACACGGAATGTGTGGCCATTGCCGGTGAAATGATTCGCAGCCTCAAGGAGATTTCCCAGGGTATCAAAATATCCGCTCTGGGATGGGAAGACAAACTGCCGGCCATTCTGGACAGTGCCGGGCTGTAGAAAGCAACGTTAACTTAAAAGAGATCCGAGCTGCAGCCGTGAGGCGGTTGAGCCTGTTTGGACTGCATACGGATATCCTTAAATGAATAGGTTACTCATGCAAATGAATCAGAATTCAGAAAATATCCTGTCCAAGGACAGGCGTGTGCTGGTGATCGGCGGCGGTGTCGGCGGTATCCGGGCCGCTCTGGACCTGGCCGAATCCCGGCGCAATGTACTGCTTATAGACAAATCATATGCTATCGGCGGGTTGATGACCCAGCTGGATCGGACCTTTCCCACCAATAACTGCGACCTGTGTACGGTGTCTCCCCATTTGTCCCAGGGGGGGCGGGAAAAATACCTGGAAATCAAACCCATGACCCGTCTGACAGGACTGGACGGAGAAGCCGGGGCGTTTTCCGCCACACTGATGACCGAACCCAGATACATTGATACGGAAAAATGCACGGCCTGCGGCGAATGTGCCAAACAGTTTCCGGATGCGGTCAGGTTCACGCCGGGGCTGGATCCCCGGGCACCGACCTGCATGCGCTATCCCCAGGCCACACCGTTTGCTTTTTCCATTGACATGAGCAAGATCACCGATGTCGAGGCATTGAAAAAAGTCTGTAAAGCCGGTGCCATTCTGCCGGAAGACCAACCCAGAAAAACCGTCATGGATGTGGCTTCTGTGGTGCTTTCCGTGGGCGCGGATCTGTTTGATCCCAATGTGCTGGATAACTTCGGAGGCGGGCGGTTTGACAATGTGGTCACAGGTCTTGAATACGAGCGGATCATGTCTGCTTCCGGCCCGTTCCAGGGCAGCCTGGTTCGGAAATCCGACGGCAAACGGCCTAAAAAAGTGGCCTGGATCCAGTGTGTGGGCTCCCGGGGGATCAATCGGGCCGATGTGCCTTACTGTTCCAGTGTCTGCTGCATGTACGCCCTCAAGGAGGCCATGGTCACCAAGGAGCGGTTCGGCGAAGACATCGAAACCACGATTTTCTTCATGGACATGCGGACCCATGGCAAGGGGTATGAAGAATATTACAACCGGGCCAGAGACGAGTACAATGTCCGCATGGTGAGAAGCCGTCCCCACACCATCCTGGAAAAACCCGATACCAAAAATCTGTCCATAGCTTATGCTGTGGAAGACAAATCAGTTCAGCAAAATGAAGAGTTCGACATGGTGGTACTGTCCACAGGATTTCGTGTGAATTGTGAAACCAAAGAACTGGCCCAAAATCTGGGAATCCAGTTGAATGAACATGATTTTGCTGAATCCGATCATTTCAATCCCGTTCTGACCTCCCGACCCGGGGTATATGTCTGCGGGGTATATGAAAGTCCCAAAGATATTCCTGAAACCATGGTCCAGGCATCCGCCGCTGCCGCCATGGCCGCCACCAACCTGCCGGTGTCACCGGCAGGACTCAATGGCGAAGACATGTTTCCACCGGAACGGGATATCACAGGAGAAGATCCCCGGATCGGTGTGTTCGTGTGCGACTGTGGATTTGAAATCGGCGGGGTGTTGAACGTCGCCAACGTGCTGGATGCCGTGAAAACAAGACCGGATGTTGTGGTGGCGGAACCTGTGGGGTATGGTTGTTCGTCAGAGTCCATGGCGAAAATTGAGGCCATGATCACAAAACATAAGCTGAATCGGGTGGTCATCGGCGGTTGCTCGCCCAGGACCCATGAAACCAAGTTTCAGGATCTGCTCCGCCGGGTGGGATTGAACCGATATCTGGTGGAAATGGTGAATCTGCGGGATCAAAACACCTGGACCCATACGAATGAGCCGGAAAAAGCCCAGGAAAAGGCTGTCAAGCTGCTTCAGGTGGGGATTGCCGGTGTTCGCACCAACCATCCGCTGCAAGAGCATACCCTGCCCATGAATCAGAATGCCCTGGTGGTGGGCGGTGGTGTCACCGGTATGACTGCGGCCTTGAAACTGGCGGATCAGGGAATTAAAACCTATATTGTGGAACGGGCACCCTCGCTGGGTGGTCTGGCCCGGTCTCTTCGCAAAACCATTGAAGGGGATGACGTGGCCCCGTTTGTCCAGAATCTGGTGGATGCGGTCACAGCCCATTCCAATATCCAGGTTTTGACCCGGTCCGTGATCGTGGATCACAGCGGTATGCCCGGTTTATTCAAGACCGGCATCCAGACCGGGGTGCGCATGAACTACATGCAGATCAGTCACGGGGTGACCATTCTGGCCACCGGGGCGTTGGCCAACCGGCCGCCTCAGTATGGCCTGGGTGCCATTGACAATGTCATGACCCAGCTGGACATGGATTCGTTGCTGGCGGATGAACCGGAAAAAGTGAAGGCCATGGACCAGATAGTGATGATTCAATGTGTGGGATCCCGGGAAGAGGGCAATCCCAACTGTTCACGAATCTGCTGCCAGGCCGCTGTGAAAAATGCCCTGAAAATCAAGGCGATCAGCCCGGATACTGAGGTGTTTATCCTGTACCGGGATATGCGGACCTATGGATTTCTGGAAGATTATTACCGAAAAGCCCGGGATCTGGGTGTTAAATTCATTCGCTTCTCCCTGGAAAATCGCCCCCGGGTCCGACAGGACGATGGTGAGCTGGTGGTCGGAACCCATGACTATGTGCTGGACAGTGACATTGATATTGCCGCAGACTGTGTGGTGTTGAGCACCGGTCTGGTGGCTGATGATGAAAACACGGAAGATCTGGCCCTGATGTTTCATCTTCCCCGGACCGAGGATCATTATTTTCTGGAAGACCATGTGAAGTTGCGGCCTGTGGATATGGCCCAGCGGGGATTTTTCCTGGCAGGTACGGCCCATTCCCCGAAAGTGATCCGGGAATGTATCACCCAGGCCCAGGCAGCGGCCGGCCGAGCCCAGACCATGCTGACCAAAAAGGAGATTAACTTAGGCGCCTGTGTGGCTGTGGTGGATGAGAAAAAATGTGCGTCCTGCCTTATTTGTGTCCGGGTGTGTCCGTTTGATGTGCCGTTTATCAATGCGGACGGTGTGTCGCAGATTGATGCGGATAAGTGTCACGGATGCGGCGTGTGTGCCGGTGAGTGCCCGGCCAAGGCGATTCAGCTGCTGGCATATGAAGACGATCAGATACTGGCAAAACTAGACGGCTTATTTGAAAGGTAGAAATCGATGGAACATTTTGAACCTGAAATTGTCGCATTCTGCTGTCATTACTGTGCATATACGGCCGCAGATATGGCCGGCAGCAAGCGGATATCATATCCTTCCAACGTGAAGATCATCCGGGTGCCCTGTTCGGGTAAAGTGGATGCCATTCACCTGATGAAAGCCTTGGAAAAAGGGGCGGACGGTGTGTATGTGGCAGGATGTCTGGCAGGTGACTGCCATTTTAAAAATGGAAACGTCCGGGCCGAAGCCCGGGTGAACCGGGTCAAGAAACTGCTCACCGAACTGGGCTGGGAACCGGAACGGGTGGCCATGTACAACATGTCTGCCGGTATGGGAGAAGCATTTGCCCAGGTGGCCAAAGAGTTTACGGAAACCATAAAAAAACTGGGACCGAACCCCGGCAGGACCGGGGCCGTGGATAAGGCTGCCAGTTGATTTTTACATAATTCTTTCGGAGAAAACATATGATTACAGCAGAACAAAAACCCATACAGGAAATCATCCAGTATATTGCCCCATACAGCAAAATTCTCCTGGTGGGTTGCAATGAATGTGTGACAGTGTGTGCGGCAGGCGGCAGAAAAGAGGTCGGCCTGCTGGCATCTGCCCTGCATCTGAACCATCTGAAACAGGGCAAAAATATCGATATCAGAGAAATCACCCTGGAACGGCAATGTGATCCGGAATACGTGGAAGAACTGACCCCGTATATCGACGGCGTAGATGCCGTGGTGTCCATGGCCTGCGGCTGCGGCGTTCAGACCATTGCGGCCCGGTTCAAGAAAACCCCTGTGTTTCCCGCGGTCAACACCCGGTTCATGGGCGCGTCTTTGAGCCAGGGCGTTTGGTCCGAGCGGTGTAAAGGATGCGGCGACTGCGTTTTAGGCATCACCGGCGGCATCTGCCCGGTGGCCCGATGTTCCAAACATCTTTTCAACGGCCCCTGCGGCGGTACATCCAACGGGCAGTGCGAGGTCAGCCCGGACATTGACTGCGCCTGGCGTCTGATCTGGGAACGGCTCAAGGAACTGGGAATGGAATCCCGGTATGAGGAATTGATGGAAGCAAAGGACTGGAGACCTGGTGGCGCCGGCGGACCCGGGACAATTATCAGGGAGGATTTGGCATAATGAAGACAGACAGCAGACTTGAAAAGGTATTGGCATCCGGTGAACTGGCAGTGACCTCGGAATGCGGGCCACCCAGGGGGTGCCGCCCGGAAAAGGTCACGGAAAAAGCAGCCCTGCTCAAAGATCATGTGGACGGCATCAACGTGACCGACAACCAGACCGCCATGGTCCGGATGTCTTCGTGTACCGCCGGCATCCTCATCAAACAGATGGGGCTGGATCCCATCATCCAGATGGTGTCCAGGGACAGAAACCGCCTGGCCATGCAGAGCGAAATCCTCGGAGCGTATTCTTTCGGCATCAACACCATGCTCTGCCTGTCCGGGGACCATGCCAAGTTCGGGGACCATCCCATGGCCCAGGGCGTGTTTGACATCGATTCCGTGCAGATGATCAAGATGGTCCAGCAGATGCGGGATAAAGGCCTGTTCCAGGGCGGTGCCAAGATTGACGGCCCCCCGAAGATGTTCATCGGCGCGGCAGCCAACCCGTTTGCCGATCCGTTTGAACTGAGGGTCATGCGCCTGGCCAAAAAAATCAAGGCAGGCGTTGACTTTATCCAGACACAATGTATTTTTAACCTGGATAAATTTGAAGAATGGATGAAAGGGGTCGTGGAACGGGGCCTGGACGAGCAGGTCCACATCCTGGCCGGCATCACGCCCATGAAATCCGTGGGCATGGCCCGGTACATGAAAAATAAAGTGCCGGGAATGGATATACCCGATGATGTTATCAAACGGCTGGAAGGGGTGCCCAAAGAGCAGCAGCCGGAAGAAGGCATTAAAATGGCCGTGGAAGCCATTGAACGTCTCAAGCAGGTCAAAGGCGTTCACGGATTTCATATCATGGCCATTGAATGGGAAGAAAAAGTACCCCAGATCGTGGAAAAGGCAGGACTGTACCCCAGGCCCAAGGTTTAGCTGCAGGTGACAAAAACAGTGATAAGGAGATCATAACATGAGCGAACAAAAACTCATTCTGGTGGTGGATGATGACCCGGATCTGGTGGAAGCGGTGTCCATGAAGCTGGAAGCCAAAAACTACCGGGTTGCCAAAGCCTATGACGGTGTGGAAGCCATGGATCGAATCAATGAAGAAAAACCGGCCCTGGTGATACTGGATGTCATGATGCCCCGGAAAAACGGGTGGGATGTCTGCGAGGAAATCAAGAACGATGAAGGACTCAAAGACATTGCCGTTGTTTTGTTGACTGCGGTGGCGGATTCAGTGAAAACCACCAGCTACACCCATCATGACGGCAAAACAACGCTGGCCGATGACTATATTCCCAAACCGATCGATCTGGATGAATTGATGGAGATCGTTTCTGATCACTGCGGCTGATCGATCTGCCTTGTCTATCCAGCCTGCATGGGCAAAAACTGTGGATGGCGAAAAAGCCGGTCTTGTTTTTTCGCCATCCGGCCTTTTTATAAAAATGTCTGTGTGTGTTTGAAAAATGGAACCGATTCCTGTTAACGGCATTCGTTTAGGGCCGGGAATGGTATGGATAGGCCAGTTTTCACCGGATACTCATTCTTTGACCCCTGTGTGTCAGTCTCTGGCGATCCAGCGGATCAATATGGTTTGTGCCGGGTTACATCGACGGAAAACCCATTATTGTTTTTCCGGATGTGTGGAATCCAGATACCGGGAGAATGTCGCCCGGTTCCTTATTGATGATTCAGATATCACGCCTTTAGTATCCGTGACCCAGGTATCTGTCTATCCCCATCGCAATCGGTTTCAAGTCCCTGGCAGATTGATAAAAATGCTGGGTTCGGCCGGGATTCCGTTTCATCATCTGGTGTCTTCTCCCGCAGTGGTCAGTTTGATCATAGATGCCTGTTTTCAGGGCCGGGTGATCACTTTACTTGAAAACACATTTGACCTTCCTTGTTCCCATACCCCCTATATCCAGGAAATTGATCAGGATATATCCGTATTGTTGAAAAAATATCCTGAAACCCGATCCACGTATGAAGAAGAAAAAATCAAGACTTATGGTTTTCAGCTGTTGCGGGAAAAATATTTGCTTTATACACATGGATATTTGGATCAATTCATGCAAACCATGCAGACACGGATGCCGCCCATTGCATCAGAAGAAATATTTCATCTGGTGTCGGTGGTGCAGGTGTCCGGTCCCATTTATGATGCCTGTTTTGTCGTTGATCCAGACACCCGCTGCAAGGATGGAGACGGCTTGTTTGTGGACCTGATCACGTTCCATGGCCCTCATTTCGGAGACCGGTATCGAATTTTGCAGACGGCGTTGAACTGCCTGGATGTTGATCGGATTCCGTTTTTTGTTGCCGCCTGCGCCGGGGCCAGTGTCAGTCTGGTCGTCCCGTCTGGAAAAGGAATGGCCGCACAAACTGCGCTGGAAAAAGGATTTGAAGCCCCATGAAAAATGATACATTGCGTCCCCAGGATTTGTTCTGGCGGGTCCGGATTTTTGATGCCCTGTCTTTTCCCTCGGTGATCATTGATCTTGAAAAGAGTGTGGTCGGTGCCAACAAGAAATTTTATGACACCTATAAGCTCACACCTGAAGATATTTTGGGCAAAAAATGTTATCATTCTTTTTTGTATAAAAACACACCGTGCAAATCCCAGGATTGTCCCATATCCCGGGTCATAGAAAACAAAGAAGCCCATTCCTATACGCTGAAACGCCAATACAAATGGGAAGAGCGGGTATTTTCCCCGATTTTCGACGATCACCAGGAAGTGGCGTATGTGCTTTCCAGTATCCGGGACATTACAAGGACCAAATCCCTTGAAAGCCAGTTGATCGGTGTGAAAGAATTCATCACCCGGGTCATTTATTCATCTGCCAGTGCCATTGTGGCGGCAGACCGGTCCGGCCGGATTGAATTGATGAATTCCGTGGCCAAAGAACTGTTCGGTGCATACAACGGCGGGGAAGGGAGCATCACACATACGGAACAGCTGTATCCGCCGGGCAAGGCCAAGGAAATCATGCGGATGCTCAGGGATGAAAAAATCGGGGGCAGGGGCAAACTGATCATTCCAAAAACCACCATTGTCAATGCCAAGGGAGAAGAAGTGGAAGTGGAGATGTCGGCTGCCATCATCTATGACGAGAACGGCAACGAATCTGCCACCATGGCCATCTACAACGATCTCAAAGACAAGATCAAGGTGGAAAAAGAGCTGAAAAAAACCCAGAAACAGCTGGCCCAGTCTGAAAAAATGGCCTCTCTGGGTCAGCTGGCTGCCGGTGTGGCCCATGAGATCAACAACCCGCTTACCGGGGTTTTGTTTTATGCCAGCCTGCTGCTGGAACGACCGGATTTAGATGACGATGCCAAAGCCGATCTCACATATATCGTGGAGGATGCCAACCGGTGCAAAAATATCGTGAAAAGCCTTTTAGTATACAGCAGAAGTACCGATTCCAACAAGCGAATCGTGCATATCAATGAAATTGTGGATCAAAGCCTCAAACTGGTTCGCGATCAGAAAAAATTCCGCAACATCCAGGTCCGGCGGTTTCTGGACGATGAGATGATGCTCATTCATGCGGATGTCAGTAAGCTCAATCAAGTGATCATCAATCTGATCATCAACGCGGCGGACGTCATGAAAGGCAACGGCAAAATTTCTTTGTCCACATACCGGGACAAGCCCAACAAAAAAGTGTTTCTGGAGGTGAAAGATACCGGAGAGGGAATTCCCAGAGAAAATCTGTCCAAAATTTTTGATCCGTTTTTCACCACCAAAGAAGTCGGAAAAAGCACGGGGTTGGGACTGAGCATTGTCTATGGTATCATTGAAGAGCACGGGGGACGCATTTCAGTCAAGGAAACCGGTACCAAAGGCACCACATTTATCATTGAATTCCCCATGTATGTGCCCAGTGAAGACGGCCCCCATTTTTGTGATCCCCCGGGATCTGCATGATTGTATCGAGTTAAAAAATTGAACAACAGGATGGAACAAACGATGTCAGATACGGATATGGAAGCAGTAGAGAAAAAACAGATGAAGGAGCCTGCACAGGAAACAGTGACGGATGCGTTTTCGTTTCGGCCAAAAGTTCTGGTGGTGGACGATGAAGAGCGGATACAGAAGGCCTGCCACCGGCTGCTGACCCAGGAAGGGTGTGAGGTGGCCCTGGCGGATAATGGTATCAAAGGGCTGAAAATGATCGAGGATGCCCATTTTGATATTGTGCTGCTGGGCCTGATGATGCCGGGCATGTCCGGCATGGACGTGCTGACCGGTATCAAGGCCCGCCATCCGGACACAGTTATCATTGTAATTACCGGATATGCCACCCTGGAGCATTCCATTGAAACCATGAAAAAAGGGGCGTTTGATTTTCTGTCCAAACCGTTTTCCCCCCAGGAACTGCGGGTGGTTATTTCCAAGGCCATTGAATTCATCCGAACCCTTCAGGACATTGCCAGCGAAAAAACACGGATGCGTGTCATGGTCAATACCTTAAAAGAAGGGGTGCTGACCACGGATCATCAAAAAAGCATTGTTCTGGCGAATCCGGCATTTTTGAACATGATCGGATCCAAAAATCGATCTTGCATCGGCCGGCATGTTAACGAGATTGTCTCGCATCCCCGGATTCTGGAAATGATTGATCAGGCCCTTGCCCAGACATCCGGACATTTTTCAGAAATTACTGACGAGTTGAACCAGATCTCGGAAGACAGCAAAGAAGAAAAAATTATTGGCATTCGCTGTTTTCCTTTCAGGGACCGGCTTGATCGGAACCTGGGGGCGGTAACAGTGTTCCATGACATCACCACGCTGAAAAAAATGGATCAGCTTAAATCCGATTTTGTTTCCATGGTGGCCCATGAAATCAAAAGTCCATTGAACTCTATTCTCATGCAGATGAAAGTGATTCTGGACGGTCTGGCCGGAGATTTGACGGAAAAACAGACTGAAATACTGAAACGCAGCGCCGACAAGATCACGTCTCTGGCCCAGCTGGCATCGGAACTTTTGGACCTGTCCAAAATAGAGTCCGGGCTCATCAACCAGGAAAGAGAAACCCTTGATCTGGGACAATTGATCAAGGATCAGGTGCAGTTCTTTCGGGATCAGGCGGATGGCAAATCTTTGAAATTGACCCAGAAACCCGGCCCGGACGGGCTGTCGGCCATAGTCAATCGCACCAATATCGAAGAAGTGGTGTCCAATTTGATTTCCAATGCCATCCGGTATACACCGCCCAATGGAAAAATTGATGTGTGGTGTGACCAAAGCAATGACTGTGTCAACATTCACGTGGCTGATACCGGTCTGGGAATTTCCCAAGAAGACAAACCACATATTTTTGACCGGTTTTACCGGGTGAAGAACGAGCAGACCCGTTTCATCAACGGCACCGGCTTAGGCCTGGCCATTGTCAAAAGTATTGTGGAATCCCACCATGGCACCATCCACGTGGAATCCGAACCCAACCAGGGCAGTCACTTCACCATTTGCCTGCCGAAACCGGAGTATGACCTATGAAAAAAAGCTGCGATATGTTTTCCATTGACAAGACCGTTGCCTTATTGGTGGACGTTCAGGGGAAACTGGCCCGGATGATGTGTGACAAAGAGACATTATTCGATTCTCTGGAAATTTTTATCAAAGGAATGAAAATTCTGGGGGTACCCATTCTCTGGATGGAACAGATTCCTTCAAAACTCGGACCGACTGTGGATGAAATCCAGCAGTTGATGGCAGAAGAGACTCCCATTGCAAAGGACAGTTTTTCCTGTTGTAACGAGCCGGGTTTCATGGAGAAATTTGAGGCTTTGTCCCGGAGCCAGGTACTGGTCACCGGCATTGAAACCCATATTTGTGTATTCCAGACAGCCCGGGATCTGGTTGTCAAAGGGTGTGACGTGCAGGTAGTATCGGACTGCGTGTCTTCCAGAACCCAGGAAAACAAAGCCGTGGGTCTTCAGCGGATTGTCCAGGCCGGGGCACAGATTACCTCGGTGGAGATGATATTTTTTGAATTACTGCAACGGGCCAAAGGCGACCATTTCAGGCAAATTATTTCTTTGATCAAATAATTGTGGCCCATACATAAAAATTATATTTGACAATAACGCATGTTTTGCCTATTTTTAAATGATTCATTTCATTTGCGTTGTTTTTGATACGGATGGATCATCGACCTGACAGTGGTTTTCACCTATTTTCAAGGAATATTTCATGGGGCGGGACGCAGGCGTTTCAAGACAGACCCGGGAGACAAAAATTGAAATCCACCTGAACCTGGACGGGTCCGGCCGGGCGGATATTTCATCAGGCATCCCTTTTTTCGATCACATACTGACCGCGTTTTGCGTGCACGGCCGGTTTGATTTGAAACTGATGGCCACCGGGGATCTGGACGTGGACCTGCACCACACTGTGGAAGATGTCGGACTGGTGCTGGGTCAGGCCCTGTCTGATGCGCTGGGAGACAAAACAGGCATTCAGCGGTTCGGTGACAGCTGTGTGCCCATGGATGAAGCCCTTTCCCGGGTGACCATCGATCTGTCCAACCGGCCGTATCTGGTCTACCATTTTCCAGATAACCTGAAATCAGGTACCGCGTTTGATGCACATCTGGCCAAAGAGTTTTTCCAGTCATTCTGTGTCAAAGGCGGGTTTAACCTGCATATCAACACGGATTACGGGGTGAATGAACATCATGTGCTGGAATCCATATTCAAGGCCATGGGCCGGGCCCTTCACCAGGCCACCCGGAAGACCGATTCCGCCGGCCGGCCCCTCTCCAGCAAAGGGATGCTCTAAACCTTATTCAGATACCAAAAAGGCAAGACTTATGCTCATCATACCCGCAGTTGATATTAAACAGGGAAAATGTGTCCGCCTGCGCCAGGGGCGCATGGAAGACGCGACTGAATATGCAGCCGATCCGGCGGTCATGGCAGTGAAATGGGAATCTTTAGGTGCGCAATGGATTCATGTGGTGGACCTGGACGGTGCGTTTGCCAAATCTGTCATGAATTTTGACAGTATCACTTCCATTCTGGATCATGTCACAGTCCCCATTCAGGTGGGCGGAGGCATCCGGGATATTTCCACCATTGAAAAATATTTGAAAGCCGGGGTTTCCAGAGTCATCATCGGCAGTGAAGCTGTGTACCGGCCGGAATTTGTCAGGGATGCCTGCAAGCGGTTCCCAGGAAAAATCGTAGTGGGGATCGATGCCAGAAACGGGATGGTGGCGGTGGAAGGCTGGAGCCGAACCTCTGAAACCCGGGCCGTGGATCTGGCCAAATCTTTTGAATCCTCGGGGGTGGCTGCCATCAATTTTACCGATATCCACAGAGACGGCATGCAGACCGGACCCAATATTCAGGAAACTGCAGCCCTGGCCCGGGCAATTTCCATCCCGGTGATCGCATCCGGGGGGGTGGCTACCCTGAAAGATATTGAAAACATCTGTGAGATTGCCCGGTTCGGAGTCACCGGTGTCATTACAGGACGAGCACTTTACGAGGGCAGCTTGGATCTGAAAGAAGCCATACAGATTTCAGCCCGGGCATAATCATGAATTCCGGTGATTGACAATTCAGGTTTTATACCTATTTTCAGGTTTTATAGCAACACTGTTTTTGACATTTTGGAGCCTTCCCTGAAGCGATGCTTATTCCTGAAGAAAAAATTTCAGAAATTCTACATTCATCCGACATTGTGGATATCGTATCAGAATCGGTGATTTTAAAAAAATCCGGCCAGAACTATTTCGGGCTGTGCCCGTTTCATTCCGAGAAAACCCCGTCGTTTTCCGTGAACCCGGCCAAACAGATTTTTCACTGTTTCGGATGCGGTGCCGGAGGGAACAGTCTGTCTTTTGTGATGAAATATCACGGACTGTCTTTTCCGGAAGCCGCCAAAATGCTGGCCAGAAAATACAATATCGTGATCGATACTCAACATCTGGATCCGGCCAGAAAAAAACAACTGGCATTGAAGGAAACCCTGTTCCGCATCAATCAAAAGGTAATGGCCCATTATGAAGCACGCCTGCGCCAGGCACCTCCCGGTCAAGCCGCCCGGCAGTACCTGGAAAACAGAGGTATCACGCCAGCCACGCTGGATGAATTTCATCTGGGGTTTTCCGTGGATCAATGGGAAGATGTGGTCGGTTTTCTGAAACAAGCACGCATCTCCCGGCAGGCAGCACTGAATTCTGGGCTGGTGGTTCCTCGAAAGAATCAATCCGGATTTTATGATCGGTTCCGCAACCGGATCATGTTTCCCATTTTTGATATCAACATGCAGGTGGCGGGGTTCGGGGGCCGGGTCATGGACGATCAAATGCCCAAATATATGAATTCACCCGAAACCCCGGTGTACAGCAAAACCCGGATCCTGTACGGACTGCATGCCGCCAAAACCCACTGCCGCAATGCAAAGGTCGTGCATATTGTGGAAGGCTATTTTGATTTTCTCACGTTATTCCAGAACGGAATCAAAAACACGGTGGCCACCCTGGGCACCGCCTTGACTGCTGAACATGTGCGGATTCTCAAGGGATATGCCCCTGCCATGGTGCTGGTTTTCGACTCGGATGCCGCAGGGATCCATGCGGCCCGGCGCAGCATCAAAACCTTTCTGAACGAAGGCGTGGACACCCGGATCCTGATTTTGCCCACAGGGGATGATCCGGATGCCTTTGTATTGAAACACGGTCCGGATGCGTTTCTGGACCTGGCGGCCCGGGCCCGGTCGGTGATGCCGTTTTTGCGGCAGGTGGCCATGGATACCCATGGATCTTCCGTGGCGGGACGGGCACGGGTTCTGGCTGATTTGATGCCGTATATAGCCGATATTCAGGACAGTGCGCTTCGGTCTTTGCATGTCAACGAACTGGCGGAAACCCTGAATATTGATGAAGCGGCTGTACTGGAAAAAGTCCGGGAACAGGTGATCAAAAGCAAGACAACGCTGGATCGGCATCCGGATATGGAGCTATCAGATCCTGAGCTGGCTTCAGATCCCCGGGAGCGGCAGCTGCTGTCTCTGATGCTTCAGTGGCCCCAAATTATTTCAGACGTGGTGAAATCCGGGGTACTGGATCATTTTTATTCTCAACAGCTGTGCCGGATCGGCCGCATCATGGTTCAGGCCGATCCGGCCCCGGATGCGTTCGTCACCCGGATCATGACCCGAATGGAAACAGATGCGGATCGGGAGCTGATAGCCTCTTTGGCCATGACTGACGGAATGGATGATAATACGGATCTCAAAGATGCCGCTGCAGCTATTATTCAGCGGATTATCCGGATCAGAAAGAAAAAAGACAGTGGATTGACAGAAAAAATCAAACGTGCGGAAAAAGGCTGTGACACCGACTTGATGGAGTTATTGAAATTAAAACAGCAGGAAATCCGACAATTACATAATGGTCAATAACGTTTAGCCTTAGGGAGGCGTTTTATGGCAGATAAATCAATATCATCCGAAGAGAGCGGGATGATCGGCAAAGCGGAAATGGAAAAACTCATTGAAAAAGGGAAAAAAGCCGGCACACTCTCTTTTACAGAAATCAATGATGCCATCTCCGGTAATTTAAAGACCCCGGAACAAATTGAGGATATTGTGGATCAATTCAAGGAACTGGGCATCACCCTGGTGGATCTTGATCCTCCGAAAAACAAACCTGCCGGTACCCGGTCATCGGATCGGACCGGGGTGAAAGCCAAGGGGAAAAAGGAAAAACTCCGGCCGGAATTGAAACACCGGAAAAAGCCGGCAGGAGATAAAAAAGATCCCTTTGCCTCAGTCCGGGAACGGGCGGATCTGGAGTTTGGTGCAGTCACGGACCCGGTCAAGATGTATCTCAAAGAGATGGGCATGGTCACGCTTTTGAGTCGGGAAGGTGAAATTGAAATTGCCAAAAAAATCGAGGTGGGTGAACGGGATGTATTGCGGGCCATGCTGGATTGTCCCATCTCTTTGAACACCATTTTTTTGTACGGAAAAAAAATGGAACGGCGGTCTATGCGTCCCAAACATGTCTTAAGGGATGTGGATGAAGGGGATGGGGTGGTGGATGAAACCTCAAAACAGGAAAAATTTCTGGAATCTCTGGCAGTTATCAAACAAATTCATGAGTCCAGTCAAGACAGACGAGATCAGCTTTACGGGCTGAGAAAATCCACCAAAAAATATCAGACATTGCATCAGGAAATCAACGAAGGCACAGAACAGATCTTTGAAGAACTCAAACGCTGGCGGTTTGAATCCAATGTCATGGACACCATTGAAAAAAGCATCCGCAATACCATTGTCTGGTTCGATACTGTGGATAAACTGCTGGAAAATTGTGCCAGAACGTTCAATGTGATGAAAGACACCATGCTCAAACAGGCATCAGACCCGGAAAAATTTGTCCAGTGGGTCACCGCCCGAGCTGATATGAGTCCGGAACGGGCACTGCTGCTTCATCAGGATATTCAGGCGGTCATGGATCAGGTGGCATCCAAAAAAGCGTTGATCAAGGGAGATGCCGATGATTTGCGTGCCATTACCCAGGGCATTGACAAAGGGCGGAGAAATGCGGATTTTGCCAAACGGGAACTGGTGCGGGCCAATTTGCGCCTGGTGGTGAGTATTGCCAAAAAATACACCAACCGGGGATTGCAGTTCCTGGACCTGATCCAGGAAGGCAACATCGGGTTGATGAAAGCAGTGGACAAATTTGAATACCGCCGGGGATACAAGTTTTCCACCTATGCCACCTGGTGGATCCGTCAGGCCATCACAAGGGCCATTGCCGACCAGGCCAGAACCATCCGGATCCCGGTGCACATGATCGAGACCATCAACAAATTGATCCGTACCTCCAGGTATCTGGTGCAGGAAATGGGTAAGGAGCCGTCTCCGGAAGAAATTGCCGAAAAAATGGAAATTCCCATTGACAAGGTGAGACGGGTGTTAAAAATCGCCAAAGAACCCATTTCTCTGGAAACACCCATCGGAGAGGAAGAGGACAGCCATCTGGGAGATTTTATCGAAGACAAGAAATTTTCCATTCCATCCGAAGCGGCCATTGATTTCAGTCTGGCGGAACAGACCAGAAAAATTTTGGCCACGCTCACGCCCAGGGAGGAAAAAGTGCTGCGCATGCGTTTTGGCATCGGGGAAAAATCAGATCATACCCTGGAGGAAGTGGGCCGGGATTTTACCGTGACCCGGGAAAGAATCCGGCAAATTGAGGCCAAGGCATTGAGAAAACTGCGGCATCCCACCCGGAGCAAGAAATTGAAGACCTTTATAGAAAATTAAATATTGACTTGTGCAACGGTTTACTATAGATATTTAAAGTTTGTTTGTTTGCCATGGGGAATGGGCCTATAGCTCAGTTTGGCAGAGCCACCGGCTCATAACCGGTCGGTCCCTGGTTCGAATCCAGGTGGGCCCACCAGACACATCCGGCAGTCAGACATAAAGCAGCGCTAAAAAATAACAAATTGTGGTATGAACCGTATGGATGAACAATCAAACACAAATGAGATAAGCAAAGGGGGGCAGGTCCAGCATGACATGCCTGTTGAAAAGACAACCCGGGCAAGACAAATCCAAAGCGTGGCAACCAGCCACGCTTTTTTTGTTTTAAGGCCGTTGAATTCATGAATCCCACTGTCAAACAACTCCTGTCGCTGATCGGCACAGACATTGCCCCCTGGCACCTGGCAGAATCCTGGGACAATTGCGGGCTGTGTGCCGGAAATCCCGAATGGCCGGTTCAAAAAGTGCTGGTCGGGCTTGATCCGGGCATGCCGGTACTCCAGGCGGCTCAACAATGGCAGGCAGATATGATTTTGACCCATCATCCATTGTTCATCACACCGGAAAAAACCATTGATTTCAGCGTGATGCCCGGTTTGGCCATTGCGCTGGCCGCCACCCGGAAAATGGCGATCGTCTGTGCGCATACCAACCTGGACAAGGCAGAAAACGGGCTGAATGATTATCTGGCCGACCGATTGAACATCACGGTTACCCGAGCACTGGAAGCAGATAGTCCGGAACTTTCTCCTTCAGCTGCCCTGACTGGCCTGGGGCGGATCGGAACACTACCGGCACCGGTTTCTTTGACCCGGGTGGCAGATCAAATCAAATCGCAGTTAAACGTGCAACCGGTCCGGGTGGTGGGGGATCCCGATCTTGTTATCCATGATATTGCAGTGTGTTCCGGTTCCGGCGGCGGTTTAATTCCCGCATTTCTGACATCCGGTGCCTCCGTGTATGTGACCGGAGATATCAAGTACCATGAAGCCCGTCTGATCGAATCCCATGGCAAGGCATTGATTGATGTGGGACATTTTGCTTCAGAAATCATTGCAAAGGACCTGTTGACCCGCCGATTGAATCAGGCGGTTTCCCGGGCTGGGTTTTCTCTGGAAATCCGGGCATTTGCCGGGGAAACAGATCCATTTGTATCCATATAAGGACGTTTTATGAATCAGACATTGAAAAAAGAGATTGACACCTTGGTCCAGCTTCAAAAAATTGAGTTGGAAATGAACCAGCTGCGGCAAGCCGTGGAAAAAGTGGAAAATGAAAAAAAGGACCTGGCCGTCAGGCTGACTGCATTTGAATCCGCCCTGGATGCTGAAAAGCAGGCGCTGGAACAGATTCAGCAACAATGCACAGACCTGGAAAAAGAAATTCAGGTGGTGAATGACCGGATCATTAAAAGTAACGAAACCTTGAGAATGGTCAAAACCAACAAGGAATACCAGGTGCTGCTCCGGGAAGTGGATGACAACAAAAAGCGAAAAAACAGCCTGGAGGATCACGTGTTGACCTTGTATGAACAGCGGGAAGCCGCGGAAGTCCAAGTCAATGAGTCCCAGGCTCAGTTTTTACAGCTAAAAGAACAGGTTCAAGCGGAACAGGCGAAAATTGATGAGCAAACTTTAGGAGACAAGGAACGGCTTTCCGAACTTGAAGAACAGCAGCAATCCATCGGCAAGTCTCTGGATCCAGTGCTGCTGACCCGGTTCCGGCGAATTGCCAAAATGAATCAGGGACAGGCAGTGGCCCGCGTCAGCAATGAGACCTGCATGGGATGCTTCATGAATGTGCCGCCCCAGCTGTGTATTGAGGTGCAACGGGGAAACCAGATGATCTCCTGCCCCCAGTGCAGTCGTATACTTTACCATATTGATGAATGATGAGACGTTTCGGTCTGACCGGACCAGATGATCGCCGGGTCGACCCAGTCGACCGGGAGGAAAGTCCGAACACCACAGGACAGGACGCTCCATAACGTGGAGTCACGGTGACGTGAAGGAAAGTGCAACAGAGAGCAGACCGCCGGCAGCCCCTGGCTGTCGGTAAGGGTGAAACGGTGCGGTAAGAGCGCACCAGTTTTCCGGGTGACCGGAAAAGCTTGGTAAACCCCGTCCGGTGCAAGACCAAATAGGGAAACGCTTGAGGGCGGTCCGTCCGAAGTTTCCGGGTAGGTTGCTTGAGGGGTACGGCAACGTACACCTTAGATGAATGATCGTTGACCGGGTTTCGGGCAACCGGATCCGGTAACAGAATTCGGCTTACGGGCCGGTCAGGCCGAAACTTTTCAAAACCAGAAAACTGAAACTGCCAAAATTGTGTAAACCATGATGGATACCTGTGATATTACCTTTCTGGAAAAAGCCAATATTTTTTCATTTGATTTTCTCAAATGCATCCGATTCATTGACTCCATTGAAGATGACACCTATCTGTTCACCAAAAAATTGTATTCCAAACTGATCACCAACTCCCATATTCTGGAAGATTTTTTGGATTTTCACGGGGCAAAAAAAAATTCAGAATGGCTGTATTACCGGGAATTGTGCGCCCTGGTCCGGCATTTGTCTCTGGCCTGCTATTCCCAGCGGCATATTCTGAACCGCCTGTCTTTTTACCGGCTGGGCAGCCATCCTTTGGACCTGTTCAAACAGGAAGCCACCGATACCCTCCAGATTCTTCAGGATTCCTTGAAACTGACGGCTCCGGTGATTCTGGCTGAAGCCCGTCGGCTGGACATCACCATCCCCGGTTCCCGGTACAGCCTGAATTTGTTTCCCGGAATCACCTCCACCCAGCACCTGAATCACAATATTGATGATTTTACGGCCAAGGACAATCAGAAAAATAATCTGACCCGAATTTCCAGTGAATTTCTGGATGTGATCAAGGCGTTTGATCAGCTGTCGTTTTATGAACGATATGATTTAAAAGATATTCATAAACTGGTACCCGAAAAAATCAACGAGGTCATTATCCGCAGCTTTGAAATGCGGATACACAATATCCAGTCTTCTTTTGATTCCTATGTGGTGAAAACCCCGTGCGAGCAAGAAAATATTCTTCTGGAACAGCTGCGCAGTCATTTTTCCATTGTGTTTCACATCCTTCAGGTGATGGGACGTCTGTTGCATTTTTATGAACGCCATCTGTATGACGTCGGGTTCAAGGATGTGTACATGCGGGTGAGACAGTCTCTGGCCGAACTGATCGATCCGGATGTACTGCTGGATCGGGCCGTAAATTTCTGTCTGTTTTATGCATGGAAATTTTTGTCCTCCGGAAAACAGGTGGCATCCCAGATCATGAACCAGAACATGGAAACCGGATCCATTGAGGTGAGCATTCCCATGGACCGGGGGTTTCACAGCCGGCCCAGCCTGCTGGTGGCAAAAATAGTCCAGCATTACGGCGGAGAGGTGGTTCTGCACGTGGGGGAAGACCGGTTTGATGCGTCTTCGGTGCTGGATATTCAGTGGGCCGGGGGAAAGATCAAAAAAGAAAATTATCAGACCGTGATGTTTTCCGGTGATTCCAGGGCGTTGAACGATCTGGTGGTGCTGGCTGATGTCAATTATGGTGAAGACCATATGGGCAAAGGCATCCCGCTGCCCAAACAGCTGTCCTACCTGAGTTGATTCATGACCGGTATTCAATGCATCCCGATTGTTATGGCCGCCGGGCAGGGCACCCGCATGGGCGGTCAAATCCAAAAACAATACCTGGTTCTGGATAAACAGCCGGTATTGATCCGGACCCTGGATCAGTTCGACCGGCATGGAGGTATGGACCGGATCATTCTGGTGATTCCTGAAAAAGATGTGGATGTCTGCCGGACACAGATGATTGCGCCCCGGCAATTCACCTGTCACGTCCATCTGGTTGCCGGAGGAAAGAATCGCCAGACGTCGGTGCAAAACGGAATTGATATGGCCATGGCACTGGTCCGGGATCCGTACCGATGTCTGGTGCTCATTCACGACGGGGTCCGGCCTTTTGTGCCTCATTATCTCATGGATCAGCTCATGCAGAACGCCTTAGAGACCGGGGGATGCATCCCTGTGCTGCCCGTGACCGATACCCTTAAGCAGGTGGACATTCGGGGTCAAATCGTAAAAACCGTGGATCGAAGCCAAATGTTCAGGGCACAGACGCCTCAGGTGTTTCGTCTGGACCTGATATCCCAGGCCATGAACCATGCCGTTGAAACCGGGTTTGAGGGAACCGATGACGCTTCGGTCATGGAACATGCCGGGTTCAAGGTTGAAACCATTCCCGGAGATCCCGCCAATATCAAGCTGACCACCCCCCATGATCTATTGCTGGCCCGCCATATCCTGGCCCTGCAAAAATCAGGCGATCCGTCTTAATTTTTGGTTCCTGCGTTTCCCTCCTATTTCGGATCAAATCGTTTGACACCTCAAACACAGATTGGTATATTTTTTTTATCAGGATCAAGATCTTTTTCAAACTCACCGTCAGGCGGATGTCTGGCACTGTCGATACCCGGGGAGGACAATATGGCTGCCAAAATAAAGGGGAATGCCTTACTGGAACACGTGGATGCAGTAAAAAAGGGAAAAAGGGCATTTGAAGATGCCTTCCAGGGGGTTTCCAGAATGATTCTGGATGCGGGAATTCAGAAAATCACGGTCAAGGGGAAATCCACGTATCAATTCAATCTGTTCAGCCAGGGGGAAAAACACCTGGTGGGCATGTATGACGAAATCAACGCGTTTGTATCGTTTGTCAAGGATGCGTCGGAAGGCGGATCGTCCAGGGAGATGGCATTCGTGCTGGTGGGCGAGCCGGGAAACGGCAAAACCTTTTTTGTGGATTACCTGTGTGACCGGTACCGGGAATTTTTATCCATTCCTGAAAACCAGAAATTCACCTTTCGGTTCACCCATCTGGATCAGGTGGGAGGATATGGTCAGATTCAGTTTATTGAATCCCAGACCTATGAAGATCCCATGATCCTGGCCATGAGCCTGGAGACCACCAAAGGCCGTTCCATGGAATTTCTGGCAAAAAAATTTAAATTCTCGGATCACCAGATCGAACGGATTTATGCCAAATACCGCCCGCTGGGAGCCTGTTCCGCCTATATCTGGAACCAGATCCGGGAGTTGTGCGACAATGATATCGAAAAAATGCTCTCTTTTGTGGAGATTACACCGGTGCCGCTCATCGAAAGCTTAGGCACCATCACGGGAAAATATCCGGCCAAAGACAAAATCACATCGTCGGCCGTGGACCTGATCGGCGAAGAATCCATCCAACGGCTGTTGCACATCACCGATACCAACAACCCGTATCGGTTCGATCTCAGACGCGGGGCCCTGGCCCGGGTGGCGGGCGGCGGGATCCATTTTGCCGATGAAATCTACAAAAACAAAAAAGACCTGGTCCAGGTTTATCTAGGGGTCATCCAGAATCGGACCATTGAGCTGGACGGGTTCAAATGGCCCATTGATACGTTGATTATCGCCACCAGCAACAATTCCGAGTTTGACACCTTTTTGTCCGAAAGAGAAGAAGCGCCTATCGTGGACCGGTGCCGCATCTGCTATGTGGCCCACAACACCGATTACAAAATACAGAAAACCCTGACCGAATACGCCATTGGCAAGGATGTGAAGCGGTCCTTGGACCATGAGATCCTTCATCAGGACCCCAATCTTAATTATGCTGCCTCCGTGGCCGTGGTACTGACGCGGCTGCCAAAATCGGAAAAATTGACTCCGGTGGAGACCTTGAAACTGGCAGCCGGTGAAGTGGCGGGCGAAAAGAGCCTGAAAACCCTGGCAGAACTGATTGACACGTTGAATCAGGATACCGATATCACCAAACGGTTCGGTCAGAAAGGGCTGGGCCAGCGGAATCTGGGCAGAGCGGTTCAGCTGCTGCTGGAATCATCGGAAACCAATGAAGGCAAGTGTATGTTTGCCCTGGATATTTTTAAAGCCCTGGAACGGACTGTGCTGGATTATGTGCAGGAACCGGGTGATCGGGCCAAATACATGGAAGATCTCAAAATCGCCAGGGGGCTTTACCGGGAACGGATCATGACCGAAATGTTTAATGCTTACATGGACGAGCCGTTGGCCATTAAAAAAGATGTGCTCAATTATGTGAACATGATCATCGGGGTGGATGCGGAACAGCTGGGGCCGGACATGATGTGGAAATACAAGGATCCCCAGACCGGTGAACTGAAAGCCCTGAAAATCGATGAGCGGTATATCAAGAATGTGGAGGAACGACTGGGGCTGAAGACCGAAGAACAGCGGGCGTCTTTTAGAAATTCCGTCCGTAAGATCTATGGCCAGAAATTGTCGGTGGATCCCAATTATGATTTCATGGACAACCTGGAACTGGTCAAGGCCATTACCGATGTACGTCTGAAATCCGATATTGCCGGAGCCGGGTCTCTGGTGGGAGCCCTGGCCAACCGGACCAATGAGGAAAACCAGAAACTGTATGACCGGATGATCACCACCATGAACGAAAAACTGGGATACTGCCGGACCTGTGCCCAGAAAACCATTGAATATTTTTGCAGCCAGGAAGATGACAATTAAGCAAAGGGGCTCCTTATGATCACCCTGGACGAACTCCTTGAACGGGATAAAAAAAGGGAAGAAGACGGGTTCAAGCGCAAAATCCGCATCGGACGGATTGTCAAGCCCGGGGCCGGCAACCGGGAAAAGATCATTGTGGTTCCCACCACGGTGGAAGAAAAATTTGTCCACGATGATACGCTGCTGAACGACCAGTCGCCCGGGGAAGGAGAGCCCACCGGTGGTACCGGTGAAGGGGAAGAAGGAGATGTTATCGGTGAACAGCCGGTGCGGCCCGAAGAAGGGGAAGGCCAGGGGGAAGGGGATGGTGAAGGACCCGGGGAAGGCCAGGGCGGTGAACATGAAATGGAAGCCAATGCCTATGAACTGGGCAAGGTGCTGTCCCAGGATTTTGAACTGCCCAATTTAAAGGACAAGGGCAAAAAAAGGGCTCTGGCCCGGTATGTGTATGATCTCACCGATAAGAACAGAGGTGTGGGGCAGATTCTGGACAAGAAAGCCACATTGAAAAAAATTGTGGAAACCAATATGTCTTTGGGGCGGATTCCAGATGTGACCCGTATCGATTCCGCCGGGTTTGTGGTGTCCCCCCGGGACCTGATTTTTCGCGTGCTGTCCCGGGAAAAACAATATGAATCCCAGGCATTGGTTTTTTTTCTGCGGGACTATTCCGGTTCCATGGGGGGAAAAGTGACCCAGACCGTGGTATCCCAGCATGTGATGCTCTATTCCTGGCTGGTATACCAGTATGAAAGACAGGTGGAGACCAGATTCATCCTTCATGACACCGAAGCCCGGGAAGTGACGGATTTCCAGAAATACTATTCATATAAAGTGGCCGGCGGCACCAAAGTGTATACCGCATTTCAAATGGTCAACGAGATCGTGGAAAAAGAAAACCTGGCCAGAGATTACAATATTTACGTGTTTTACGGTACTGACGGGGATGACTGGGAAAAGGACGGCAAGCAGACACTGGTTGAAATTGAAAAAATTTTTACCTATGCCGCCCGGATCGGCATCTCAGTGGTCAAGCACACTTATACCGGAACCAAGGAAACGGAAGTGGAAAAATATATTCAAGGCTCCGGCGTGTTGGACCGCCACAGTCATTTGATCAAAATGGATGTCATGGGGGAAAATGTGGATGATTCCAGAATCATTCAGGGAATCAAGACGTTGATATCCTGATACCGGAAAGGTCCGGTCAACCAGAAAAAAAGAGCGGCATATGGAACTGGTCAATCAACATGCCAAAGGCATCATGGAAGAATGCAAACTCCGGGCACGGGATGCCGGATTGCGGTTTGATGATGAAACCCTGGAATATATCGTCACCAACCGGGACATGATCGAACTGTCTCCGAAAATAATGATTCCCACCCTGTATGACTACTGGGTGCATGATGTCCGGGTCCTGTCGGGCAAAGGCATGTATGAGGCATATCCGTCCAATCCCTATGAAACTGTGATCAACACCCGTCCGGCCATCTCGTTTTACAATGACAACAACCCGGACTGGCTCAATGTGATGATTTTTTATCATGTGCTGGCCCACATCGATTTTTTTCAAAACAATCTGTATTATAAAAACACGTGGGATGTGGATCTGGCCGGCCAGGCCTTAGCGGACAAACGGCTCATCGCCCAGTTGAGAAGTGAAAAAGGCCGGTGGGTGGATTATGTGATTGAATTTGCCAGAGGCATAGACAACCTGGTGGGGTTTCACCGGGATCTCAACCGGACGTTGACCCGGGAACAGGGCCATGTGCCGGATCGAATCGATTTTTATTTTGACCGGTTTCTTCAGAAAATCAAATCAATACCCCAGCATGTGTATTTAAAAGAAATTGACCGGTACAATCAGTGCCGGAAAGATCATGCGGATTTTTTTGATCAAGTGATTGAACAACATCCTGAATTCGAAGAAATTTTTCAGAAAGAAAAACAAAAAATTTCACCGGTCAAGATGGATGTCATGGAATATATTCTTAAGTATTCTTCTTTTCTGCGCAGGGAAGAAAATGAATGGATGAAATCGGTGATTCATATTGTCCGCAGCACATCCTTGTATTTTCAGCCCCAGATCCGGACCAAGACCATGAACGAAGGGTGGGCGTCTTTCTGGCATGCCCATCTGTTTCTGAAAGATGATCGGATCCGAGGACATGAAACGGATTTCGCCAAGGTCAATGCCACGGTCACGGCCATGCCCAAAGTGGGGCTCAATCCATATGCCTTAGGACTTCGACTGTTCGAGCACATCCAGGAAATGGAAGACAGAGGCCGGTATTCCCTGGATTATTTCCAGCTTAAAGATGCGGTTTTAAGAACAAAATATGACCGCACAAAAAACACGGGCACAGATTATATTTTTTTTGTGCGGGAAAATATGGACGATTTTTCGTTTATCAATACATTTGTGGACCAGGAATTTGTGGATCGGCACCATTTGTTTGTGGCTGGAAAACGGTTTAATCCCCAGCACAACACCTGGCAGTATTATATCAAGTCCAAAAAAGTGGCAGATTACAAACAAATGGTCATCAACACCCTGCACCATCCACCGGATATCTACGTTGTTGAGGAAAAAACCAGAAACGGGATCCTTTATCTGAATCATCGATTTGAAAACAAACCGTTGAAACAGGATTTTATTGAAAACACCATGATCGGGATTGAATTTTTGTGGGGAGGGCCGGTTCATCTGGAAACCAGTGTGCCGTCCGCGGCTGCCCAGCCCGGATCCCCGTATATCAACTTCTGGGACCCAGGCGCTGCCGGCAAGACGGCCGACTCCCGGCAATCCCCCATTCAATGGAAACGGGTACGGTATGTACTGAAAGACCGAAAACTGCACAAGCAGGAGTTATAATCCATGATGGAAGACACTGCATCCGCCACCGGATCCGTGGACCAGGCCCTGTCGCTGCTGAACAGAAATATTCAGGATTACCAGCGTCTTCAGCCCGTGTCTTTTGAAACCTTTCTAAATATGCTCAATGCCAACCCATCCCGGATTCTGAGAAATATTTTCCAGTCGTTTCATGATATGGTCAAAGCGCATGTGGATGAATATGAAGAACCCATGGACGAAGATCGGGGCGAGCCGATTTTTACCCGGTATGATTGTACCCGGTTGTTTGTGGAAGGGTCTGATAATCCGTATTTTCCGGACATGCTGTTTGCCAACCGGTTCATGAAGCAGATGGAATACCTGCGCCATGGAGCCCAGCAGAACCGGATCTACATTTTTCACGGACCCCACGGGTGCGGCAAAAGCACATTTTTGAACAATCTGCTTAAAAAATTTGAACAATACGCCAATACGGAAGAAGGACTCCGGTATGAGGTGGTGTGGCGTTTAAATATCAAGAAACTTCAGGAAAAATGCCATTCATTTCCCCCATCTGCATTTGAACAATGGATGCATCTGGTGGAAACAAAGGAAGCCGAAACCAACAGCGACCCGCATATCAAAGACCGGTTCGTGAAGGTTCAGGAAAATGATTTTATTGAAATCCCCTGCCTGGCCCATGACAATCCGTTTCTGGTGATTCCCAAGGACCAGCGCCGGGGGGTGCTAGACGAACTGATCAAAAACGATCAGTTCAAGTGGCAGCTGTTCACGGAAAAAGAATATGAATGGGTGTTTACCGAAGACACCTGCACGGTGTGTTCATCTATTTATCACACCCTGCTCGAACTGTTTCAGGACCCCAAAACCGTGTTCAGCATGCTCTTTGCCCGGCCGTATTATGTGAACCGGCGGATCGGCAACGGTATTTCCGTGTTCAACCCCGGAGATCAGCCCGCCAAGCACAACATCATCTCCAATCAGATGCTCCAGAACCGCATTAATTCGCTGTTCCAGGATTCCAATCTTATTCAGTACACCTATTCTTATTTTGCCAGGATCCACAACGGGATCTATGCGCTGATGGATATCAAATCCCATAATGTCGAACGTTTGGTGGCGCTGCACAATATCATTTCCGAAGGCATTCATAAGGTGGAACATATGGAAGAGCGGGTGGATGCCCTGTTTTTTGCACTGATGAACCCGGAAGACAAAAACAATCTGAAAGATTTTCCCTCTTTTGAAGACCGGATCAGGTATATTGACATTCCGTATGTGCTGGACTGGCAAACCGAAGTCAAAATCTATATGGATATCTTCGGCCGGCATATTGACGGCAGTTTTCTGCCCATGGTCCTGGACAATTTTGCCCGAATTATTGTATGTACCCGCAGCCAGAAAAAATCACCGGCCCTGGAAGCCTGGATCCCTCAGCCGGGAAAATATAAAAATTTTTGTGACGACCAGCTCATGCTGCTGAAAATGGAACTGTTTTCAGGCAATGTTCCCAAATGGCTGGATGATGAAGATGTGCGCCGTTTAGACAAAAAAAGGCTCAAACAGATTATTGCGGAATCTGAAACCTGCGGTCAGGAAGGATTATCCGGCCGGGACGCCATCAAGATCTTTGATGAATTCTATTCCAAATATGCCAGAGAAGACCGGTTGATCAATATGACGGATCTGTGCACTTTTTTCAACACGCTGACCCATCAGTCTGAAAAACTGCTCCCCCAGGGGTTTTTGGACCGTCTGCTTCGCATGTATGATTATTCCGTGCTCCAGCAGGTCAAGGAATCATTGTATTATTACAATGAAGACCAGATTGCCCGGGACATCAAACATTATATTTCCGCTGTTACCCATGAGCTCAATTCCGTGGTCACATGCATTTTCACCAAAGAAAAACTGCATGTGACCGACGCATTTTTAGAAAGCATTGAAAACCGGTTTCTGTCGGAAAAACCAGATGCCAAAACCAGAGATCAGATCAGAAATGATGTGCTCAAGGAATTTACCACCCGTGCTCTGACCCAGGAAATGATGATCCAGAACAAATCGATCACCGATACCCGGGTGTTTGCATTTTTGCATGAAAAATATGTACACAATTTGAAAAAACAGGTATTGGCACCGTTTGTGGCCAATGAAAATTTTAGAAACGCCATCAAAGATTTTGATACCAAAAAATTTAAAACCCACGACAAACGCATCAAAAAAGATGTTACATTTCTCATTGACAATTTGTCCGCCAAATTCGGCTATACCAGCCAGGGGGCCAATGAGGTCTGTATTTATGTCATTGACCATGACCTGGCTGGTAAATTCAAATAAAATCATTTCATGATATCCAATATTATTGATCACATGCTGTCCCCGGACAGCCCCCTTGTACTCACACGGCAACACGGGTCCCACAAGGCCTGGCTGGCAGCCCGGATATTTAAACGTCTGAACCGGGATCTGCTGGTAGTATTGCCGGATCCGGGTCAGACAGACACATTTGTCAATGACTTACAATTTTTTCTGCCGGACCGGAAAAATGCCATTCTACATTTTCCCAGTCATGCCATTCTGCCATTCAAATCCCTGTCTCACCACCGGCAGACATCTTTGCGCCGGATGGCGGTATTGTCCAAATTGTCAGCGCCCCGGACCGGTCCATATCTGGTGGTGACCAGTATTGACACGCTGCGGTGCAAACTGATGCCTAAAACCCGATTGGACCAATATGCCGAACTGGTGATGGCCAATGAGGAGACGGACCGGGATGCCTTGGTCCACCGGCTGGAGGCCGGCGGATATCATCGGGTGTCTCTGGTGGAAGACCCCGGAGAATATGCAGTGCGGGGCGGTATACTGGACCTGTTTGTTCCTGGGATGCCCCGGCCGGTCCGCATGGAATTTTTCGGAGACCTGGTGGAGTCCATCCGCAGTTTTTCTCCGTATACCCAGCGGGGAATCAAAGAATTGTCTGAAGTGATCGTGATCCCGGCCACTGAAGCCATATTGCTGGATCAAGACCAGCCCCATGTGCTGGCACGGCTCAGGTCACACGCCAAAGCCGCCGGCCTGGACGATGCCAAAATCCGGGAATATGTCACCCAGATTCGTCAGACCGGCCGGTTTGCCGGGATCGAAACCATGCTTTCGATGGTGTATGATACCCTGGATGATACGTTTGATTATTTGTCGGACGGTTTTTGCGTGATCTGGGATTCTCCGGAAAATCTGGCGGAAAAAGCCGTGGATTATGAAAACAGGGCCCGGCAAAATTTTCAGACTTTGACGGCGGAAAAACGCCTGGGAGGAGATCCGGATCAATGCCTGGTGCCGTTTGACCAGGTGGCGGAAAGAATCGGCCAGACCCCGCATCTGACGTTTGATGATCTTGCCTTGAACCGGACCCGGAGAGGTAAAGCCGTATTTTCGTTTCACCCGGAAACCATTGACATTCTGCCGGGAACGTTGGGGATGAAACATCGGTCGGACACTCCGTTGAAGCCCCTGGTGGACTGGATCGATTCCCGGGTGACTGCCGGCAGCAAAATCGTGTGCGTGCTGCATCAGGATGCCCAGGTTCAGCGACTGATCTCGCTGCTGGCACCTTATGGCCTGATACCGGCCCCGCTGAAAACCATTCAGGAAGCAGAATCCCGGGCTGCCGGGCTGTATTTTGTGGTGGGGACCTTATCCACCGGATTTGTGTTGACAGACCATCACCTGGTGCTGATCACGGAAGAGGAGATTTTCGGCAAAAAACGCGTGCGGCGGGTCATGCGGTCCTCCCGGGACCTGAAAACCGAAATGATCGCTCCGGAAGAGCTGGAAAACGGGGATATTGTGGTGCATGCCGAGCACGGAGTCGGGCGGTATGACGGTCTGGTCAATCTGGATGTGGGAAAAATTTCCCAGGATTTCATCAAGATCGTGTACCAGGATGAAGACACCTTGTACCTGCCGGTGGACCGGATGGAGATGATCGGCAAATATATCGGTGTGGACGGTCACAAACCGGTGCTGGACAAAATCGGTTCCAAAGCCTGGATCAAATCCAAGGCCAAAGCCAGAAAAGAAGTTGAAAAGATGGCGGCGGACCTGCTGGATCTGTATGCAAAACGAAAGATCAACAAAGGATTTTCCTTTAGTCAACCGGACAATTATTACCAGGATTTTGAAACCACGTTTCCCTATGAGGAAACCAGAGATCAGCTCAAAGCCATTGATGAGGTGCATCTGGATATGGAGTCGGATACGCCCATGGACCGGCTGGTGTGCGGCGATGTGGGATACGGCAAAACCGAGGTGGCGATCCGGGCCGCATTCAAGGCGGTCAATGACGGAAAACAGGTGGCGATGGTGGTCCCCACCACCATTCTGGCGGAACAGCACCTGGCCACATTCCGGGAACGGTTCAAGAATTATCCCGTGAATATAGCCGGGCTGTCCCGGTTCAGATCCCGCAAAGATCAAACCCAGATTCTGGAACAGATGTCAGACGGCCGGATGGATATTGTCATCGGCACCCATCGGCTCTTGCAGAAGGATGTATCATTCAAATCCCTGGGACTGCTGGTGATTGACGAGGAACAGCGGTTCGGGGTCCGGCACAAGGAGGTTTTGAAAAAGAAACGCAGCACCGTGGATGTGCTGGCTTTAAGTGCCACCCCCATTCCCAGGACCCTGCACCTGTCTTTGACCGGAATGCGGGATATCAGCGTGATCAAAACCCCGCCCGCAGACCGCCAGCCCATCATTTCCTATATCACCCCGTATGAAGAGGCCGTTATCAAAGATGCCATCAACAAAGAGCTGGCCCGGGACGGCCAGATTTTTTTTGTTCACAACAATATCAAAACCATTTTCAAAGTGGCGGACAATCTGAAGAAACTGGTACCGGACGCCCGCATCGGTGTGGCCCACGGCCGGTTGTCCGAAGCGGAGCTGGAACGGGTCATGCTGGCATTTGTCAATATGGAGATCAACCTGCTGGTGTGCACCACCATTATTGAATCCGGCCTGGATATTCCATCGGCCAACACCATGATCATCGACAAGGCCGAACGGTTCGGCCTGTCCCAGATCTATCAGCTGCGGGGCCGGGTCGGAAGAGGGGATCATCAGGCCTATGCATACCTGTTTGTTTCCGATGAATCCCGGATCTCCAAAGATGCCAGAAAACGCCTGGCCGCGCTCATGGAATACCGGGATCTGGGATCAGGCTTTCAAATTGCCATGAAAGATTTACAGATCAGAGGCGCAGGCACGGCTTTGGGTGCGTCCCAGTCCGGACATATTGCGGCGGTGGGATATGATCTGTTTTTAAAACTGCTGGACCAGGCGGTCCATGACCTGAAAGATGACACTCACCTGGAACCGCTGGATCCGGAAATCAATGCAGGCATGTCCACCGGATTTCCCGAAACATATATCGAATCCGTGTCCCAGCGCCTGACCCTGTACCGAAGACTGTCCCGGCTCACATCTTTGTCAGATATATCAGACATGAAAAAAGAACTGATGGATCGGTACGGCCCATTGCCCCGGCCTGCGGAAAACATGCTGTTAAAGATCATGTTCCGGGTATTGGCCATTCAGTGCGGTGTCCAGCGGCTGGATATCGATCCGTCGGCCCTGGTGCTGACTTTTTCTTTACCGCACCTGCCCATGCCTTTGCCGGATCTGGAGAAAAAATGGCAGCCAGTGGCACGGTTCCAATGGATCAAAAAAGAGTGTGTTCAGTTTCATTTAGGTTTTAAACCCAACCAGACCGCCAAGGCCCTGGTTAAAACCAAACAGATCCTGTCCGCCATGACCCGATAGTTTTCAAGCCAATCTGTCAGTGAGCAGATGCGGGGGTTTTCTGGATCTGGAAAGGAACATCATGATATTTTCACAGATACCGGATATCCAACGGTTTGAACGTTTGGCGTTCAGGAAGAAAAATGTGCTGGGACTGCTGCTGACGTTCAGCCGGCGTTTGTTCAACGCACGCCAGGCCGGATTGTTGTACGGCACCAATCATACCGGGGAACGGTTTTTACCTCCCCGGCAATGGGACCGGGGCGTGGTGCATCAGATCACCGGTCAGGGATTGTCCGGGTTCGGCCTTAAATGGGTGGGTCCCACCCTGCTTCGCTGGTTCAATATTTCTCCCATCTGGCTGTACAAAAGAGATGCCCAGGGCCGGCGGGTACCGACGGACGGGGTGATTGCCAATGTTATCCGGAAACACAGTGAATACTATGCCAGCGGCATCAAAATGCTGTTCACAGACCATATCCCCCGGAAAAAAATGACAGATCATCCCTCTCGGGAGCATATGACAGTGACTGCATATGATGGCCAGCGGTTTGAGGTGCTGCAGGACATGCAGGTGAATATGAATATTATTCACTGGTTCAAACCGGATAATTTTATCTCCGTGTACATCCCCGACTATGGGGCCATTGTGCTCAACACCGTGGAACCGCAGCTGTTTGAAAAAACAGGGGATGATCCGGTCTCTTACCCCCAAGAATTGAAAAACCGGCTGGGTCAGTTGATTTCAGCCATCGAAATTGCATCCATCGCCCATCTTGGCCAGGCCAAAGGCCGAAGGGCCGCCAGAATCATCTGGCGCAAGGAAAGAAACCTGAGAAAAACGTTTCTCGAAATGAATGAAAAAGCCAAAAAAATGGATGCGTTAAACAAGCATCTGCAGTCGGTGGGCGCGGTCACGGAAGACCAGCTGAACATGGCGCCGGTGATTGAACCCAATGGGGTGTTCGCGTTTATGGACATGGTGTCTTCCAGCCGGATGCGTAATTGTCTGTCTCCTCGAGAATTTTTCCTGGTACTCAACCTGTGCCATGAAATTACGGCAAACACAGCTGCGGCATACGGGTGCCGGGTGGATAATTTTATCGGGGATGCGGTGTTTCTGGAAAGTATCCCGTTGTTCGATCCGCCGGATCGGGGCGTTCCCTCCAGTCTGTCGGAACGGGTCATGATCATGACCCTGGTCCTCACGACCGTGCTCACCCAGATCCGGGCCTTGACTCAAGGCTTGCACCCCATGGATCCGGATAAAACGGTGGCCGATCTGGTGAATACCCACGGCATCTCCATTGCATTCCGGGCCGGCATGTCCTTTGGATCCGCCCTGGTAGGTCCTTTGGGCAGCCGGGACCGGCAGATTGTCACCGGCATCGGCAAACCGGTCAACATTGCCTCCCGCCTGGAAAGTTCAGGTCAACAAAACGGGATTCACATCGAGAAAAACCTGCTGGAGATCCTTGAAAATGCTATTGTGGGTCCAGGCACTCCCGTATTGTGGCAACTGGCGGCATCCGATGCCGGTTCCCCGCCTCAACCCAATACCCCGTTCCTTGAATTTCTCACGGACCGCTTCCGCCTGGCACAGCCTGTGATTCGAAAAATGCCCCTGATTTCATACAAAGACTTTCTCAGTGACGACACCTACCTGATCTGCTGTGATCCGGCCGATGATGATCCGAATATGGAAAAAAATGATGTCTGTGCCGGTATTTAAACATCATGTGTCATTATTTTTTGGTTAAAAATTTTTTGAATGGTCGGCCAAAGCGGCCATGAGGGTCTGGGTGTGAGAACCGGGCCTGCCGTTTCCAATGGGGCTGTCATCGATCCGGACCACCGGCACCACGCCTTTGTTGGTACCGGTGATGAACACCTCGTCCGCAGTGAGCAGTTTTTCCAAGGGGATGGGGGATTCCGACACCTTAAACCGGTCTGCCGCTAAAGACAGGATCACTTTCCGGGTAATACCTTTAAGGATACCGTCCGTCGGCGGGGTGACCAGGGTATCGCCGAAAAACGCAAACAGATTACTGGTGGTGCATTCCTGGGCATTCCGGTTTTTGTCTATGTAAATCACTTCCATGGCTCCGGCGGCTTTGGCCCGGGTCATTGCCATGGTGGCCGGGAGATAGGCTGTGACCTTGGCACCGGCCAAAGGCCGTTCCTGGACCAGGGTGATCACTTTGACCCCCTGGGTGTACCACGTTTCCGGCAGTTTATTGATGGGGGTGACCATAATGATGAGCCGGGGACGGCCGGTGGGTGTCAGAAAATCGGGGCTGGAGCCGCCGGTGATGACAATGCGGATGTTGGCTTCATCCAGGCCTGGATTTTTTTCCAGGGTTTGAAACACGATCTGTTTGATATTTTTGGCGGTCCAGGGCAGATTCAGTCCGATTTTTATTCCGGAATCCATGAGCCGGTCAATATGCGCATCCACAAAAAAGGGCCTGCCGTGAAAAGTGCGCATGATATCACAGATACCGATACCCCGGAGAATGGCCAGATCATCCACCGGGATCATTGCTTCATGGGCGGGAACAAATGCCCCATCCACATAATAAACGGTCATGAAAAAAAATCTCCTTGTATTTGGTGATGCGTGTTTTTATAGTACACGTTCAGTTGTAATTCATAAATAAGGCTTATCATTGCGGGATGCAAGGAACGCGGATGGATTTTTTTCGAGGCATTCAATACAATATTCAGGGGTTGACGCTGTCATTCCGTCATCCACAACTGCTGTGGCTCGGGCTGTTGCGGTTTGCCGTCATCCTGATTCTGACGGTGTTGTTTTCAGGAATGATTTTATTGAATCATGACGCGATCATGTCCGGGATCTGGACCCTGCCGGACAGCGGGGTTCTGGTCT
Source organism: Desulfotignum phosphitoxidans DSM 13687 (assembly GCF_000350545.1). Classification (GTDB taxonomy): domain Bacteria; phylum Desulfobacterota; class Desulfobacteria; order Desulfobacterales; family Desulfobacteraceae; genus Desulfotignum; species Desulfotignum phosphitoxidans. The sequence goes on from NZ_APJX01000005.1 coordinate 168,058, forward strand.
ATGTCTGGCACCTGGTGTCCTGGCTGCTGTCCCTGGTACTGGCCGCCTTAAGTGTGGTGGCGGCCTATCTGGTGGCTCAGGTGTGTTTCAATGTATTCATCATGGACTATATGTCCCGGGTCACGGAAAAAATTGTTCTGGGAAAAGAGATCTCCTATGCTGACGGTTCCTGGTTCAAGCTGGCGGGGTATTTGATTTTTCAGGAAATTCCCCGGGCCGTCATACCCATGATCATCACCATTGTCATCATGGTGGCGGGATTTTTTACTCCTCTGGGGCCGGTGATTTTCTTTTTGTCAGCCATCACCGCCGGGGTGTTTCTGGCCTGGGACAATACCGACTTGGTCCCGGCCAGACAAATGCGCCCTTTCAAGGATCGATTCGGGTTTCTGCGGCAGAACTTAGGTTTTCATATCGGGTTCGGTCTGCTGCTCATCGTTCCCTGGTTCAATATTCTGACACTCTCTTTTGCCCCGGTGGGGGCCACATTGTATCACATTCACCAACTTGAAAAGGAATTGAAATGAACGTTCTTGTCACCGGCGCTGCCGGATTTATCGGCTACAGCCTGAGTGCACGCCTGCTGGAGTCAGGGCATACGGTTTATGGGATTGACAATCTCAATGATTATTATGATGTAACCCTGAAGCAGGCCCGACTGGCCCGGCTGGAGAAACAGCCCGGCTTTGTGTTTCAGAAACTGGACCTGGCAGACCGCCAGAATATGGCGGCTTTGTTTTCATCCCACGCGTTTGACTGCGTGGTGAATCTGGCGGCCCAGGCCGGGGTGCGCCACAGCATCGAAAACCCATCCACATATGTGGACAGCAACCTGACCGGGTTTGCAAACATTCTGGAAGGATGCCGCCACAGCAAGGTGAAACATCTGGTGTATGCATCCTCCTCGTCCGTGTACGGGTTAAATACCCATATGCCGTTTTCCGTGCACCAGAACGTGGATCATCCCATCAGCCTGTATGCCGCATCCAAAAAAGCCAACGAACTGATGGCCCACACCTACAGTTATCTATACAATCTGCCGACAACCGGTCTGCGCTTTTTCACGGTGTACGGTCCCTGGGGCCGGCCGGACATGGCGCTGTTCCTGTTTACCAAAGCAATTTTGAAAAACGAGCCCATCAAAGTATTCAACCACGGAAAAATGCAGCGGGATTTCACTTATATCGATGATATTGTGGAAGGGGTCATCCGGGTCATGAACCGGATTCCGGAAGCAAACCCGGACTGGTCTTCGGACCGGCCGGATCCGTCATCAAGCTGCGCACCTTACCGGCTGTACAATATCGGCAACAACCAGCCTGTGGCACTGATGGATTTTGTCAAAGCCATTGAAACCGCGTTAGGCAAAAAAGCCCAAATAGAATACCTGCCGCTTCAGCCCGGGGATGTGCCGGCCACCTATGCGGATGTCAGCGATCTGATGGCCGATACCGGATTCAAACCCTCCACGCCTGTGCCCCGGGGCATTCAACAGTTTGTGGACTGGTACCTGGCCTATTATGGCCATTAGATATCAGGCCAGTGCCCGGGAAACAATCTCATACACATTGGTGGACAGATTTGGCGAGGCTGCCAGTATTTCAAGGGATTGTTTCATTAAAACCCGTCGGTGGGAATCATATTTTTTCCAATGATTGAAACATCCGGTCAGACGGGCCGCGATCTGGTGATTGATTGTGTCCAGTTCCAGGATTTTATCCGTGATAAACTCGTACCCATTGCCGGTTTTTTCATGAAAATGAACGGGATTATTCATGGCAAATCCGTAAATCAGGGCCCGGACCCGGTTGGGATTGGTCAACGTAAAATCCGGATGTGTCACCAGATCCTTCACGCATGGCAACGTATCGGCCAAAGGAGAAACCGCCTGGACATAAAACCATTTATCCATGACCAGGGGATCATGGGACCATTTATCATAAAACCGGGCCGCGCTTTTTCGTTTCAACTCAGGGGTGGTGGTACAAAGGATCTTAAAACAGGCAAATTCATCGGTCATGTTTTCAGCCGCCAGAAATGCCTTCCATACGATGTCATGGACAGATGCCGTGCCAAGGCTTGCCATATAGGATATTGCCAGGTTTCTCAATCCTCTGTTCCCGATATCCTGGATGGAAAGACTTTCGGGGTCGGAGTGACCGCACTGGTCTATGGTGTTTAAAAACAAAGGGGTAAGCGTGGCGGCCAGGTGGGTTTTTAAGTGCTGTCTGGCCGCGTGAATGGCATCCACATCAATGCAGTCAAACAGATTTGCCAGTTCCATTTCCTGGGGAATGGCCAGGGCTTTGGCCAGAAATGCCCGGTCCGCGGACTGGTCTGATAAAGCGGTTTCAAATGCCTGCACCAGGTTCTGCGATACGGTTAGCGGCCGGTGCCGGGCGATGGCGGACACCAGGGTTTGAATCTCTTTGTTGAACAATGTCTGGGCCGCATCCCACCGGTTGAAGTCATCGGTATCACGGGCCATGAGAAATGCCAGTTCTTCATCCGAAAGATCCGTGGATATCTTGACCGGGGCGGAAAACTGCCGGAACACCGAGGGCAGGGTGCCGGAAGGCACGTTCTGAAACGCCACAGTGTGTGTGTCATCCCTCATCTGGATCAATGATTTCTGTTCCGGGATGATGTCTTTGCCCTCAGGATCAATCAACCCCATGCGGATGGGAATATGCAGCGGCTGTTTTTCAGACTGGTTTCTGTCGAAAGGTGTGTGCTGGGCAAAGGTCACAGACAGAATGCGGGTGTCCGGGTCATAGGACCGGGTCACGGTCACTGTAGGCGTACCGGACTGGGTGTACCATCGCTTGAACTGGGTCATGTCCATATGGCCGGCCTGTGCCATGACAGATAAAAAATCCTCGACCGTGACGGCCATACCGTCAAACTGCTTGAAATACAGGGCCATTCCCTGTTGAAATAGGGTTTCCCCCAGGAACTGATGGATCATGCGGATCAGTTCCGCGCCTTTTTCATACACGGTCATGGTGTAGAAATTGTCCATCTTGATATAGGCGTCCGGCCGCACCGGGTGGGCCATGGGTCCGCTGTCTTCCGGAAACTGCAAGGCTCGAAGTGTTTTGACATTGCTGATGCGCTCCACGGATCGGGAATTCAGATCTGAGGTGAATTCCTGGTCCCTGAAAACGGTCAGCCCTTCTTTCAGGCTGAGCTGGAACCAGTTTTTCAGGGTGACCCGGTTGCCTGTCCAGTTGTGAAAATATTCGTGTCCGATCACCCGCTGGATGTTCATGAAATCGTCATCCGTTGCCGTGGCCGGGTCTGCGAGCACATATTTGGCATTGAAAATGTTCAACCCCTTGTTTTCCATGGCACCGGCATTGAAATCATTGATGGCCACAATCTGATACAAATCCAGGTCATATTCCAGGTTGAACCTTTCCTCATCCCATTTGACAGCCTGTTTGAGGCAGGCCATGGCATGGTGACACTTGTCGATATTTTCAGGTTCTGCAAAGATTTTCAAGGTAATATGCTTTCCGGACCGGGTGACAAACGGCGATTCAATCCAGGACAGATTGCCTGCCACCAGGGCGAACAGGTAGCATGGTTTTTTGAATGGATCCTCCCAGGTCACAAAATGCCGGTTGTCCGGCAGATCCCCTGCTTTCACGGGGTTGCCGTTGGATAACAGCACCGGGCATGCGGTTTTGTCCGCAATGATGGTGCAGGTATACCGGGCCATGACATCGGGCCGGTCCGGAAACGGGGTGATATTGCGGAACCCTTCGGCTTCGCACTGGGTGCAGTAGATCCCGCGGGATCGATACAATCCCTCCAGCCGGGTATTTTTCTCCGGACAAAGCAAAGTCCTGGTTTCCAAAGTAAACCGATCCGGCATATCCGGTACAATGAACTGTTTTCCATCTGCCTGAAACGCGTTGGAAGACAGGTTCTGACCATCCAGTGTCACGGACTGAATCTCGAAATCTCCCATATCCATTTTCAGAACAGAAGATTTGTTGGATTTGTCAGGGTTTTTAAAAAGGGTCAATGTCGAAGTCACCCGGGTTTCCTCGGGCCGGATGTCAAAAACAAGGGTCACCCGGTCCACCAGAAAATCAGGCGGAGTATAGTCTTTGAGTAATACAGATGCATGTGTTGTCATAATATGACAGATTAATTGGAATAACAGCGCTTGTCAATATCCGGATCCCGGGTTCTTTGGGGTTGACAAAACAGCCCGGCTAAGAAAGAATGCGCGCATAAATAAATAGAATCGCGATACTCGTTTTTTCAATTTTTTCAGCAGGTATGACAATGTCATGGTGAACATGCTGCAACCTCAAAAACCGATCAAACCGGAAGAGATTCTGGAAATCATTGTCAGACGAAGGTGGTTGATCGTTCTTTCACTCTGCTTTTTTTTGACTCTGGGAGTGGGGCTGACGCTCAAGGCCCCCAAGTCCTATCAGGCATCCACCCTGATTCTGGTTCAGCAGCAGAGCGTGCCGTCCGAATATGTGCGGTCCGTGGTGACCTCCAGTATCAATCAGCGGATTAATACCATTTCCCAGCAGATTCTGAGCCGGAGCAATCTGGAAAAGATCATCGATCAATTTGGCTTGTATGCGGATCGTCCGGATATGTATCTGGAAGATAAAATTTTAGAAATGCGCAAACGGGTAAATGTGAAAATTGAGCAGGCACGGCATGGCACTGAATCGTTTTCCATCCGGTTCAGCGGCAGCGACCCCCAACGGGTGATGCGTATCGCCAACACCCTTGCCAGTTATTTCATGGATGAAAACCTTAAAGTCAGAGAAGCGCAGGCTGTGGGAACCAGCGAATTTCTGGATTTTGAGCTGGAAAAGACCCGGCAGCGGCTGGAAGAGTTGGAAAAAAAACTGTCTGAATACCGTGCCCAGCATTTAGGCGGACTTCCCGATGAATTGGAGACCAATCTGAGAACCCTGGATCGGCTTCAGCAGCAGATGGTGGACAAGCATGTCATCCTCAGGGAAGCGAAAACCTCTCTGGCCCTGGTGGAATCCCGGATCAACGAGATTGAAACCCGGGCCCGGCAACCGATTCAGGAAGGGTCTGGTACCCCGGAAACCGGGATGAGAGATGTGGTTACGGAAAATCAGGAAAAACTGCGTCAGGCCCGTCAGGAATATGACCGATTGCTGACCGTTTACACCCCCCGGCATCCGGATGTGAAACGGCTTGCGAAAACCATTGAAAATCTTGAACAACTGGTGGCAAAAGAAAACGACCCCGATGCAGAAAACACAGATCTCCCATTGAAACCATTGGTGCCGCCTCCGGAAGATCCCCGGTTGAAACGGTTGAAATCAGAACGGGACCAACTCAAAGGTGAAATCCGATCTTTGACCATGGCGCTGGACGACATTGAAAAAAAAATGGTGACCTATCAGAAGCGGGTGGAAGAAACCCCCCGGCGGGAAATGGAATTACAGTCATTAAACCGGGATTATGCCAATATCCGTGATATCTACAATTCGCTGCTGAATCGAAAACTGGAAGCGGAGCTTTCTGTCAACATGGAAAAAAAGCAGAAAGGGGAACAGTTCAGAATTCTGGATTCTGCCAAATTGCCTGAAAAACCGGTGTCGCCGGATGTGAAAAAATATTTTTTCCTGTCCATGGCCGCAGGCCTGGGATTGGCTGCCGGTATTATTTTTCTGCTGGAATTTTTTGATTCCTCTTTGCGGCGGGATGAGCAGATTGAGGAGGAACTGAAGTTATCGATTCTGGCCACAATTCCTGAATTGCAAACTTCGAATGCCACTACCCGCAAATGGGTTGAGGTGGCAGCATTTGCGTTGTGCAGTCTGTATGCGGCGGCTTTTTTTGCTTTTTTTGCCGTTCTTTATGTCAAAGGGCTGGACCGGACCCTCACCGCCATCAAAACGATGCTGCACATTTAAATTAAGGGAGCGCTGACTTGGGGAAATTATTTGATGCCCTGGAAAAAGCCAGGCAGGACCATCGAGTTCAGGAGGATGAGGTACCGGTCCATACAGTAAAAACCGGGGAAATTCCTGCGAATGACCGGCAGATTTTACCGAAAACCGTGCATCCGTCCATGGTGACCTTGTTGAAGCCCCATTCCCTGGAAGCGGAACAGTTCAGAATTTTGAAAAACAATATCCTGTTTCCTGAAAAAGGGGACCCGCCCCGGTCCATCATGATCACCAGCCCGTCTCCGAGTGAAGGCAAATCCTTTGTGGCAGCCAACCTGGCAGTCAGTATCGCTAAAAGTATCGATGAATATGTGCTGCTCATGGATTGTGATCTTCGATCCCCGACGCTTCACACCCTGTTCAGCTTCCCGGAAGGCCCGGGGCTTAGTGATCATCTGGCCCGGGCCATGCCGTTGCCTGAAATGCTCAAAAAAACATTTATCAACAAACTGACGCTGCTGCCGGCAGGCTCCATCCCGCAGAATCCGTCGGAACTGCTGTCATCCGAGCAGATGCGGACCTTGCTTTATGAGGTTAAATCCAGGTACCGGGACCGATATGTGATTATCGATACCCCACCCCCCAATCTGACGTCTGAAACCAATGCCATTGCCAGAGTGGTGGACGGTATTGTTATTGTGGTCCGGTATGGGAAAACCACCCGAAAACAAGTGGAAAATCTTATTGATATCTACGGCAGAAAAAAAATTCTGGGGGTGATCAAAAATTTTTCAAAAAAACCGGTGTTGTCCCGGTATCCCTACAGCCATTATGGCAACACAAGTTGAATTGTTCAGCATTTTATATTAAATAGAATCAGTCATTCCAATGGGTGCCTTTTTGTGAAACGGCATCGAAAGGGCGGAGCTATGCGCAAAAAAAACTATAAAGTAACAATGGGGCTGGCCGCGTTGATGGTTTTGATCGCATTTTCCGCCTCCGCGGCGGAAAAAAACGGCAGCATCAGTGCCAGCGGTGATTATATCATCGGTATCGGAGATGTCCTGAGCATCCATACATGGAAAGAGCCGGACTTGTCTTTGGATATGGTGCAGGTACGCCGGGACGGAAAAATCACTTTTCCATTGCTGGACGACATTTTGGCCCTGGGCAAATCAACTGTGGCCCTGAAGCAAACGATCCAGACCCAGCTATCCAAATTTGTGGAAGCACCCATGGTCACGGTGACCCTGGTCAATGCTGTAAGTCAGCGGTATTACATTCTGGGAGAGGTTCTGGAAATCGGAGAATATCCGTTGATTAAAAAACTGACGGTGATTCAGGCCTTTGCCCTGGCCAAGGGGTTCACCCAATGGGCATCCAAGGACCGGATTCTGCTGTACCGGCGTAACGGAACCGACCTTTCCGTGTTTCGAATCGACTACAAAGATATCGTCAAAGGTCAAATGAACAAGGATATTTTTCTGCAGGCCGATGATGTTATCATTGTGCCATAGCCATCCCATGGGAAAAAAAATCAGCAGACACAGACAGAAAATTTTTCGATTTGTTCTGATCTTAGGCTTTGTATGGGCCGTTGCCGGACAGGGGCATGCCAGAACCGTATTTCAGGTCATTCCGGTGTTGTCGGTGACCGAAGAATATCAGGACAATTATTTTTCCACTCATACCAACAAACAAGAAGAGTTCATCACCACCTACGCCCTGCAATTCACTGCCGGCATTCTGGAAGAAAAACACCGCCTGTATCTGAGCTATTCTCCGGAGTATAAAGATTACAGGAATCTCAATGACCGGGACCGGCTCGGCCATTATGTGACGCTGACCGGAGAAATAAACCCGGCCCGGCACACGGATCTCATCTATGGACTGGTTTACGATGGGGACTCCGACAACCTGGAAGGAGAATCCAGACGTCACCAGGCCTATGTTTCAGGCATATCCCAGACAGGAAAAGCCACCCGCCTCACCTATGGTCACCAGTATGAAGACCGGTTCGACCGCCAGTCCCGCACCGGGGATTACAAGGAACACACCCGCAACACCAGCCGGGCCGGGGTGCATCACCAGTACGGCCCTAAAAACCATGTGCGGGTGACTTTTTTGTATGAATTTGATTCCTATGAAAACCCGGACCCGGATGCTTACACCCGGTACGAACCTGCCGGTTATGTATCCTACTGGTTTTCCCCCGGATATGGGATGGATGCAAACCTGTCCTATGAAGACCGGGATTTTGACGATACCTTTGATTATACCAGAACCCTGTCCGGAGATATCCGGTTCATCAAAACCGTTTCCAAAACCTTTGATACCTTTGTAAAGTACCGGCATTCCTATTCGGAAACACAGGATCTGACCCATCACACCTTTCATCCGTCCGTGGGGTTTGACTGGCAGGTCACCGAGGATTCGGGCATCTCCCTGGGTGTGGGGGCCTTGTTCCATGACTGGAGCAACCATGACAATGATTCCGTGGATCCGTTCCTGGATATCGATGCCTATAAAATTTTCAGCTTCAGTCCCAGAACCCAACTGTCTTTGACCGGCATCAGCGGATATGCCGCATCAGGAGACCAGGCATCCAGCCTGGGATTCACCACGTATTATCAGGCCGGCGCGCAATTGAGTCATCTCCTGTTCAAACAGGTGACATCCAACCTGTCCGCTGCGCTCCGGCGGGATGAGTATCAGGAAACCGCATCAGACAGGGAAGATACCCGGATGATACTGGGGGCAAGTCTGGCCTGGCAGCCCCTGAAATGGCTGTATGTCAATGTCGGCTATTCATTTGTGGATTTCACTACCACGGATGCCTTTAGAGAGGATTACACGGACAACCGCCTGTTTCTGAAAATTGACCTGGTGCCTGAAACCCCGGTAACCATGTCAGCCGACCCGTCCAGGCAGGCCCTGGAAGATCAGTTGTTCAATTGGGAGCGATAGCCATGTCCTGGCTCAGACTTATCGTGGTGGTGGCACTTCTGGCAGCTGCCCACGGGGCAGTGATGCTCACCAGCCGTACCGAAAATATTCCGCCGGCCAAAGCTTTTCATGATTTTCCGGACCGCATCGGCCCCTGGCAGGGTAAAAAAGGGGCTTTGGATGAAACGATCTCCAATGTGCTGGGTGTGGAAGCGTATGTGCTGTCGGATTTTACCCGGCCTTCGGGTCAATTTGTCAATCTGTATATCGGGTTCTACCAGAGCCAGCGCCAGGGGGATCTGATCCATTCTCCCAGAAACTGCATGCCCGGTGCCGGATGGAATATTGTGGAAACCGGCCGGGAGATTTTGACGGATCCTGAAACCGGAGCGTCTTTCAAAGTGGCCTCCCTGGTGTTGAAAAAAGGAGATCAGTACCAGATGGTACTCTACTGGTTCCATTCCAGAGGCAGAATCATCGCTTCGGAGTATATGCAGAAAATCTGGCTGGTGATTGATGCGGTTTTCCGCAACCGCACCGACGGCGCGTTTGTCCGGCTGATCACGCCGGTAAAAAACAGCCGCCAGGAAGCGGTCCTGCTGCTCAAAGATTTTGCCGATGACCTGAAACCTTTACTGGACGATTATATCCCTTCCTGAGGCCAAGAATATGATACACAAAAACACCCGTTTCTGGATCCAGGCCGGCCTTATCTTTGTCGGATTTTTCGTGCTGTTTTTCAGGACCCTTTCGGGCCTGGTGTCGGACTGGTCCTCAGACCCCAATTTTTCCCATGGATTTCTGATCCCGGTGATCTTTCTTTACATGGTCTGGTATAAAAAAGATCAGCTCAGAAAAATCCCCATACAGCCTTCCCGGATCGGTCTGGGGATTATCATCCTGGGGCTTTTGGTCCATGTGGCGGCCAATATCGGGGCGGAACTTTTTATGATGCGGTTTTCCATGGTGATCACCTTGTCCGGGATCATCATTTACGCACTGGGAATTTCCATGTTTAAGGCTGTGCTGATTCCGGTGGCCTATCTGATCCTGATGATTCCCATCCCGGCCATTCTGTGGAACCAGGTGGCATTTCCCCTTCAACTGCTGGCGGCAAAACTGTCTGCCGGCATGATTGCATGGATCGGAATCCCGGTGTATCGGGAAGGCAACATTTTGCATCTGGCCGTCACTTCCCTGGAAGTGGTGGATGCCTGCTCAGGCCTGCGGTCCCTGACCTCTTTGCTGGCGTTGACCGGCATTTTCGCGTATATGGCCCCGTTATCTGTGGTGAAAAAATGGGTTTTGTTCTTTTCAGCTGTTCCTATTGCCGTGGCCGTCAATGTGATCCGGCTGACCGTCACCGGCGCCATGGCGGTATGGATCAGCCCGGATACGGCCCATGGATTTCTCCATGACATGTCCGGACTGATCATTTTCGGGGCCGCCCTGGTCCTGGTATATCTGGTATTTATCATTGAACTGAAATTAGAAAACAGACAGACAGGAAAACAATCATGAAACTGACAATCATCGGCACCGGGTATGTGGGGCTTGTAACCGGAGCCTGCTTTGCCGAAATGGGCAGCCGGGTCACCTGTGTGGACATTGACACCGCAAAAATTGAGAACCTGAAAAAAGGGATTCTGCCGATTTATGAGCCGGGCCTGGAAAGGATAGTCCAGGAGAATATGGCGGACGGCACATTACAGTTTACCACCCGTCTGGAAGACGCCGCCCGGGACTGCCAGATTTTTTTCATTGCCGTGGGCACCCCGCCGGGAGAAGACGGATCCGCTGATTTGCAGTATGTGCGCCGGGTGGCGGCCCGGATCGGGCAGTGCATGACCGATTACGCGGTGATTGTGGACAAATCCACAGTACCGGTGGGCACGGCCGACCAGGTGGCTGAAGTGGTGCAGGAAGCGCTGGACACCCGGGGAATTGATCTTGAATTCGATGTGGTGTCCAATCCGGAATTTCTCAAGGAAGGGGCCGCTATCCAGGATTTTCTCAAACCGGACCGGATTATTGTGGGAGCGAACTCGGAAAGGGCCGCCAAAATTATGACCCGGCTGTATGCCCCGTTTTCCATGAACCGGGACAAGATGATTCTCATGAACGTGCGGGATGCGGAGATGACCAAATATGCGGCCAATGCCATGCTGGCCACCAAGATTTCGTTCATGAACGAAATCGCCAACATCTGTGAACACTTGGGCGTGGATGTGGAAAATGTCAGAAAAGGAATCGGGTCCGACTCCCGCATCGGGTATTCGTTCATCTATCCCGGGGCCGGATATGGCGGGTCCTGTTTCCCCAAAGATGTCAAGGCATTGATTAAAACATCCAAAGATACCGGGGTGGACCCGGCAGTGCTGGCAGCGGTGGAAAACCGGAACAATCTTCAGAAAAAAGTGCTGGCTGAAAAAATCAAAGCCCGGTTGGGCACGGATCTGAGCGGCAGACGGTTTGCCCTCTGGGGACTGGCGTTCAAGCCCGGCACCGATGACATGAGAGAGGCCGCTTCCATCGTCCTCATAGACAATCTGCTTGCAGCCGGGGCTATAGTGTGTGCCTATGACCCGGTGGCCATGGCACAGGCAGCCAGAGAACTGCCCGAAGCGTGGCTGGAAAGCAGCCGCCTGATTTTGGCAAACGATCAGTACCAGGCATTGGAAAACGCGGATGCCATGATCCTGGTGACGGAATGGAAAACCTTCCGCCGCCCGGATTTCAAACGCATGGGACAGCTTTTGAACCAGAAGATCATTTTTGACGGCAGAAACCAGTATGATCCTGAAGAGGTGGCGGAATTTGGGTTTGAATACCACGGCATCGGCAGAGAAGCCTTCCATCCTGCTGACCTTTGATGTGGAGGATTGGTTCCAGGTTGAGAATCTCAAGTCACAGATTCCGGTTTCAACCTGGCACCAGCGGGAACTGCGGGTTCAAAAAAACACAGACCTGATTCTGGATCTGCTGGATTCTTTTGACTTTGGGCCCAAAGCCACCTTTTTTGTCTTAGGGTGGGTGGCCCGAAAATGCCCGGATCTGGTGCAAAATATAGCCCAAAGGGGCCATGAAGTCGCATCCCACGGATTTGGGCACGGTTTGTGTTCACAAATGACCCCAAAAGAACTGGCCCAGGATCTGGATATGAGCAGAAAAATGCTGGAAGATATGCTGGGCCTGCCGGTTTCAGGGTACCGCGCCCCAAGTTTTTCCATCACACCAACGGCGCTGAATTTGATCCAAAAGGCCGGCTACAGGTATGATTCCAGCTACAATTCCTTTTCGGGCCATGGCCGCTATGGGAAATTCGATTTTTCACAATTTTCAAAACACCGGGGATCTGTCTGCATCAGCCCGGATTTTTGTGAAGTGCCGGTGAGCAATTTTGAGTTCCGCGGCCGGGTTCTGCCCCTGGGCGGAGGCGGATATTTCAGGCTGCTGCCGCAAGCTTTTTTCAAGCTTGGGATGCAGTCTGTCTTAAAAAAACAAAATGCGTTTGTGTTTTATGCCCATCCCTGGGAATTTGATCCGGGCCAGCCCCGGGTCATAGGAATCCATCCCTGGCTGAAATTTCGTCATTACACCTGCCTGAACCGCACCGCCTCAAAACTGGCCGCCATGATCCAGGCCTTTAAATGGGCCAGGTTTGAAACTGTCAGCCGGTTTTTGGCGCAGATGCCATGCTGAGTTCAACAGTTTTTATCCGGCCCACCACTTCTCAGGATCAGGGTGCATGGAACCACTATGTCTGCAACCATCCGGGCGGTACCGCATACCAGTTATCCGGGTTCATCCGGGCGGTTGAAGCGGCGTACCGGTTCAAAAGCATCTGTTTTGTGGCCCAGAGCCGGCAGCAGAACCAGGGCCGGGTACAAGGGATTCTGCCCCTGATTCATCTGCATGCGCCCTTTACAAAAGGGGCACTGGTGTCACTGCCCTATTGTGATGCCGGCGGAGTTCTGGCTGATTCACCTGAAACTGAAGCAGCCCTGCTTGCCCATGCAATGGCATATGCAGCCCAAAAAAAGATCCCTGAAGTGGCAATCCGGTCTGTGAAGCCTTTTGCCGGTCTGGATCCAAATCTTACGCGCCATTCCGGCAAGGTCAGGATGGTGCGGGCGCTGCCGGATGATCCAAACTGCCTGCTGGGATCTTTAAAATCCAAAGTCAGGAGCCAGGTAAAAAAACCGATGCGGGACGGCCTGAAGTTTCATATGGGCGGCCGCCGTCTTCTGCCCCTGTTTTACCGGATCTTTTGTGAAAACATGCATGATCTGGGATCAGTGGTGCATTCATTTGAATGGTTTTACCGGATTCTGGCTTTTTACGGCAGCCGTGCCCATATCGGGGTGGTGACCACGCCGGCAGGCGAGCCGGCCGCAGCAGGCATGATCCTGTGCCATCCCTGTCTGGTATCGGTTCCCTGGGCATCGTCTCTGCGCCGCTTCAATTCCTTGAACCCCAATATGCTGCTGTATTGGGGATTTTTGTCCTTTGCTTCTGCCAATGGTTTTAAAATGCTGGACTTTGGCCGGTCCACGCCCGATGCCGGCACATTCCGGTTTAAAAAACAGTGGGGAGCGGTCCCGGTTGATCTGCACTGGGCCGCGTTTGATCCGGCTGTGTTTCCGCATCTTGCCCCATCAAAGAAACAGCCGGCCGGCAGGTCAGGGATGAAAAGAAATCTGGCAGAAGCTGTAATAAGAAAACTGCCGGGGCCGGTGAGCACCGGTCTGGGCGTTCTGACCCGAAAGTATATTTCTCTTTAGCATGACACACACAGTCAGCGTTATCATTCCCGCGTATAACGAAGAAGCCTGTCTGCCGCGGTGCCTTAAATCCATTGCAGATCTGGACTGGCCCAAAACGCACCTGGAAGTGATTATCATTGACAATGGATCCATTGACAGCACCTGTGATATTGCCCGCGCATCAGGTGCCATTGTGTTACAAGATGATACAAAAAATGTTTCTGGCCTCAGAAACCTGGGGGCCGAGCATGCCAGAGGAGATATCCTGGCATTTGTGGATGCCGACTGTGTGGTCTCGCCTGACTGGGTTGCCTGTGCGGCCCGGTATTTTGAGGATGATACTGTTGCTGCCTGGGGATCGGCCCCAAAGATCCCTGAAAACGCCACATGGGTTCAGAACACCTGGTTCATTGTCCGACAAAAAAAAACACATGTGGCTGATGTTGACTGGCTTGAATCCATGAATTTGTTTGTGGCAAAAAAGGTGTTTATGAAAGCCGGCGGGTTTGATGAATCTTTGGAAACCTGCGAAGATGTTGATTTTTCCTACCGGGTATCTGCATATGGAAAAATTGTGTCAGACCGCTCCATAAAGGTGGTTCATCTGGGAGAGGCAGCCACCATGGCAGAATTTTTCAAAAAAGAGCTGTGGCGGGGCAGGTCAAGTTTTTCCGGAGTGTTTGCCCACGGTATCTCTTTCAAGGAGCTGCCAAGTCTTGCAGTGCCGGTCTATTTCGGGATATTTCTGCCGGCCTGTCTGATTTTTCTGATGTTTCATCTCACAGCTGCAACAGGTTGGATGGTGCTGGCTGCGGCCTGTTTTCCTCTCCTGCCGGCCCTGTATAAATTAAGAGGAAAAAAAACAGATCTGACCCAAAAACTGCAGTTGACTGTACTATTGTATCTTTATTTTACTGCCCGGACCATGGCAGTGGTTTTTTTAAAAAAACATGACTGATCCAAAGCCCAGGCTGCTGTATATCTGCCACCGGATTCCTTTTCCACCTGATAAAGGGGACAAGATCCGCACCTTTCATCAGATAACCTATCTGTGCCGAAAATGGCAGATTGATCTGGTCACCTTTGCAGATGATCCGGGTGATGTGCGGTTTGCCGCAGACCTGGAAAAACTGTGTGAAAAGGTGTTTGTTTTTCCGGTAAATGCACTGAAGGCGAAAATAAAAGGCATCCTGGGGTTTGTTGCAGGAAAATCGATCACACAGGGGTATTTTTATGATGCCGCAGCCAGACACCGGGTGCTGGCGCTGTTAAATGAAAAACCCTACCAGGCTGTTTTTTGTTTTTCCTCTTCCATGGCTCCCTATGTGCTTTATAACCTGCCGGCCATCAGAAAAAAAAAGCCGGCTCCCCGGCTGGTCATGGATTTTTGTGACGTGGATTCTGATAAGTGGCGCCAGTATGCCAAAACCGCACGATTCCCCATGTCAAAAATTTTTCTGGCTGAGTCCAGGCGGCTGCTGGCGTATGAGAAAAAAATCAACCAGTCATTTGATGTTTCCATCTTTGTTTCTGAAAATGAAGCTGCCCTGTTTAAGGGGCAGGTTCCGGGTGCCAGACATGTGACCCCGGTGCCCAACGGGGTGGATGCAGATTATTTCTGCGGGGATACGCAATTACCTGAACCCGGCAGTGATCCCACCTTGGTGTTTACCGGTGCCATGGATTATTATGCCAATATTGACGGGGTAATATGGTTTTACAAAAAAATTTTGCCGCAGATAAAAAAAGTTTTCCCACAGATCAGATTTTTGATTGTGGGAAGCAATCCATCCCCTGAGATCAGGGCATTGTCAAAAACAGCCGGTGTGGTTGTCACAGGGTATGTTGCAGATATCCGGGAATATTATCAAAAAGCAACGGTGTGTGTGGTGCCTTTGCGCATTGCCAGGGGAATTCAGAACAAGGTGCTTGAGGCCATGGCCATGGGCCGGCCGGTGGTTGCCACATCTGCTGCTTTTTGCGGTATCAATGCCCGGGCCGGGACCCATGTGCTGGTGGCAGACACAGAAACCGAGTTTGCCGGGGCGGTTGTGACGCTTTTGAAAAACCGGCCATATGCCCTCTCTCTGGGCCGGTCAGCCAGGGAGATGATCAAAACCCGGTATGCCTGGCAGACCTGCCTGGAAAAACTGGATCATCTGTTGTCGTGAACAAACGGGTGGCATATGTGGTGCATTCCTTGAACTTAGGCGGTACAGAACGCCTGGCAGCTGACATGGCCCTGGCACTGCATAAAGAATATGATATCCGGATCATCTGCCTGGATGAACCCGGGATCTGGGCGGACCCGATCAGGAGGGCCGGCATACCGGTATTGTCCCTTTACCGCCAGCCCGGACTGGATCTGCGGCTGCCGGTAATGCTGGCCCGGTATGCAGCCCGGAACCTTATCCATTTTTTTCACGCCCATCAGTGCACCCCCTGGTTTTATACCGGGTTATCACGGCTGCTGTATCCCAGGCCGAAACTTTTGTTTGAAGAACACGGCCGGCTGTATCCTGAGGTGCTCAATAAAAAAAGGCGGGCGTTCAACCGGATGGTTTTGCAGAGACTGACACACACGGTGACCGCCGTGTCCCATGATGTGAAAAACCGGTTGTTTCTCTATGAAGGCCTTGACCCGGACAAAACCCATGTGGTGTATAACGGAACCCGGCCCCTGCCTGCCATGGCCCCGGATGAACGCAGGGCCTTGCGGGCCAGATTCGGTTTCACTCAAAAAGATGTGGTGGCCGGATTTATCGGCCGGCTGGATCCCATTAAAAATCTCTGTGTTGTTCTGGATGGATTTCAGACAGCTTTGGCCGGCTGTCCTGACCTGAAACTGTTGATCATCGGGGATGGGCCGCTGTTCAATGAAATCAAAGAAAAAATTATTCACATGTCGCTTTCCGACCATGTGGTCCTGGCCGGGTATCAGAAAGATGCCGCTGCCCTGGCACCGGTACTGGACGTATTTGTTCTGGCAAGTTTGAGTGAAGGCACATCCATGGCTCTTCTTGAGGCCATGTCCGCCGGGGTTCCAGCCATTGTCAGCAATGCCGGGGGCAACCCTGAAATTGTTGTAAACAACCAGACCGGATGGGTGGTACCTACAGGGGATGGTTCGGCCCTGTCCAGGGCACTGACAGAAGCGGCCCTGGATAAAAGAAAATCACAGGCAATGGGAAATCAGGCAAACAAAAGGTTTCTGGAAAACTTTACGTTTGATCGGATGATACACACCTATAAAACCCTTTACCAGCAGTTATAGATCAGGACATTGAACCAGCATGTGCGGTATAGCCGGAATCATTCAGTTTGTTCCCCATAACCGGGACAGCGCCATGGCGCAGATTACAAACATGGCAGACACCATGGCCCACCGCGGCCCTGATGAACAAGGGGTTTATGTGGATGATCATGCGGCCTTAGGCCACAAACGGTTGCGCATCATTGATCTTTCTACCGGCCAACAGCCAATGGCAAGCCAGGATCAAACCCTGCACATTGTGTTTAATGGAGAGGTGTACAATTTTCAAGAGATAAAAAAAGAACTGGTGCGCAAAAATTACCGGTTCAGCACCACATCAGATACAGAAGTGGTGCTGAATGCCTATATTGAATGGAAAGAAGCGTGCGTTAAAAAATTCAACGGCATGTTTGCCTTTGCCATCTGGGACAGCCGGAAAAAAACGCTGTTTGCCGCCCGGGACCGGGTGGGCAAAAAACCGTTTTACTATTTCTGGGACGGCAAAAGGTTTGCTTTTGCCTCGGAACTCAAGGCGATCCTGGCTGCGGGCCTGTCACAGAAAAAAATAGATCCAAAAGCCCTGGACTGCTATTTTTCCTTTGGCTATATCCCGGTTCCATATTCAATTTATGATGACATATCCAAACTGCCTTCTGCCCACACCCTGACCCTGACATCTGATGGCTTGAATTTGAAAAAATACTGGCATCTTGATTTCGGGTCAACCCGTGACCTGACCATGGACCAGGCTTCAGACCGGTTGACGGAACTGCTGTATGACGCGGTAAAGCTCCGACTGATCAGTGATGTGCCCCTGGGTGCGTTTTTATCCGGCGGGATAGACTCTTCTCTGGTGGTGTCTTTTATGGCGAAGATATCATCTCAACCGGTTGCCACCCACACCATCGGGTTTGATGAAACAGGGTTCAACGAACTGCCGGCAGCCGGCATGGTGGCGGATTTTTTAAAAACAGACCACCACCAGTTCATCGTCAATCCGGATGCATCCCAGACCCTTGAGAAAATCGCCGCTTTTTTTGATGAACCGTTTGCCGATTCCAGTGCGCTTCCCACCTGGCATGTGTGTCGCATGGCCGGAAAAAATGTGACCGTGGCCTTGTCCGGAGACGGCGGAGATGAGGGATTCGGCGGATACACCTTCCGGTATCTGCCCCACCAGATGGAATCCAGACTGCGATTGGTGCTCCCGGCGGTTTTGAGAACCCCGCTGTTTTCTCTGATCGGTGCCCTGTATCCGGCCGGCCCCGGACTGCCCCGGTTCCTGCGGCTGAAAACCATCTTTGAAAACCTGGCTGTCAGCGATGCCCAGGCGTTTTACAACGACCTGATCTGGCTCAGGCAAAAGATCCGGCAGAACCTGTATGCAAAGGGTTTCATGGATGCCCTGAAAGGCTTCACCCCGGCGGAAACCGTGATGCCGGTGTATCAGAAAAGCAGCGGCACAGACCCGGTTTCCAGAAGCCAGCACACCGATATCCAGTGCTATATGACCGACGATGTGCTGGTCAAGGTGGACAGAATGAGCATGGCCCATTCCCTTGAAGTCAGAAATCCGCTGCTGGATTACCGGATCCTTGAATTTGCCGCTGCATTGCCCCTGCATTTGAAGGTGAAAAATGGGTCCGGCAAGCGGCTGCTGCGTCACCTTGCAGCAAAACACCTGCCTCCCCAAATTATAGATCTGCCCAAACAGGGATTTGCCATACCTGCGGCACACTGGCTTCGCAAGGATTTAAACACGTTTGCCCATGATCATATCTTTAACAGTGAGGTGGTTCTGTCCTGTATGAACCCGGCACAGCTTCACACCCTGTGGTCCCGTCATCAGCAGGGAAGGGCGGACCACAGTGTTCTGCTCTGGGGCCTGATGATGCTGGGGCTGTGGGAAAAACAGTTTCACAAAGGACCGTTGCAATGAAACAAAGGCCCATCCGTGTTTTACAGCTGGGAAGCCCTGCCGGGCTGTATGGTGCGGAACGATGGATTCTGGCCCTGGTCCGGCACCTGGACCCCGCCAAAGTGGAATCTGTTGTCGGTGTGATCAAAGATGATCCGGGAAAGGCAGACCCGCCCCTGATCCGGGAGGCGGCCGCCCTGGGATTTCAAACTGTCACGATCAATGCGCCGGGCAGAATCAATCTGTCTGCTGTCAGAAGACTGCGGCAGTATATCTTTGCAAACAAGATCGATATCCTTCATACCCACTGGTACAAAACCGATATGATCGGGTTTCTGGCTGTCATGGGAACCCGGTGTAAAATCATCTCCACCCCTCATGGCTGGAGCAAAGAAGCGGGATTTGCCCTCAAATGCTATGAAATGATGGACCGGATGATATTTCCCTGGCTGGATGCCGTAGTCCCTTTATCACCGGAGCTGTATGCCGGCCTTGAAAAAAAATTTTTTGTCAAAAAAAAACTGACTTTTATTCAAAACGGGGTGGATATTACAGAAATTCAAGCCTGCAAAAATGTTCATCCGCAACTGATCCAATGGAAGGAACAGGGTTTTTTCATCCTTGGCTATATCGGGCAGCTCATCCATCGCAAGGGACTGGATGTTTTGTTTAATGCCCTGTCAATGCTTGATAAAAACCTGCCCTGGAAGCTGGCATTGGTCGGTGATGGTCCATTGCGGCCTTTTCTTGAAACGCTGGCAAAAGACCTTGAAATTTCTGAAAATATAATGTTTTTCGGATTTCAGGGTCACCGGCTTGAATTTTTGAACGGGTTTGATGTGTTTGTGCTGCCATCCCGGCTTGAAGGCATTCCAAGATGCCTGATGGAAGCTTTGGCAGCACAAAAACCGGTGATCTGTTCTGATATCCCCGGGTCAGCAGAATTGATCAAAGATAAAAAAACAGGGTATATATTCAAATCAGAAGATTCAAAGCATCTACTGCAAAAAATTGTTTCCGTCTCAACCCATCACCCGGAGGCAAAAAAAATGGCATCCACAGGAAAACAAAAGGTTTGTAATAAATATTCAGCAGGCAGAATGGCCCTGGCGTATGAAAGGCTCTATACGCAGGTGCTGTGATCCCATATGGAAAAATATGCCCATATTTTTGACACTCGCCGGCTGAACACGGATTTGAAAAAGCGGTCCTTGCGCAGCGGGGCCGTGACACTGGGATCCCAGGCACTCATGTTCATTATTCAGTTAGGATCCACCATGATTCTGGCCCGGATATTGAGCCCCCAGGATTACGGCATCAATGCCATGGCCATGACCATCACCGGTTTTGCCGGTATGTTTTCCAGCTTTGGATTGTCCACGGCCACTGTCCAGCGCTCAGATATCACCCATGAACAGGTCAGCACATTATTTTGGATAAACGTGTTGATCGGTTTTTTAATCACCCTGTTCACCGCAGTGATATCTCCTGCGGCCGCGTGGTTTTACAAAACACCGGAACTGCTTTGGGTGATGCTGACCTTATCTTTGATTTTTGTCATCACCGGTATGGGGGTACAGCACCAGGCACTGCTGACACGGCAGATGCGGTTTTTTTCAATCGTGATCATCAATGTGATATCCACGCTGGCCGGGGTTGTTGTGGCCATTATCACCGGTTATTACGGGTTTGGATATTGGGCCCTGGTTTTTAACCTGCTGACATTTGTTTCATTGAACACCATCGGGTACTGGTATTTTTGTAAATGGATTCCGGGGTTGCCCCGCAGGCATTCCGGCGTGGGTGCCATGATCCGGTTCGGTTCCAGTCTGGTGGGATCCAATGTGGTGAACTATTTTCCACGCCATTTGGACAATGTTCTCATCGGACGGTCTCACGGCAGTGATGCCTTAGGACTATACAGCAAGGCTTATCAATTGTTGATGATGCCTATTACAAATTTGCGAAATCCTTTGACACGGGTGGCAATTCCTTCTTTAAGCCGACTGCAGGACAATCCGGAACAGTATCGCGACTATTTTTTAAAATGTGTGTCATTGCTTGCGTTTATATCGATGCCGCTGGTCACATTCATGTTTGTGTTTTCAGATCAACTCATCAGCCTGCTGCTCGGCACCCAGTGGATAGGGGCCAGTGAGATTTTTAAAATTCTGGCATTGGCCGCCTTTATACAGCCGGTGGCCAGTACCAGTGAAATGGTGCTTGTTTCATCCGGACAAGGACGGCTGTTTCTTGTTCTAAGTGTGGCAACTGCGGTGGTTACGTGTCTTTCCTTTGCCATAGGCCTGCCCTGGGGACCCAAAGGGGTGGCACTGGCCTATGCACTGGCCAATTATTTATTATTTTTCCCCATTTTTTATTATACATTTAAAAATACTGCCATAACCCTGGGACATATGGCCGGAGCTGTTTACAAGCCGGTTTTTTCCAGCCTTCTGATGGGAGGGACGTGTGTGGTGCTGGTTGTACCGTTCATGGATGATCTCAACAACCTGTTCTGGCTGCCGGCGGGTTTGTTTTTATCTGCCGCCGCATATTTGGTTTCTTTTGCTGTTTTCCCCGGTGGGTTGGACGAACTTCGGGAATCCTGGGCCTATGGGAAACTTGTTTTTGAGCGGAACAAATAAAATCTACTGTCCGGGGAAAAATATAAACTGATGGATATCATTATTACCCAGGATTTTTTTCCGGAAATCGGCGGTGCCCACAAATGGCTGTATGAAGTTTACAAACGGTGGCCCACCCCGGTTACAGCATTGGTTCAGGATTATTCTTTTGACCTGCTTCTGGGTGAAAAACAGAATATTTTTGATTCCAAAGATCACGGTGAACTATGTATTGTAAGATACGATCTGAAAATTGAGAACATCGATTTTTTTGATTTTCAATTTATAAAAAAATTATGGCAAATCTATAAAAAACTTAAAGCATATGCAGCAGATGACACAATCAGAATTCATTGCCTCAGGGCATTTCCTGAAGCGATTCCAGCGGTTCTTTTAAAAAAAACAAGTCCAAAAAAAATTTCGGTTATCACCTATGCCCATGGAGAGGAGATCCTGACGGCACAGACCAGCAGGCAATTGTCTTTGGCTGCCAGATGGGTGTACCAGAATTCAGATCAGGTGATCGTCAACAGTCAATCCACAAAAAACCTGCTAAGGTCTTTTTCACCATCCGGGCCTGTGGCATGTATCCATCCGGGAGTGGATGCAAACGCCTTTGACATGAAAAAGAGCCGGTTGAAGAAATTCAGAGCCACGTTTGACTGGCCTGAAGACACCGTTATTTTATGTACCATGGCCCGCATGGAACCTAGAAAAAATCATCTGAAGGTGATTGAATCCGTGGATGTGTTGCGAAAACAAGGGGTCAATGTGGCTTATATTGTCGGAAGCGATGGTGAGGAAAAATCCCGATTGAAAAAAAGGGTCAAAGACCTGAATCTGGACAGATTCGTTCATTTCACAGGCCATGTGACCGAAGAGGAAAGGATAGCTGTCTTTTTGATTTCAGATATTCATGTAATGCCGTCGGTTCAGGCCGGATCCATGATCGAAGGGTTCGGGATTGTCTTTATTGAAGCTGCTGCCGCAGGAATACCCTCCATAGCAGGCAATACCGGTGGACAACAAGAAGCGGTTCAGGATGGAAAGACGGGTTTGGTCGTTGATGGAAACAACTTTTCTGAACTTAAAGATGCAATTAAATTTTTGATCAAAAATGAACAGATCCGACGGAAAATGGGTGAATCCGGCAAAATTTGGGCTCAGAAAAATGATTGGTATCAAATTGCAAAACAAACTTATGAAACAATAAGCCGGCTGGAAAATACTGGCGTATGTCAATAGATTCTGCCTGGAGATTAATACCTTTGTATAAGAAACAAATCAGACCTTTTTTGAGAACATTTTTTTTCTCTTTTTTAAACAGGTTGGCTAAAACAGATGAATTCAGGTCTATAATAAATCAGACATTGAATAATCAACTGGTTTTACCTGAACTTGATAAATCATTCCTGCTCAACCATGCCTATCAAAATTATCCTGAATTGGGCAGGTCATCTGATATACCGGCTGATATGTGTTCTTGTAGAAAAACCATTTTTATAACAGGCCGGTTTCGAAGCGGTACAACGCTTTTATGGAACATATTCAGGCAAGTTCAATCTTTTACAGCCTATTATGAGCCTTTTAATGAAAGGCGATGGTTTGACCCGTCAATCAGAGGAAAAAACACAGACGCAACTCACATAGGTGTTGATAACTATTGGAGAGAATATGACGGGCTTGAAGCATTAAGCTCAGTTTATCAGGAATCTTGGATAGATCGTGACCTTTATATGTCAGGCAGTTCTTGGAATCCCAGGATGAAACAATATATTGATATTTTGATTGAACGAGCTAAAAATATACCAGTTCTTCAATTTAATAGAATCGATTTTCGGTTGCCTTGGATCAAGGCGAATTATCCAGACTCATCAATCATCCATATCTTTCGAAACCCAAGAGATCAATGGTGCTCATTTATCGGAGAACAAAATATTTCCTGTATTTATGCTGAAATTAAAGAGTTAGACTCAATTGACAGGTTTTATTTAAATTCATGGGGTGAAGATTTAAAATATTTTTTTCCATTTCTGGATAAAAAAGATTTAAAATATGCTTATGAATTATTTTTTTTGATCTGGAAATTATCATATTGTTTTGGAATAAAATTTTCCGATATTTCTATTCCCTTTGAACGTATTGTTGATGACCCGAAAGTTCAAATGGATTTGGTATGCAATTGTTTGAATATCGAATTGATGGATGAAACAATTCTTGATAAATTAGTAAATAAATCCTTAATTGAAAAATGGAAACCATCAATTTCCGATTCATGGTTTAGACAAATTGAATCAAAATGTGAAGGCTTGATAGAAAAATATTATCGTTGAAGTTTCAAATTGGATTATACGATCAATGTCATTAATTTAAGCAATTAGCAGTCAAGATGGCAATTCCGGCGCGGCGAAATAGATATAGTCGTGCAAAGGTCTCAGATCATACATAGGCAAACAGGACCAATGCGCATAAGCTTTTACCCTTCTATAGATACACATTTTAACAAGTGCATAGAGGCTCTGAATAACTACGATCTCACTTCTGCTTATAGGCATTTGCAAGTAGCGTATAAGCCCTTATCACGACTTCATTCCAAGAATAGTAAATGGGCTGTATACTATTTGAATCTTTCATCGATATACAATAATAGCGGCAGGTTTTGGGAAAGTATAGAATGTTGCCATAAGGCACAGGCAATAATCAAAAAGCAAAAGCAACGGGAGATAGAGGCTAAGGCAGCCAGCAATCTTGCAAATAGCTACTTGAATTTAAGTGATTATTCCCAGGCTCTAAAACATGTTCAAAGGGCAATTGGACTTTATAAAAAGCAAACAAACAACCTGCTGCTGAGTGAGGAATATTTGACGCTGGGACAAATCCTGCTCAGAAAAGGGCAGTGGTCACAGGCTGTTAAGGCAGTTAGCAAAGCCCTCCTGCTTAGCAGGCAAAGCCAGAACAAGCAAAGGGAAGGCAGGGCCCTGATTCGTCTTGGCTACATTTTCAGGGCTGATCCTCAAATTTTCCTGGAAGGCGGTTATTTGCATCTGGCCATAGATCATTTTCGGCAGGCTGAGAGGTATTTCAGGGAAATTGAATATAAGCCGGGGCTTATAGAAGCCATATATGAAAGGGCCAACACTTATTTGTCTTTGGGTATGGTGGATAAGTCCAAAGAACTTATCAATCGCATTCAGTCCATGATTCCCGAGGAAAGCCCTTGGCGTTTTTTTCTGCTCAGACTCAAATATTGCATAAGCAACCGGGAAGAGCAGTTTGAACAGGCCATCGATTATGCCCGGAAGCTCCATCGCTTTTATGCCCAGGCCGAGGACAAAAAAGGTCAGGCTGAAAGTCTGGAGATGCTTGGTTCCAGCTATTATAATCTCTCAAACATGCAGGAAGCTGAGAAATATGGACAGAAAGCACTGGAGATGTCAAAAGCGATTGGAGATAAGTTGATTGAAGGGCAAAGTCAGGATCTTCTTAATGCGATAGATTCAATAGGTAAGTTAAATCAAGCCAGTAGCGCCGATAGCGGTTAGGGCTTTCCTGTAACCCATGCAATTAAGCCGGAAAGAAATCGACGACTTACCCACTGTATTGTTCATTCTGGATAAGATAGCCCAGAGCGAGGAAAAGCTTAGAAACGATAAACGCTGGCGCCTTCTCTTGAGCGATATGGGAGCAGAGGATAAGTTTGAGATCAGGCTGGAGTCGGCAAACGGACCTTATGTTTTGCACCCCACCTCTTCAACAGTGAATATCTTTTTTCGGGGTCAGACAGACTATCATTCTGAGTGTCTGCCAACAATCTATAGAAAGGAAAAGAATCAGCCAAGGGATGAATTGGAAATATTCATTGACCGGTTACGTTCAATAGAATTTGAATTACTGCTTAAGACTCACCCCTTTGTGAAATCAATATATGAGCGGGGCTTGCTGATACAAGGAAAGGAGCAACCAGTACCCATTAAGGTTGACTACCTGGGGCTGGCCCAACACTATGAGCTCAAGACGGACTTGATGGATTTTACAAATGATAAATGGGTGGCAGCCTTTTTTGCCACCTGCAGTAAGGTAAAAGGGGAATATGTCCCTGTAAAAAACGGGGGCTACGGGGTGATTTACAGCTACACAGTGCTGCCGGAGCCTTTTGATCAAAGCGTACAACCTGCCCAAAAGTATACCGAAAAATTTACAGCTATTGGCTTGCAGCCCTTTCCCAGGCCGGGAGAACAAAAAGGTTTTGCCTTAAAGCTCGAACCTGGTCAGGAGCTGAATACCCTGCAGGGGGTAACGCAACATTTTTTCAGGCACAATTACAAGGCAGCTGAAGTTATCTATAACCGCATGAACCAGGGCAAGAGCTTGTTCCCTGAGGATAAACTCATAAACATGGCCAAAAAGCTCAAAAACAGCAAAAAAATAAGCAAGACTGCCTTGCGCAAAGCCTTCAAAAGATATCCTGTCGCCGGCTCAGATGAACAGGAACTTGAGCAAAAATGTCGGGACAAGGGGCTTGTCTTTGTTGATACCCCGGTGGTTTCCTTTTCCAGGAATGATGAGCATTTGTTTTGGAATCAATGGGACAATGGTGCAAAGCAGAAATTTCTATCGCAATTGGTTTTTAGGCGGGTGTATTATGGAAACAAATGTTAATTGGTTTATACTCTTTGTCCGGTAAAACAGGTGCAACATTAATATATGGGCCTGGAGGGGAATAAGGCGCCATCATGCTTGACATTCTCCGCCTTTGAACCATGTAGGTTCCAAAAAAACAATAATCCAAGCTTTACAGAGTGATCATGATTTATACAAATTGAGACCTTTGAAAATTGAGCGCATTCTCCAGGATTGTAACATGCGGATAAAATTTTTTGAATTTTCGACTCAAGCGCCTTCATTGCCGCCCGAATATCATCCCCCTGCACGTATGACATCTGCGAGTCATTTCTCTCGAATTCGGCCCCAAGTGGCGTCCCCACCGCGCGGCGAACTCGATGTGGTCGTGCAAAGGTATAGTATTGATGAATAAAGATATCAGATATTTATATCTCCATTCTGTTGAACACAGCGGTTCCACGTTAATTGCATGCATTCTTGGTGCCCACCCGGAAATATCAACTGTAGGTGAATTCTCAATCGATTTTCCCAAAAAAGGATTGTGCGCCTGTGGTAAAAAGTACGATCACTGCAAATTTTGGGAAAATTGGTCCAGAAAAACCCGGGAACATGGATTGGATTTTAATATTGGAAATTTGGGAATCAATCTCCAGCCTGAACATAATAAAGATAAGCTGGAGGATCTTTTTTATTACAATTTTCCCATTAAAAAAATCGATATGGCAGTGAATTTCTTTTTCAGATCATCCCGGTATAACAAGGTCGTCCAGAAAAAACTTTCAAGATATTTAGCTCTTTCCAGGATATTATGTGAAATAGAAGACACAGGTATCTTTCTTGATACAAGTAAAAATCCATATCAGATAAAATTCCTTGCACAGCAACCAGACGTAAACTTAAGGGTCATTTCTCTGATAAGGAATGGCAGAGCAGTAATGAACTCTCTTGTAGAGCGTGAAAAATATTCACCAGAACAGGCGGTGGCTGTATGGAAATGGGGAAACAGAAATATTGAAATAATAAAAAAGAATTTTTTAAAAGAAGATAATTTTTTACAGATACGCCTGGAAGATCTGTGTGATAATCCCGAAAAATATAAAAAAGTCTTATTTGAATTTTGCGGGGTGACCGATTATTCAATAATAGACTATGCAAATTTTCCCCACAGACATATCGTGGGAAATTCCATGCGGCATAAATTTGATGGAACAATTAAAAAGCATGATGATTCCTGGAAACGAAAATTATCAAAATCTCATCTGAAATTATTTAATTCCGAATGTGGAAAATTAAATGAATCCTATGGGTACCGTTAGATTCCAGGAACAAGGCGGTTGTCTGGCAAAAACCTGGATAAATATTGTGAAATCTGAAAAGAATGGTCAGTGCCGTCAAATTGGCAGAAGGCTTACATGGGAAAGCTGATACTGTTTGCAGCCATACTGGGCACGGGCTTGCAGACATTGCGAAATCCATTTATCGGTGCCATGGCGTATTATTGCCTGGCCATATGGGGCCCCCAATATATCTGGTGGTGGAATTTTGAAGGATTGCGGGTATCTTTTATTGTTGCTGTTACAACCATTGCCGCTCTTTGCATTGCTGTTTTCCGGCAGGGCCTGGATTTTGACCTGTTGTTCACCCGAATTAATTTTTGTGTGTTCATCCTGTGGATATCATATGTAATTTCCTATTTTTTCGCCCCATATGGCGGTTTACTGGGCGAGGTGCCTTATCTGACATTCATCCATTTTTCCAAAATTATTTTTTTCTATTTTGCTGCGGTATTGCTTGTGGCTGATATCCAGAAACAAAAGTATTTCTCTTATATTATAATTGTGGCCATGATCCATTTGACCTGGTGGGCCAATTATCAATACCTTTCCCAGAACTGGCAGGCGTTCAATATGGGACGTCTCATGGGACCGACGGTGCCGGTGGGCGGGTCCATCTACAGTGATGAAAATGCCTTTGCCATGTTTTTTGTCACCGCCGTGCCGTTTTTGTTTTACTGGGGGTTGCATCTGGCAAACCGGATACCCCGATATGCAATATGGGCCGTGATCCCTTTGGGCTGGCATGCCATTTTTCTTACAGGTTCCAGAGGCGGGCTGGTGGGACTGGCTGCCAGTCTGTTCGCAGGGGTGATATTTTCAAAAAATCGATATTTGTTGATATTTATATTGATACCCATGTTTTTGCTGGCATTTTATTTTCAAGGCGGAGACCTGCTTAAAATCAGAACAGAAACCATTGTTGACTACGAAGGCGAAACATCGGCTGAAACCCGTCTGGAAGCTTGGCATGCTGCTCTGGATATGCTTTATGCCCATCCGGCAACAGGGGTGGGCATCGCCTGTTTTGTCCGGGCCATGGCTGATTTCAGCGATAAACAGCCCCGTGCCACCCACAGCGTGCCGTTGCAATTTGCCGCAGAGGTTGGCATATTGGGCTTGGCTGCCTATTGTTTGATTGTCTGGTTTGTTTTGTGGCAGGGATTTAAAAACAACCGTCTGTTGTCAATTCATGGATCACAATTTGACGATAATGAACTGGCAACGCTTCATTATTTAAACGAGTCCAGTGTGGTTTCATTTTTCGGCTTAAGTGTGTGTTCGCTTTTTTTATCACTTAATTATTATGAAGTGTTTTATTTTCTTTTGATTATCAACGGCTATATTAATTATTATATTCAGAAAAAATTATTGGTAAATTACCGTTAAACATGATTGTAGTTACTGAAGCATTTTAATTGATATTGACAGGAGATTAATAAAGATTGAATGATACTCAATTCTCTGGGAATTATTGCAATAAGCATCAGCATCAGATAGATCATAGAATCAGCCGCGTGTCTCAAGTATTTATTGTGATACCTGTTCATAATCGGGCTGCATTTGTCGAACGTTCTGTCAAATCAGTGTTAAATCAAACTTATCCTTTCTGGAAACTTGTTATTGTTGATGATCATTCAACTGATAACAGCATGGATATTATTCGTGATCTGGCAGCAAATGACCCTCGCATTACCTGTAAAACAAACAGTGAATTTACTCACAGTGCTGCGGGTGCAAGAAAGAGTGGGTTATTGGAAATGAAGGGAGATTTTATTGCATTTTTAGACTCTGACGATGTCTGGCCGAATTATCACTTGGCTGAATTTGTAAATTTTCTTGAAAGAAAATCACAAATCGACGTTATTTTCGGCGATTTGCAACGGCGTAACTTGGATGGAAGTGTGGTTACTTCATCCAAGTTCAAATGTGAAAACGGTCTTCCGAAAGAATTGATTTCTGAAGAGATAGAAGACTATATCGTACTTAAACACAGGAATGTTTTAAAGGTTGCTTTAGATAAAAGATTTACTATCGGACTTCAATCGGCCCTTTTCAGACGACGAGTCTTTGAACATCTTGAATTACGAGATGAGATTAAAATCGGAGAGGATTTTGTGTTTACTTTGGAGATGATTACCGTTGGTTTTAAACTTGCCGCATCTCGTAATATTCATATCTTCTATACGATTCATAATGACAATATCAGTGGCTGCAACGCATCGGGAAATAAAGCTAAAAGTATTAAAATTTCAGAAAATGAGATCCGCCTATATCAGCAATGGATTCCTCGGTTCATTGAACTTTCATCTAAAGAAAGAAGAATTTTAAAATCGTGTGTGTCCAGAATCTATGTCTGGAACCTTGCAAATGCAATATATCGTGAATCAGGAGATCGGTCAGCTGCTATGCGATGTATTCTGAAAGGTATATTCTTTTCACCGTTGAACCTGAGATATTGGAAAAGTTTATTTGGCACTCTGATAAAAGGTTAATGTGGATTTAGCAAATAAGGCGGTTCATGTCATCTGGGATTTGGGTTGCGGGCATCGCTCGCCTTAGTGTTTAATTTATTTCAATGACATGATGTTTTAGACTCTGAAGAGAAGAAACCAAATAATGACTTTATGGCCGTCGAACAAAACATAAAACAACTTAGGATGAAATTATGCACATTAAAGTATGCCCGGAAAAAATATTTAGTGGCTGGCCGGAAACCCCGATTTTGAGATTTTCCGGGGCACATGCCTGACAAAATTTTCAATTGTTGGTCCTCCTGCTATCACAAACCGGGGAAAGTGCTTTCATGATAGTCGTTTTTTGACGACTTTCCCATTTTTCGGGCACACCTGTAGTGTTTGACGTGCTGTTTTTGATGCAATGGCCTGTTTTTAAGCGGCTTTGCGCTGTTCAAACCGTTGCAGCTGTTTCAATCCTTTTTGTTGTATATTATGCCCCATGATCTGGAGGTTTCTTGCCAGAACAGACAGGCCCACGTATCTTTTAAATCCTTGAATACCATGATCCGGGCATCTGTCCAGACCATGATTTTCCAACCCGTTTATAGCCGATTCAACCGCTGAATGTTTTCTTTAAAAACGATAAAAATCCTTTGCTGTTTCTTCTTCACATTCAGCCTTTGTTGCATCTGCCTTTTTTCGGGAGCACCAAAATATTCAATGTTTTTTTCAGGTCCATTTTGTTACCAGGGGTATAAAATCCTTTATCAAAACTGCATCCCTTGAGGCCAGAAAATTTGTTTTGTGCCGATCTTACCATTGCAACTGCCACCTTATCATCGGTTTCTTTCTCCATCACCCGGTGGTGCAGGATAAACCCATACTGGTCTTCCAGGATGCATACCCGCAGTCCCAATTCCTGGGGAACACCGGCTTTGCCTTTTGAAATCCATTCCGTGTGAGGTTCGAAAATTGAAAAAATCTTGTCTCTATGCGGGATTTTTTCATCCTGTAACACCCGGCGTTTTATGAGATCAATTTGCCAAAGCGCGAAATTGATATATGTTTGCAACTCTTGGGCTCGGACCGCATTAATAATATCGGATGACTCCATCATTTCAATGGTCGATTTCGCCTTTAAAATGTATTTTTCAGCAAGCTCGATATACGCTTTGTGGGCATCCATAATCTGCCGAGCTTTTTTGGCCTTTTTCTTTTCATCCTTGGATGTGGAATGTTTCAATCGCTGAACTATCCGATATAGCCGTTTAAATTTTTTGATATTATATGCTGATTGCCGCCACATACTCGTTCCAATGCCCTGGCTGATAATAGCGGCAATTTGAATCATTTTTCGGACTGCATCAAAAAGCAGGTTGATGTCTGTGGGAAAATGAACATCGGTTTCAACAACGAATGAGTCACACCGTCCCATCAATGTCTCATCGTCCGAAGTTTTTTTTTCATCAGAAGTTTATGACCTACTTGTACAACCAGGGTGTTGATTTTATCAAGAACGTCAGGTGTCAGAAGCCTGACATTATCTTTCAGGGTCTGAAGCGGATAGGTGATGTCATCGTCCATCATACCATGTCCCAGCATCTGCCTTTAATGTTCTGTGGTTGTTCACCATCTCCTGGAGCTTATCGTAATCCCAATTGCAATTGAGCCGGATGGTGCCCATCACAAGGATTTTCCACAGGTCCATTCCCGGACGTCCATTTCTGGAGTCAGTGTCTTCCGGAATCACATTTTTTGAGGATGGCAAAAACTTTTTCTCGCAGATCTTGATCGCAATAGATATGCTGGAGCCCCAAAAGCAGCTTGGGAATTTCATCCCTGGCCCTCATGTCAAGTTTGATTTGGTCGATAGGGGTCTGCCCGAATGTCATTTGTGGTTCAAAAATTTTACGCAAAACAACCTCGAAGTTTTGTTTGGGTGTTGAAATTTGAATTGCTTTCGATTTCTCTCGTTTGTTAAAATCTCGTTAATTATTAATAGGTTATATTAACACAGAAATCAGTAAAAATCAACAAGCAATTCAATTATAAGTAAAAATTTCAAATAAGTTTTAGCCGTCATCCCCTTGAAAAACGTGGCGTTCTGAGTTTTCGGTCAGACACTATTTAAGATAAATTTGTATCTAATTTTAGTTTTATTGTGTGCCAATGTCCTTGGAATAGTGTCTAAATATTATTTTGATCATGATTACGTATATGGTCTGGTTCCGTTGTTTGATTTCAATCTTGAAAAAAATATTCCAACACTCTATTCATCAATTGCACTTGTGTTTGTAAGCGTTTTGCTTGCATTTATTGGTGTTACCAATAAAAAGTTAAACTCCTCATATATGCCTTGGTTTGGAATGGCGTTTGTTTTCCTGTTTTTATCGATTGATGAAATCCATGGAATACATGAGAACCTCACAATCATAGTAAAAAATACTTTTGCAACATCAGGATTTCTTTACTATTCATGGATAATACCCTACAGCATCGGTTTGATAATTTTCATAGCCTTTTTTTCAAGATTTTTGCTTGATTTGCCAAAACGAACAATGATCTTGTTTTTGGTTTCAGGAACTGTTTTTGTTTCAGGTGCGATTGGATTCGAATTGTTTGGTGGTAGACAAAATGAGCTATACGGGGCAGATAATGTCCTATATTGTTTTTTTTACACATGCGAGGAATTGTTGGAAATGCTGGGTATTGCCATTTTTATTTACACGCTGATTAAATATATAATAGATCAATTCGAATATCTAATGATAACTGTAAGTTCTGAGAATTTTTGACCGAACAAAAAAACTTTTCTAAAAAGCCTGGCATTGTTGATATGCAAACCTGTTTAAAAAACATATATTCCTTACTTCTTTTGATGTCAGGTATTTTTTTTGCCATGCCGCAGGCAGGCTTTTCAAACACTCTGGTGGTTTCCACAGTCAAAGAACTGATGGCAACCGTTCCGTTGAACAAAAAAGGCAATTTGACGGTATTGATTGAAGAGGGGGTGTATGAGATTCCGCACCGCATTGAGATATCCGGGGACCGGGTCACTTACAAAGGCATTTCGCTCAATCCGGGTGCGGTGGTGATCAAGGGTAAAGGACATGCCGGAAACGTTGACAATGTTTTCAGTATCAACGGCAGTCACGTTTATATCCAGAATCTGAAGATCGGACAAGTCAAACGGCACGCGGTTCAGATCCATGGTGAAAATAAAGTGGAAAAAGTGTTTATCAGCAATGTGCATTTTTTTGACACCGGTGAGCAGATGCTCAAGGGATCTTTTGATAAAAACAGACCCGGCCATTTTATCCGTTCGGCCATGGTGGAAAACTGCGTGTTTGAATTTACCGGTGGCAACGCTTTCCAGTCTTACACCGGCGGGATTGATGTCCACCACGGGGAAAACTGGGTGGTGAAAAACAATGTGTTCAAAAATATCACAAATCCCGGGGGCAAGCTCACAGAAGGGGCGGTCCATTTCTGGAACCATTCAAAAAATATCATTGTTACCGGCAATAAAATCATCCATTGCGACAGGGGCATTTTGTTGGGCATGGACAACTCCCCGGTTTATTCAGGGCGGATTGCCGATAATTTTATCCATACCACAAAAGATACCGGCATTTACCTTTGCAACGCAACAGATATCGAGGTGGTGAACAACACCATTTATATTGATTCCACCTATCCCAATGCCATTGAATACCGGTTTGAAAAAACAAAAGATGTGGTGATTGCCGGCAATTTTGCCAACCGGGCGATCAGATCCCGGGACGGCGGATCTGCCAGGGTGTTTGACAATGACCTGTCTGTCAAAAACAGCTGGTATATAAAACCAAGCCAGGCAGAATCGCCGCCGGTTGAAATACCAGCATCAGCTCGTCCTAAAAAATCAGAACCTGTTCATGAACCGGTGACTGAGGCTTCTCAGGTTGAAAATCTGAGGGCATGGCATACAGACGGCCAGACATTTTTAACCTTTGATATGGTGAAAAATGATTTTCCGGATGCTGACATAACCTATGGGCAGTATTTTGAGAGAAAAAAACAGATCAAAAATAAGGTGCAGTACCACATTTACCGGTCAAACACCCCCTTTAAAGATGTCAGACAATTGACCCCCCTGGCCCGGGTGGATGGGTTTACCGGTTGGAATGAATTTTTTTATGGAATTCACACCAACGCAGAAAAATATTCGGGCAGAAAAGCCATCCGGTATACTGTTAAACCCAAAGAGGGTCCTCTGGCACTGAATAAGGGGGCGTTCGTATATACACCGGAGCAAAAGGGCTCTTTTTATTATGCGGTCACGGCTGTCACAGGCGGCCGTGAAAACAAAGAAAGTCTAATCGGACAAAATGTCACCCAAAACCCGGTCCAAGAAGATACTGGGCCCGGGACACCCATATTGCAGCGGGTTGAATCCCCAAAAGAATTTCAATATATCAAAAATCCCACCCTGTATTTTTTTACCCGTTGGGAAACTTTTCCCAATGCCGGAATGAATGCCCATCCCTTTGATTATCTGGTGGCGGTTCCTGAAAATGTAAAAAATCCGGCACCCGTGGGAATTCATCTGCATTCATGGGGAGGAAATCTTCTGGAAGGATATGCCTGGTGGAACAATGCTGAAAAAGGGGCGATCCTGCTTGCTTCCAACCAGTATCCCTATGACTGGTGGACCGGGTATCATGAACATCTGTTTTCAAAAAATTCTCCGAAGTCAAATAAGGAATGGCAACATGGCGTGGTGCGGCCGTTTACCATCAACCGGCTGTTTTCTTTTCTGGCATTTATTGACAAAGACTCCCAATGGAAAGTGGATCTGTCCCGGACCTTTGCTGCCGGTTCCTCCATGGGGGGATCCGGCAGTGTGATGATGGCCATCCGGTATCCGGAAAAAATCGCCTGGGCCAGATCCTGGGTCGGGGTGCATATCCCGGAAGAATCCCCGCAGTTCAAGGGGTCTTATGCCAAGGTATGGGGAAGTCCGGAGTTCAAAGTTAAATTTGAAGACGGCACCCCGGTATGGGATTATTATAACAATGCAAAATATCTGTATGCCCATCCGGAAAAGGAGATGGGATTTATCACGTTTGCCAATGGCAAAAACGACAACCAGATCGGATGGGGTCAGGCGGTCAAGTTTTTCAAAGCACTGCAAGAAACCAAACAGCCCCATTTGTTTGTCTGGGGGCAAAAAGGACATGGCCAGCGGACCGTGATGCCGGGCAACAACAGCGAACGTGTCATGCCACTGGATATCCGGACCGATCAGCTGCTGCCGGCATTTACCCGGTGCAGCTTAGACAATGATCCCGGAAACGGCGATCCCGGAAACGGCGATCCGGCCGGGCAGGCCAACCAGTGGCTGTACTGGGAGGATCCCACCTTGGTGGATACCGTTGACCGTCTGGAGATGACCGTCGCTCTGATGGACAAGGCGCCTGCTCAGGTTTGTACTGTGGATATCACCCCCCGCAGGATACAACAGTTTCATGTCATGCCCGGCACTGTTTTGTATTGGAAAAATATTGATATCCATGGCCATGTAATCCAGAACGGACAGATTATTGCAGATGCCCACGGCGTGATCACCCTTGAAAAAATAACGGTGTCCCGGCAAAAAAATAAACTTGTGATTTCAAAAAACCCGGTGTGAAAATGAAACCCTTTTTTAAAAGTTTGTGTTTTTATCTGTGTTATATGATTGTCTGGCCTTCAGGATGGATTGTCAACCTGGAAAAACAGATGAACACTCAGGCAGAAAGCTGGTTTGCCTTTTTTGCCCAGTTCTGGGCACTGGTGCCGGGGCTGCCCGGTAACTATCTGCGGGCCGCATTTTACCGGCAGGTGCTTGATTTTTGTGATAAGGCGTGTGTGATCTCATTTGGTGCCATATGTACCCACCGGCAGGTGAAAATTGAAAAAAATGTGTATATCGGACCCTACTCACTGATCGGGTCATCCTGGATCAAGGCCGGCACCCTGATCGGTTCCCGGGTCAGTGTAACCAGTGGGAAAAAGCAGCATGCCTTAGATGACACCGGGCAATGGAAAGGGTTTGATGCCAAAAATATGGTACAGGTCCATATCGGTCCCCGGGCCTGGATCGGGGAGGGGGCCGTGGTGATGGCAGATGTGGGTGATACCAGCATGATCGGGGCAGGGGCCGTGGTGGCAGCCGTGGTGCCGGACCATGTCATAGGCGCGGGCAATCCGTTTCAAATCCGCCGGCAGATCCATGAAAATTAAGTTCACAGAATCTTCAGGCATCAAAAGGGTAAATGAACCGGTGAGTTTTGGTGTCCCGTTTCCCCGGGGCTATGCCACTCATCCGGACCGACTCTTTCTGACTACCCAAAAAGGTGAGATTCTTCCCTATGGGCACAAGGTCTTGGCAACCTGGCCGGATCACAGCATCAAATGGCTGCTGGTGGATATTCAGGTGTCAGCGGACCCGGGGGACACGGTCGTTTTTGAATTTGAAAAAACAGCAGATACCTCCTCAGTCACGGCGGATGGAACAGATCCATTCGCAACTTCCGGGTTCCGGCTCCGACACCAGGCAGACCGGATAACGATACAATCTGCTCAACTTAAAGTGCAGATGAATACCAAGGGGGTTTTTCAGCCGTTTTACAGTGTGGAATATGACGGCAGAGATTTTTCTTGCCTAAGTAACAGCGCAGTTGTTCTAAAGGATGCAGATGACACCATCTGGCAACCTGTCATAGAAGAGACAACCATTTCCCATGACACCCTGCTGCGCAAAACCATCTGTACCAGGGGGTGGTTTGAAAATACAACCCGGCCCCGGTTTTTAAAGTTTGAGTGCCTCACCCATTTTTTTTCCAACACCCCCTGGGTCAAGTTTGAATTTTCCATCTGCAACACCAATGCAGCGGTTCACCCGGGCGGTGCCTGGGATCTGGGAGATGAGAATGCGTTTTATTTCAAATCGCTGACCGTGCGCCTTCCTTTGGATGACAAAGATTTTAACACGGTTTTTTATACCCCTGAGTCGGGGGTACTGCCGGTCCGGGAGGCGGAGTGTTCTTCTGTCCGCATTTACCAGGATTCCAGCGGCCATGATAACTGGTTTTCCAGAAATCATGTCAACAAAGACGGGAACATACCGCTTCAGTTCCGAGGATACAAAATTTTTCACGCAGGCGATGTAAAGGGATCCGGTAACCATGCGGCCCCGTTCATGGGGGTTACCGGCCGGCCGGCAGTTTTAGGGGTATATATAAAAGATTTCTGGCAGAATTTCCCCAAATCCCTGGCAATAACCAAAGATCACCTTGATATCGGGCTGTTTCCGGAAGCATTTGGGGGTTTATTCGAACTGCAGCCCGGAGAGCAAAAAACACATGCATTTTATGCAGGGTTTGCTCCGGACATACCCGGAATCACCCCGCTGCTGTCTGCGGTGGATCCCCTGGTTCCGCAGATCTCCTGTGAGGCCTATCATCAGGCCATCCCGGGACCGGTCCCGGCAAAAAAAGGAACGCAAAACAGGGACGTGGACCTGTATGACCGGCTGGTGGCGGGATTTATCAACAAAGACATTGGGTATGAACAAAAAAATATCCGGATCGATGAGTTTGGGTGGCGTAATTTCGGAGATATTTTTGCCGACCATGAAGCGGTGTCTGCGGCCAAAGATCAGTTCTTTGTTTCCCACTACAATAACCAGTATGATGTCATCAAAGGCGCAGTGATTCAATTTATGCGCACGGGTGAACACCAGTGGTTCACCCTGGCAAACCATCTGGCAGATCATGTGGTTGACATTGATATTTATCACACACACAAAGACAAATACCAGTACAACCATGGGATGTTCTGGCACACAGACCATCACCTGGATGCCCATACCTCCTCCCATCGCACCATATCTGCGGCACACAGGCAGTTTAAACCGGATGGAGGCTTTGGCGGCGGACCATCTGCGGAACACAATTATGTCACCGGATTGCTGTATCTTTACTGGATCACGGGTCATCCAAAATACAGACAAGCGGTCAAGGACCTGGCCGGCTATATCATTGCCCTGCTGGAAGGGCCGGATACCTTGTCAGAGACGGTATTTCAGCAGATAAGGCATCTGGCGGTAAAAACAAAGGCCCGGTTTTCAAAACCCGGTCTCCGGATTTTTCAGTTTGACGGTCCCTGCAGAGCCAGTGGCAATGCGCTAAATACCCTGCTGGACGGGTATCTGCTCACATATGATCCCATGTATCTGGATCATGCCCAGGCCCTGATTCTCAGGGCTGTGGATCCGGGAGATGATCTGGAAACCATGGATTTGCTGAATGCGGAAATCCGCTGGTTTTATACCATATTTCTCCAGGCCCTGGGACGGTACCTGGAGATCAAGCAATCTGCAGGCCAGATGGATGAATGGTTTGCCTATGCCAGGAAAGTGCTGCGCCATTATGCCGGGTGGATGGCGGAAAATGAATACCCTTATCTGGAAAAACCGGAAATCCTGGAATTTCCCACAGAAACCTGGGCGGCCCAGGACCTGCGTAAAAGCGATGTGTTTGCCTGGGCGGCATTTTTTTCAAAACCCCCGGAAAAACAGGTCTACCAAGAAAAAAGCCGTTTTTTTTTCTCCCATGCCGTCCATGAATTGAGCCGGTTTGACACCCGGCACTTCACCCGGCCCATGGCCCTGGTCATGTCCAATGGATTGGCATGTCTGGACATGATGCATCCGGATTTTGACACCGACCAAGAAAGTTCATTCCCCAAAACCCCTTATAATGTCGGAAAATTCAAGCAAACAAGGCAATATTCTATGTTTTTGAATCAAATGTTTAAAAACCTGGCCCGGTTTTCTTTTAAAAAAGAATGGCACTGGGTCTCACTACAACTTCAACAGATCATGAAAAGATAATATCCGGATGTCTTACAGCAGAAAAAAACAATGGCTGGCGTTATTGTTCACAGCGGTGGTGATTCTGATCATGGCCGGATCCCTCATGCCCATGGCGGAAATACCGGAGTCTGAAAAAACATGGCAGGAAAAAATAATGTCTATGATCTTCAACCTGATGCATGTTCCCATGTATGGGGTATTGACCCTGGTGTCTCTTTATTATTTTGCGCACATCCGGTTTTCCCGGCGGGCCGGCACAATAGTCACCATTGTGATTGCCATGTCTGTGGGGGTTCTTGTGGAGGTGCTTCAGATGTATGTGCCGGGCCGTTTTGGCAGTTTGTCTGATATCGGGTTGAATGCCGCCGGCATGGCCGGAGGACTGATCTTGTTTTATAAAATTCGTTGCAAATCAGGAGGATAGAGGGTCTTAACCCTTATTTTTTGTTTTTTCAAACACCGGCCATGGGGCATCCATGGCCGGTGTTGTTTTAAGAATGAATTGCCGGATGTAATGAAAAATGATAAACTGCAAGATTGATTATATAAAATATGCGGCGGCAGGATATATGCAGCCCTGTCATGCAACAAACAGGAACAATGGACAAGGATGTCAGTGAATGGAATCAGACACCATAGACAGGGCAAGGGTTCGGGAGATCAATAAACGCCGGACCTTTGCCATTATTTCCCACCCGGATGCCGGGAAAACCACTTTGACCGAAAAACTGCTGCTGTTCGGCGGGGCCATCACCCAGGCCGGTGCCGTGAAATCCAGAAAAACCGACCGGGCCGCGTTGTCCGATTTTCTGTCCATTGAACAGGAACGCGGTATTTCCGTTTCCTCTTCAGTCATGAAGTTTGAATACAAAGGGTATGAGATCAATCTGCTGGACACGCCCGGGCATCAGGATTTTTCCGAAGATACCTACCGGGTGCTCACGGCCGTGGACTGCGCGGTCATGATCATCGACAATGCCAAAGGCGTGGAGCCCCAGACCCGGAAACTCATGGAGGTGTGCCGCATGCGCAACACCCCCATCATCACCTTTATCAACAAACTGGACAGGGAAGGGCTGGATCCGCTGGATATTTTCGAGGATATCGAAGACAAACTCCAGATCGAATGCGTGCCGTTGACATGGCCCATCGGCATGGGCAAGCGGTTTAAAGGGGTGTATAATTTCGAAACCAGAGAACTGGGGATTTTCACTCCGGGATATACGCCCAAAGATGATGACGGTATCATGATTCAGGATTTGTCCGACCCCCGGCTGGATGAACTGATCGCTTCATCCCAGGCGGATCAGCTCAGAGAAGATGTGGAGCTCATCAAAGGGGCATCCGATCCCTTTGACATGTCCTTGTATCTTTCCGGGACCCAGACCCCGGTGTTTTTCGGTTCAGCCATCAACAATTTCGGGGTCAAGGAAATGCTGGATGCGTTTGTGAAAATTGCGCCCCCGCCCGGGATCCGGCCGGCCCAGTCCCGGGATGTCAACCCCATGGAAAGCGATTTTTCAGGGTTTGCCTTTAAGATTCAGGCCAACATGGACCCGGAACACCGGGACCGGATCGCATTTTTCCGCATCTGTTCCGGCAAGTTTGTCAAAGGAATGAAGGTGAAGCATCACCGCATCGGAAAAGAGATCCGCCTGTCCAATGCCACCATGTTCATGGCCCAGGAACGCAGCCATGTGGAAGAAGCCTATCCCGGTGACATTATCGGGATCCACAATCACGGCACCATCAAGATCGGGGATACGTTCACCACCAAAGAGCCGTTGACATTTTTAGGGATTCCCAGTTTTGCGCCCGAGCATTTCCGGCGGGTCCTGCTCAAGGATCCCCTCAAGACCAAGTCGTTGAACAAGGGATTGACCCAGCTGGCTGAAGAAGGTACCATCCAGGTGTTCCGGCCGTTGATGGGAAACATGCACGTGATCGGAGCCGTGGGCGTGCTGCAGTTTGACGTGACCATGGCCCGGCTGAAAGCGGAATACAATGTCAATGCCGGGTATGAATCCATTGACCTGTCCGTGGCCAGATGGGTTACCTGCGAGGATGAAAAAATGCTGAAACTTTTCCGGCAGAAAAACGAGTCCAGCCTTGCCCTGGATGCGGAAGGGTGCCTGACGTTCATGACCACCAGCGAATATCAGCTGGGATTTGTCATGGAAGAATGGCCGGACATCCAATTTCACAAGACCCGGGAACACAATATCCAATCTTCTGGCTTTTGAAAGGAATATCCCTGATGACGGCACACCGAATCCATAATTTCAATGCCGGCCCGTCTGCATTGCCGTTGCCGGTTCTGGAAAAAATCCAGGCTTCGTTTTTGAATTTCAATGACTCCGGCATGTCCATCACTGAAATCAGTCACCGCTCCGCAAAGTTCGATGCTGTTCTCAATGGCGCCATTGACCGGGTGCGCCGGCTGCTGTCACTGAATTCTGACGATCATGTGCTCTTTATTCAGGGCGGAGCGTCGCTGCAGTTTGCCATGGTGCCCATGAATTTTTTAGGCCCAAACGATACCGCAGACTACATCAACACCGGGACCTGGTCCGCTAAAGCCATCAAAGAAGCACGGATTCAGGGGAAAACCATTCAGGTGATCGCGTCTTCCGAAGACCAGAATTTTTCGTATGTGCCCAAAACCATCTCCTGTACACCCGGGGCCCGGTATGTGCACGTCACTTCCAACAACACCATCAAAGGAACCCAGTTTGATCAGTTTCCTGAAACCTTTGAGATCCCTTTGGTGGCGGATATGTCTTCGGATATTTTTTCCCGGCCCCTGCCCATGGAAAAGTTCGGGCTCATTTACACGGGCGCCCAGAAAAATTTAGGCCCTTCCGGCGTCTGCATGGTCATTGTCAAAGAGGCGTTTCTGGAAACAGCCGAACAGCACCTGCCCACCATGCTGGCATACAAGACGTTTGCAGCCCACAACTCCATGTACAACACCCCGCCCTGTTTCGGCATCTACACCATTGACCTGGTGCTTGAATGGATTCAGGAAACCTTCGGCACACTTGAACGCATGGCGGAACATAATCAGCGCAAAGCCCGGATGCTGTACGATGTCATTGACGGGTCCGGTTTTTATCAGGCCACGGCCCAAAAAAATTCCCGGTCTTTGATGAATGTCACGTTCCGCCTGCCCACAGAAGACCTGGAAGACCGGTTTGTGGCAGAGGCCCTGGAAAACGGTCTGGGCGGGCTCAAAGGCCACCGGTCTGTGGGGGGGTGCCGGGCATCGATTTATAATGCGGTTCCCATGGAAAGTGTTGCCGCGCTTGCGGCATTCATGGAACGGTTTGAACAGGAGAAGGGATGATGAAAGTATTGGTCAGTGAAACAATGGATGAGGCCGGCATCGAGATTTTACAGCAGCAGCAGGAAATCGAAGTGGATATCCGAACCGATCTGGATCCGGAAGCACTCAGAACAATTATTCCCGCCTATGACGGACTGGCCATCCGGGGGGGAACCCGGGTGGACAAGTCTCTTCTGGATGCGGCCGTCAATCTCAAGGTGATTGCCCGGGCCGGGGTCGGTCTGGACAATGTGGACATTGACGAGGCCACCCGAAAAGGGGTGGCTGTGATGAACACGCCCGGCGGCAACACCGTGACCACGGCCGAACATGCCATAGCCATGCTCATGTCTTTGACCCGGAACATTCCCCAGGCCACGGCATCGTTAAAAGCGGGAAAATGGGAAAAAAACCGGCTGCTGGGCCGGGAAGTTTTCAACAAAACACTGGGAATCGTCGGTTTCGGCAATGTCGGTTCCGGGGTGGCCCATCTGGCCAAAGGCTTGAGAATGCGGGTGATGATTCATGACCCCAATATCTCCCGGGAACATATCGAAAAACAGGGATTCGAGTTTGTGGAACTGGATGACCTTTACAGCCGGGCGGATTACATTTCCGTGCATGTGCCCAAAATGGATGCCACCATCGATCTTCTGGATGCCGAGGCATTTGAAAAAATGAAACAGGGGGTCTATGTGATCCATTGTGCCCGGGGCGGGATCATCAACGAATCCGCGCTGTATGACGCTATTGTGTCCGGAAAAGTGGCAGGTGCGGCCCTGGACGGATTTTCCACAGAACCGCCCGGTGACCTGCCGCTGCTGGCATTGGATTCAGTCATTGCCACCCCCCATCTGGGAGGGTCCACCCGGGAGGCCCAGACCCATGTAGCTGTGGCGGCGGCCAGGCAGATCATCGCTTATCTGCTGCATGACACCGTGATCAATGCCGTGAATGTGCCGTCGGTCACCGGTGAGGTCCTGCGCCAGCTTAAACCGTTTTTATATCTGGCGGAAAAAATGGGTAAAATGCAGGCCCAGCTCATTTCAGGAGGGATCCGGGAGGTGCAGATCGAATATATGGGCAAATTTCCGGACCTGGACCTCAAACCGGTCACCATTGCCGCGATCAAGGGGCTGCTCAATGAATTCACTTCGTATGAAGTCAATACCGTGAATGCCATTTCCCTGGCCGGCAGCAAAGGGATCAAGATTTCCGAAGCCACATCGCCTGAGTCCGGGAATTTCATCAACCTGATCCGCATGACCGTGGTGACCGATATCCGGACCGATGTGGTGTCCGGCACGATTTTCGGCAAAGACCGGATCCGCATTGTCCGCATCAACAAATTCCGCCTGGAAGTGATTCCTGAAGGTCATCTGGGCCTGATTCACAACGTGGACAAGCCCGGTTCCATCGGTTCCATCGGCAATACCCTGGGAAAACACCATATCAATATCTCCCGCATGATGGTGGGCCGGGAGGAAGACGGCCAGCGCAACATCATTTTTCTGAAAACCGATACCCCGGTGCCGCCGGACGTGATTGCGGAAATCGAAGCCCTGGACCTGGTGGTGAGCATGAAAACCTTTGAGCTGTAGCCATGCGTGATCCAGAAAGAAAGATTCCCTATAACTACACATCGGCCGGGGATGACCCGATTATCCGGCATCTTTTCGGATCCGATGTACTGCAGATCATAAAGACCCTGGAAACCAAGAAAAACACCGGCCGCTCCGCCCGGCTGCTGTATCGGTTCATGGGGGATCTGTTCATCATCGGGCGGAATCCGTTCCTTTTTCAGGAGCTGGTGGCGCATCCGGTCCAGCGAAAGCAGCTGTTTTCCGAATTTGAAAAAGATCTGGACATCATTGAAAACGCTGCCAAACATCCCGAAGTGTTCCAGGTGCTGGATGCATGCAGGCAGACCCTGAAAAAACTGGTCAACCAAATCACCACCCAGGCAGGGTTTCACCGCAAAATTATGCGGGCGTTCCGCCCGATTGTCGGAAAGGACAACATTTATTTTGATCCGTTCACCCTGACGGCCCATGCCACCGACGCAACCGACTGGCGGCGGTTTCTGCCCAAAGCTGTGCTGCGGCCGGACAAGGAATCCCAGGTGCCGGAACTGGTGACAAAA
Organism: Desulfotignum phosphitoxidans DSM 13687; assembly: GCF_000350545.1. Taxonomy (GTDB): domain Bacteria; phylum Desulfobacterota; class Desulfobacteria; order Desulfobacterales; family Desulfobacteraceae; genus Desulfotignum; species Desulfotignum phosphitoxidans. The sequence continues at coordinate 212,260 of NZ_APJX01000005.1, forward strand.
ATCCGTGAACTGGGATTGTGCATCATTCCCCGGGGTGGGGGCACCGGCCTGACCGGCGGGGCCACACCGCTCACGTCAGACTGTGTGATGATCAACACGGAAAAACTCAACCGCATCGGTGCCATTGCCCCTCTGGCTGAAGTCGGTGACGGCACCTGTTTTTCCATTGAGGTGCAGGCCGGGGTGCTGACCCAGGATGCCAAAGATGCGGCCCGGGATCAGGGACTGATATTTGCCACCGACCCCACATCCGCCTGGGCCTGTACCATTGGCGGCAACCTGGCGGAGAATGCCGGGGGAAAAACAGCGGTTTTGTTCGGCACGGCCTTAGACAATGTGTTGTCCTACCGCATTGTCATGCCGGACGGCAATGTGTACACCGTTTCCCGGAAAGGCCATCCGGGCCGGAAAATTCTGTATACTGATCCGGTGGTTTTTGATGTCTTTGATGACACCGGCGAAAAAGTCCGGACCATTGAACTGACCGGAGCGGATATCCGCAAAAAAGGCCTGGGAAAGGATGTCACCAATAAATATCTCAACGGACTTCCCGGTATTCAGAAAGAGGGATGTGACGGGATCATCACCTGGGCACAGTTCATCCTGTATCCGGAGTTTTCTTTTAAAAAAACCTGCTGCATCGAGTTTTTCGGCAATGACATGACCGAAGCCGGTCAGGTAATCACAGCCATCTCATCGACGTTTGCCCACAAGGATCCGGCGGTCATGGCCCTGGAACATTTTGACGAAGCCTATATCAAGGCCATTGACTATAAAACCAAAACTGCTCTGGGCAACCGGCTCAAAGCAGTGCTGCTGGTGGACCTGGTGTCCAATGATACCGACCGTCTCGACCAGGGGGTGACGACCCTGGCTTCCATTCTGGCGCCCTTTGAAAAAACCGGCCTGACCATTGCCCAAACCGATGAAGAAGCCACGCGCTTCTGGGAGGACCGCAAACGCTTAGGGGCCATTGCCGCCCATACCAACGCATTCAAGCTCAATGAGGACATTGTGCTGCCGTTGACGTCTTTGGCGCAGTTTGTCAAATTCGTGGACCAGACCAATCTGGAAGAAAAGGCGTTCAACCAGGCCCGGATCATTGACAATATGGTGGCCTACCTGGACCGGGCTGTGCCCCTGTCCGATCCCCAGTGGCTGAAAAAAAAAGTGGGACAGGCCAAGGATCTGGCCTGGTCCACCAAAAAAAAGCTGCCCATTGCCTCCAGAGATGCCCTGGAAGCAGGAATCCATGCCAAAAATTTCTATACCCATGTCTGTGAGAGTCTGCGGGGGTATACCCATATTCTGGAAAAACTGGAAACCATCTATGACACCACCCGGGCCCGTCTGATTGTGGTGGCTACTCACATGCATGCCGGAGACGGCAACGTGCATGTGAACATTCCGGTACTGTCCAATGACCGGGAAATGATGGAACGGGCCGCTCTGACCGCTGACCGGATCATGGAAAAGGCCGTGGCCCTGAACGGGGTGGTATCCGGAGAACACGGCATCGGCATCACCAAATTCAAATATCTGTCACCCGGAGCGGTTCAGGCACTGGATCAATACCGCAACCAGGTGGATCCGGACCGGATCATGAATCCGGGCAAACTGAGTGAACCTGATATTTTAAACAAGGTGTTCACGCCTTCTTTCAATCTGTTGAAGCTGGAAGCACGGATTTTAAAGCATGGCTCTTTGTATGATCTGGCCATGAACATTGCCAATTGTGTGCGGTGCGGCAAATGCAAGCCCATGTGTCCGGTGTTTTACCCGGAAAAAAACATGTTTTTCCATCCCCGGAACCGGAACCTGGCTCTGGGATCCCTGATTGAAGCGTTGCTCTACATCACCCAGCGGACCCGGTCCACTGGATTCCAGGTTCTGAAAAATTTAGAGGAGATTGCAGATCATTGTACCATCTGTCACCGGTGCCTGACCAAATGCCCGGTCAATATCGATTCCGGGGATATCACCATCGAGTCCAGGGAAATCCTTAAAACCATGCAGTTCAAGCACACCCCCCTGGCCACCCGGACCACGTTGAGATATCTGGCAGACAAGCGGCCGTTGCCGAACCAGCTGACCCGGCCGTGGCTGCTGGGCGCAGGGACTTTTTTCCAGCGCACCGGTGCCACGTTGCTGTCCCCGGTTGCCGGTGTCAAGCCGTTTTCCGGGATCCGGTCCATGCAGGTGCTGCGGTCTAAAATGCCCTGGCCGGATGCATCCACCCTCCGGTCCAAAGTTCCCATGACCCTGAAAAATCAGGCATTGGTCTTGGAACCTTTGGAACCGGCCATCTCCACGGTATTTTATTTTCCCGGATGCGGCAGTGAACGCATTTATTCACGGATTTCCAGAGCGGCCCTGTTTATTTTGCTGTCCCAACATCACCGGGTCATTCTGCCGCCGCCGTTTCTGTGCTGCGGGTATCCTTTTCTGGTCAATGCCCAGACCAAGCAATTCGAAGAACTGGCGTTGAAAAACACCATTGTTCTGACCCAGATCCGGGAGATGTTCAATGACCTGACCTTTGATGCCGTGGTGGTGTCCTGCGGCACCTGCATGGAATCCCTGGGCCATCTGGGTGTGGCCCAGATTTTCGAAGCCCCGGTAACCGATGTCAGTGAATATGTACTGGACCGCTGGACCCTGCCGGAACCGCCGGCAACCCCTTGTTTTTACCATGCGCCCTGCCATGATTCATTAAAAGACAAAGGAACCGCATTGCTGAAAACCCATGGGTTCACCGTGACTTCCGTGTCGCACTGCTGCTCCCAGGCCGGAACCATGGCCCTGTCCCGGCCGGATATCAGCCACAACATGCTGGTGCGCAAGCAGGACGCATTGACCCTGGCAGGCAATGTCACACAAAAACCCCGGGCACGGATTCTGACCAACTGCCCGTCCTGTGTGCAGGGTCTGGGACGGCTGACCGAGGTGACACCGGTTCATCTGGCCGAAGCTTTGGCCGAAGCCATGGGCGGGAGTCTTTGGAAAAACAAACGATTGGACGAATTGACTGCTTCCCGGGAAATTGTGACGTTCTGACCGTGAACCTGATTCTGCTGACCAAAGATGACTTGATTTCCACTGATCAGGTCTGCCTTACCGGCCGCCGCCATCACCATGTCCGGTCCGTGCTCAAAGCCGGGGCCGGAGATTCGGTGGCCTGCGGGATGGTCAATGGAAACATGGGATACGGCAGAATCCAGGACATGGATTCCCAAAAGCTGGTGATGCAGGTGACGATGAATCAGCCCCCTCCGACGTCCATACCGTTGATCCTGGTGCTGGCGTTGCCCCGGCCCAAAATGCTTCGCCGGATCATCCAGAATGTCACGGCCCTGGGGGTCAAGCAGATCTTTCTGGTGAATTCCTGGCGGGTGGAAAAAAGTTTCTGGCAGAGCCCGTTTCTGGATGATGATAATCTGGTGCAGTACCAGCGGCTGGGCCTGGAGCAGGCAAAAGACACGGTCATGCCGGATATCAGCAAAAAGCGGTTTTTCAGCCGGTTTGTCAAAAATGAACTGCCGGCGGTATCAAGCGGCACCCGGTGCATCACCGCCCACCCCAAAACTGAACAGATCTGTCCGGCCGGTGTGAATCAGCCGGTGACCCTGGCGGTGGGACCGGAAGGCGGGTGGATCGATCTGGAAGTCAAGACCCTGGAAGATATCGGATTTGACACCTGTGCGATGGGACAGCGGATTCTGACCGTTGAAACCGCTGTCACCAGCCTGATTTCCCGGTTGTTTGTCTGACCGGTATCCGATTATTTGCCGGCGTCCGCTTTTTTTTGTTCCAGTTCATCCCAGCGGGTATACAATGCCTGGACCCGGGCTTCCGCCTTTTCCAGGTCCCGGCAGATATTTGCCATTTGGACGGGATCTGCCATAACTTCCGGGTCCTGAACACGGGCACTCAGATCAGTGACCCGGGCTTCCGCTTCCAGAATGGTGTCTTCCATATGTTCCAGTTCATACTTGTCCTTGAAAGAAAAAACAAGTCCGGATCCAGGACCGGTCCGGGTCTCTGAAACGGGTTTTGATGCTGAGGCAGGACCGGATTTTGCTTCTGGTCCGGAAGCGGGCGCCGTTTTTTCAGTTCCCGGACTTTTCCGGGTGACTGCTGAAAAAATCTGGCTGAAATTTTTATAAAAATCAGGCGGTGAATCCGGGTCCAGAAACAGCATCCGGTGACAGACCCGATCCATGAGATACCGGTCATGGGAAACGATCACCACGGCACCGGGAAATTCTTTGATCCGCTGCTCCAAAACTTCCAAAGACAGGATGTCCAGATCATTGGTGGGCTCGTCCAACAGCAGCACGTCCGCCGGCTGCAGCATCAGGTTTGCCAGAACGATCCGGGCTTTTTCACCGCCAGACAACCGGCCCACCGGCATGTCCAGCTGATCCGGCATAAACAGAAACCGCTTGGCCCAGGTGACCACATGCACGCTTTTTTCCTGGTAATGGACGGAATCTCCGCCGGCCGGATTCAATGCCTCCCGCAGCAGGCTGTCGGGATCCAGCCGGGTTCTGTTTTGATCAAACACCGCAATTTTCAGTCCGTCCGCCCATTTGACCGTGCCCTGGTCCGGGGACAGTTTTTTTTCCAGCAAAGACAGAAACGTGGATTTGCCGGATCCGTTGACCCCCACCACACCCAGACAGAATCCAGGCCCCATCTCAAACGTGATGCCGGAAAACAGCGGTTGTTGTCCATACCCTTTGGTCAGGTTGTGCACCTGGATCAATTTCCGGGTCTGGCGGCCGGTGCCGGTGAAATCCATGTCCACCCGGGCCGTGTGGCGGTTTCTTTCCCTGAGTGCTTCCAGGGCCTGACGTAAATTTTCTGCCTGATCAATGCGGAACTTGGCTTTGGTGGACCGGGCCTTGGCCCCCTGGCGGAGCCATTCATCTTCCCGCCGCATTTTGCTGGCCATGGATGCCTGCTGTTTTTCCTGGGCCGCCAGAAATTTGTTTCGTTCCTGTTCAAACATCCGGTAACCGCCCTGGAACTTGAAATATCCTTTGGGATAATATTTTGCAATTTCCAGGGTCCCGGCACAGGTGTTTTCCAGGAATGCCCGGTCATGACTCACCACGATAAAGGAAAACAACGCAGATTTCAGAATCTGTTCCAGCCACAAAATGCCATGAATATCCAGATGGTTGGTGGGTTCGTCCAATAACAGAAGATTCGGATCCATGCACAGGGAACGGGTGATGGCCAGCCGTTTTTTCCATCCCCCGGACAGGTTTTTAACCTGGACAGTTGTATCTACAAATCCTCCTTTTCCCAGGGCCTGATTTACCCGGCGGTGTTTTTCTTTGTCATCCATGGGTAACTGAGCCAGGCAGTCAAACAGCACGGTTTCCACGGTATGTTCCGGATTCAGGCGGTCTTCCTGGGAAAGGTACACGATGCGGCAGTTTTTTTGAACGCTGATCACTCCGGTATCTGGTAATGCTTCACCGGCAATGAGTTTGAGCAATGTGGATTTGCCGCTGCCGTTGTTGCCGATCAGTCCCAGTTGTTCCCCGGCTTTGAAATCAATATTCAGGTCTGAAAAAAGGGTATCATCCCCATAGGATTTGGATATGTCGGACAAGGCAAAAAAAACGGACATAAAACACCTGATATTAGGAATGGTTGCGGATGCGTCGGTAGACCCGGATCATTTTGATCAAAAACGTGATGGCCAGGGCCGCACTGATTAAAAGCACAAAGCTGGCGGCAAAAAAGGTCATGATAAAAGAAAACGGATCCGGCAGTTGATACGAGGATATCAGCAGATCCAGGCCGAACAGGAAAAAAAATATTGACACAAAAAGCAGCAGTATCTGAAAAATCCACCACGTATGTTTTAATTGAACCAAAAATGTATCCTTGGGGGAATGTTGACAAAAAAGTTGTGGCACACCTTACTGGTTCAAGCAAAAAAAATCAAATCAATATTGATTAATCCCCCGGGGTTCCTATAATAAAGACTCATAGTAATCTGTATCGATCACACAGACAGCCAAACCGTTTCAATCCAGGGAGAAACCGCATTCATGAGAATCCTGCTGGTGGAAGATGATGAAAAAATTACCCGGTTTGTGGAAAAAGGGCTTGATTCCGCCGGATTTGCAGTGGATACCGCCGCCACCGGACCTTTGGGGTTTGAAAAAGCGTTTGATACGTCTTATGATGCATTGGTCATCGATATCATGCTCCCGGAAATGGACGGGTTTTCTCTGATTCGCCGCATTCGAAAACACAAAAACAATACGCCCATTATTGTGCTGAGCGCCCGGGGCCGGGTGGATGATCGTGTCAAAGGGCTGGAGGCCGGGGCAGATGATTATCTCACCAAGCCCTTTGCATTTTCCGAACTGCTGGCCAGAATCCAGGCCCTGATCCGCCGGGCCAGCAATGTCACAGATCCGGTGGTGCTCACATGCAGGGATCTGAAAATGGATATCCTGAAACGGCGGGTGTTCCGGGAAAATAATCCCATCGATCTCCAGCCCCTGGAATTTTCTTTGCTGGAATACCTGCTGCGCAATAAAAACCGGGTGGTGTCCAAAACCATGATCATGGAGCATGTGTGGCAATATAATTTCGATCCTATGACCAATGTGGTGGAAGCCCGGATCTGCCGGTTAAGAGACAAAGTGGACAAAGATTACCCGAACCGCCTGATACATACCGTGCGCGGGGCCGGATATGTGATAAGGGATCCGGATGCCTGATCTGTTCAGGACCATCCGGTTCAGGTTGACGCTCTGGTTCACGGGTATTTTTTCCATCTCCGCTGCCGTGGCGTTTGTTCTGTTTTATTATCTGGCCGTCCAGACCCTCCAGGATCAGATCGATGAAGAGCTGATGGACAAAGCCGCTCAGTTTTCGTCTGTCATCCGTCAGAGCGGGATGAGAGGGGCCGGCAACCTGGCGGTGATCGAATCCAAGGCCGCCGGCGAAAAAATGATTTTTTTCAGACTCCTGTATCCCACAGGCGAGGTGTTTGCGTCCTCCCACATGTCTTACTGGAAAGATATCCAGGTGGACCATGATCTGCTGCACCAGCTGATAGAGAAAAAATCCCCGGTGTTTGATACCCGCATGATGGACAACGTTCACAAGGCCCGAATTTTATACACATTTGTGGCACACAATGCGATTTTGCAGACCGGGGTCACCATGGAATCCCAGTCCCGGTTTCTCGGTGCGTTCAAGCGCGTGTTCATGGTGGCCATGGGTTTTATTGTGGGGTTTTCCGCTTTGTCCGGGTGGTTTCTGGTGCAAAAAGCCCTGTCCCGGGTGGACACCATCACCCGCACCGCCAAAAGCATCACCGGTTCCAGTCTCCAGAAACGGGTACCGGTCACGGGCAGCAAAGATGAGCTGGATGATCTGGCCAGCACCTTCAACCAGATGCTGGACCGGATCCAATCCCTGGTCAGCGGGATCCGGGAAATGGGAGACAACATGGCCCATGATCTGAAAAGTCCGGTCACCCGGATCCGGGGAACCGCTGAATTGACGCTGTTACAAGGAGAAACTTTGGAAGAATTTCATTCCATGGCTGCCGGCACCATTGAAGAATCAGACCGGCTTTTGGACATGATCAACACCATGCTGGTGATTTCCAGGACCCGGGCAGGGGAGGGGGATTTTCATTTTGAATCCATGGACCTGACTCAAATGATTCAGGAAGCCTGTGATCTGTTTGCCCCGGTGGCCGAAGACAAAGACATCGCCTTTTCCTGTTATGCGCCGGGCCGGTTTGAGGTAACGGCGGATGTGAACATGCTTCAGCGGGCATTTTCCAATCTGCTGGACAATGCCATCAAATATACGAATCCCGGGGGGCAGATCACGGTGCAGATGATCAAAAAAACTGATGCCTTGGTGGCAATTCAAATCACAGATACCGGTCCGGGAATTGCCTTGCAGTTTCACGAGCGGATTTTTGACCGGTTTTTCCGGGTAGAATCCTCCCGGACCAGTCCGGGCAGCGGCTTGGGGTTGTCTTTTGCCAGAGCCATTGTCAGAGAGCATAAAGGGGATATTCATGTCAAAAGCAGCCCCGGGGAGGGCGCCTGCTTTACGCTCACATTGCCATATTGTAATTTTCAGGTCATTTAAAAATCATCTTTCAGTATTATAATATTCTTACAAAAGGAAAAGATCTGTTTAAACCAGGCGTTGATTGATTTTTTTCAAATTCAATATTCAAAAAGGAGAATACCATGAAACATTTGAACAAAACGCATCTGATTCTCACGTTGCTGGTGAGTGTTTTTTTGCTGACATCCCTGCCGGTCTGGGCCGCTCAGAATCAAAAAATGATCCCGGCCGGGTTTTCCGATCTGGCCAAAACAGCCAAGGCCGGGGTGGTCAATATCCAGACCGTGAAAACCGTTCAGGGCGGGGGCCGGGTGTTTGAACATTTTTTCGGTCATCCCTTTGGAAACCGGGAAGGGCTTGAAGAATTTTTCGGCCCGTTTTTCAATCCCCAGCCCCAGAACCGCAAGGAACAGAGTCTGGGGTCCGGATTCATCATTTCCAAAGACGGTTATATTGTCACCAATCATCATGTGATCAAAGGCGCGGATGAGATTAAGGTGATTCTTCACGACAAAACAGAACTGGACGCAAAGATCGTGGGTACCGATCCCATGACGGACCTGGCGCTCATCAAGGTGGATGCCGAAAATTTACAGCCCTTGAAATTCGGCAAATCCAGCGAAGCGCCCATCGGTTCCTGGGTAGTTGCCATCGGCAGTCCCTTCGGGCTGGAACAGACCGTGACAGCGGGCATTATTTCCGCCAAAGGCCGGATCATCGGTTCCGGACCCTATGATGACTTTATCCAGACCGATGCCTCCATCAACCCGGGCAACAGCGGCGGACCGTTGCTGAACCTGGACGGTGAGGTCATCGGAATCAACACCGCCATTGTGAGATCCGGCCAGGGCATCGGGTTTGCCATCCCGTCCGATCTGGCCACCGGTATTATCGATCAGCTCATCGACACCCAGCAGGTTTCCCGGGGTTGGATGGGCGTGGCCATCCAGAACATCACACCGGAACTGGCGGAATATTACGGCATCGATTCCACCAGCGGTGTGTATGTGGCCAAAGTGTATGAAGACAATCCCGCCCATGAAGCCGGAATCAAATCCGGGGATGTGATTCTTGAGGTGAATGGAGAAAAAATCGAAACCTCCCGGGATCTGACCCTGACCATCGCCAATCTCAAGGTGGATGAGACCGTGGATGTGAAAATCATCCGGGAAGGCAAGGAAAAAACCGTGAAGGTCAAACTGGGAAAACGCCCGGATCAGGATCCGGAAGTGATGGCATCACTGGGTGAATTCGACAGTTTCGGGTTCAAGTTCAAGGAGCTGGATGCCGCCACTGCCCAGCGCCTGGGATATCCTGAAGAAGTCAAAGGACTGATTGTCACTGAAATCAAACCGGATTCTCCGGCCGAAAGTTCCGGGGTCCGGACCGGAGACCTGCTCCTGGAGCTCAACCGCCAGCGGATTACTGATCTGACATCCTATCATGAGGTGTTATCCCGCATTGAACAAGGCCGGACCGCCCAGCTGCTGTTCAGAAGAGGCAACAGCCATGTGTATGTGGTGCGGTTTGAAAAATAAAGACAACGGTTAAAACCAGCTGAAATTAAAAAACCTTCCTGCAAATAGGTTCTGCAGGAAGGTTTTTTTATCTGATAAAATTTATGTGATCTGTATTAATTTGGTGGAGCTGAGGGGGATCGAACCCCTGACCTTACGGCTGCCAGCCGTACGCTCTCCCAGCTGAGCTACAGCCCCACATCGAAATGATGGTGATTAATAATCGAATCGCGGGCCGGTGTCAACAAAAAAAATATTTTTTTCAGAGCAACCCGAGGATTTGAATTAAACATTGACATCCGGTTTTGTGAAAAGATATTATATAAAATTTGTTAACTTTTACTATATGATGTACGAAGGAGAGCGGCATGCTGCGTTATCTGCGGGAGAATTCAGGCAACTGGATTATCAAGATTTTTCTGGGTATCATCGTGGTGGTGTTTGTATTTCTGGGGGTGGGATCCATGAATTCCGGCCGGGACGATTCCGTGGCGTCGGTGAATGATACCCCCATCACGGTTGAAGAGTTTCAACTGGCCTACAAGAATCTGGTGGAACAGATGCGGAACCGCTTTCAGGACAACCTGACCGATGATCTGTTAAAGGCGTTGAATGTCAAGCAGCAGGCCCTGAATACCCTGATTGAAGAAAAACTGATGGCGGAACAGGCCGATGCCTTCGATATCCGGGTCACGGATTCTGAACTGCAGGAATCCATTCTGAACATGGAGGTGTTCCACAAAGACGGCCGGTTTGATATGGAATTGTATAAACGGCTGCTGGGGCTCAACTCTCTGACCCCTGAAATGTTTGAACAGCTCCAGCGTGCCCAGTTGAGAACCCAAAAACTTCAGGACATGATTGTGAGCGCCGTGTCTGTCTCAGATATGGAAGCACGCAGTTTTTATGACTTTCACAACACATCCAGGAAAGTGGATTACATTCAAGTGGATCCGGCTGACATTTCTGATATTTCCGTGACCCCGGAACAGATTCAGGCCCATTACGAAGAAAACAAGGCCAGATATCAATCAGAGCCCAAACGCAAAGCAGCCTTTATCCGATATTCTCCCCGGGATTATCAGGATCAGGTCACCATTACCCAAGAACAGATCACTGGGTATTATGAACAGCATGCGGAAGAATTTGAAATACCTGAACAGGTGGAAGCCAGTCATATTTTGATTCAAGTGGATGAAACCGCAGATGAAACTGCCGTGGAAACAGCGAAAAACCAGGCCATGGCCGTTTATGAGCGTGCTGTGAAAGGTGAAGATTTTGCTGAACTGGCAAAAGAAACCTCCCAGGGACCTTCCAAAGAAGACGGGGGATACCTGGGAAAATTTGACAGAAACAGCATGATCCCATCCTTTTCTGAGGCTGCATTTGCCATGCAGCCCGGGGAAATTTCCGAACCGGTGAAAACCCGGTTCGGCTGGCATGTGATCAAGGTGATGGACCGGTTTGACGCCCATACAAAATCTTTGGACGAAGTGGCCGAAGATATCAAAACCCGGCTTAAACAGGAAGAAATGCAGCAACTGGCCTATTACAGAGCGGAAGATGCGTTTGATGCAGTCATTGATGGAGACACCTTAGAACAGGTGGGATTGATGACTCAGAAAGAAGTCAGGACCACAGACGCGTTTGATGCACAAGGCAATGGACTGGAACTGGACAATCCCCCGGGTTTCGCCCGGGCCGCGTTTGAGATTCAGCCCCAGCAGATCAGTGATATCCGGCAGATCGGGGATGATTATTTTTTGATCAAGGTCACTGAAACCATTGAACCGGTCCAGCTGCCCCTGGAAGCGGTAACCGATCAGATCACACAAGAACTGGAAAACAAATTCCGTGTAACCGCAGCTGAAACCCGGGCCAAAGAGCTGCTTGAGGCGGCAAAAACCGCTGGAAACCTTGAAAAAACCGCCCTGGAAAATAATCGGACGGTGTCCAGCACCGACTGGTTTACCCGAAATGAGACTGTCCAGGAAGTCGGGCGATCCGAGGCGTTCATAAATGCCGCATTCCAACTGACGCCGGAAAATCCGCTGCACCCGGACGTGTTACAGACTGACCAGGGATTTTTTATCATTGCGTACAATGACCAGAAGGCTCCGGAAGAAAATGAGGCCCAGGAAAATCTGGCGGACATAAAATCCCAGCTGTTACAGGCAAAACAAGGACAGTACTTTCAGGCATGGATCAATGAACTTAAAGAAAAAAGCGATATTGAAATCAATTCACGGCTCATCGATGGATAAAAAGCGCTCTCTGAACCGATATCTGGTACAGATCGGTTGTCTGGTATGGGCCTTGCTGATCGGAACGGGCGCCTGGCTTACCCCGGCCGGACATGCGCTGCCCGTGGCTGCCGATCAGGTGATCAAGGATCCGGCCGTGGTTCACGGTACCTTGTCCAATGGATTTCAATATGTTCTCATGAAAAACACCACCCCCAAAGACCGGGTGGGTGTTTATTTGAACATATTTGCCGGTTCCGCCCATGAAACATCGGATGAACAGGGGATGGCCCATTATCTGGAACACATGCTGTTCAACGGCACCGAGCATTTTTCTCCGGGAGAACTGGTGACTTATTTCCAGTCCATCGGTATGGATTTCGGTGCGGATGTGAATGCGAGCACCTCTTTTTTTCATACAGTCTATGATTTGACACTGCCCAACGGGGATCAGGCACATCTTGAGGATGCCCTGAAGGTGCTCAAAGATTATGCGGCCGGCGCACTGCTTCTGGAAGAGGAGATCGACCGGGAACGGGGAATCATCCTGGCGGAAAAACAGGAGCGGGACTCCGTGTCCTACCGGACCTTTAAATCCACTTTCTCGTTTGAACTGCCGGGATCCATTCTGCCAAAGCGCATGCCCATCGGTGAAGAACCGGTGATTGAAACCACGGATCAAAAACAGCTCAGACAGTTTTATGATCGATGGTACCGGCCGGATAACATGGTTTTGATCATGGTCGGGGATATGGATATCCAGGCGGCTGAAAAATGGATCACCGCCCGGTTTCAATCCCTTGAACCCCGGATCCCGGAAAGTCTGTATGCACCCAAAGGCATCCAATGGGACTCCCATGAGGGCATCAAACCGTTTTATCTGTTTGAGCCGGAAGCAGGTAACACACAGATTACAATTGAACGGATCGAATATACGGATTTTGCCTATGAAACCGAAGACAGTCTCAAGCTCAAGATGACCCGGAACCTGGCAGATAACATGCTGGATCATCGCCTGTCCCGCATGATTCAGGAAGGCAGCGTGGATTTTTCTTCGGCATCCGCATATTCCGGCCGGTTTCTCAATTATATAAACGCTGCGGCGGTCACTGCTAAATGTGATGCCAAACACTGGGATACCAGTCTGGCTCAACTGGAAAAATTACTGCGCCAGGCGTTTGAAACCGGGTTCACACAAAAAGAACTGGACCGGGTCAAAGCGGATTTCCTGGCTGACCTGGAAACATCCGTCCGGCAGGCTGACACCCGGAAGACATCAAACCTGGCAAGATCGCTGCTCACGTCTGTTCAAACCAGGAACTGGTTTTTATCCCCTGTCCAGGCAAAAGATCTGCTGACCCCGTTTGTGGAAAGTTTGTCTGTGGATCAGGTGAACACGGCATTTCAGACATCCTGGAATCCGGATCACCGCCTGGTGATGGTCACCGGGAACGCAGACATTGCATCAAATTCTTCCGAATCCGCTGAACAGGCTATTTTAAACGGATTCAATGACAGTGCCCGCCAAAAAGCGAATCTGTTTCAGCCGGAACTTTCCACCAGCTTTCCTTATCTTCCGGTTCCTGAAACACCGGCGGCCATTCAGAGTATAGAAAAAAATGTCAAAGATCTGGAGATTTCCCGGATCGATTTTGACAACCAGATCCGGCTGAATCTTAAGCAAACCGATTTTCAGAAAGGCCGGTTTCTGTTCAAAGTGGTGTTCGGGCACGGCAGGTCCTGTGAACCGGCGGGCAAGCCCGGTATCGCGTTTATCAGCGAACAGACCGTGCATAAAAGCGGTTTGGGAAGCATGACCCTGGATCAATTGAATGCGGCATTGGCCGGCCGGGACGTGACCATGGAATTTACCGTGGAGGACACCTTTTTTTCCCTGAGCGGGTCTGCGGACCCCGGTGAGACCGAACTGGTGTTTCACCTGATCCGCTCGTTACTGACGGATCCGGGTTTCAAACAGGAAAGTCTTGACCTGGCCAAAAATCAGTACCGCCAGATGTATGAAGCCCTTAAACAGACCCCGGACGGCATCATGCGCATTAAAGGGGACCGGTTTCTGGCCAAAGGAAATCCCTGGTTCGGCATGCCCCATCCGGATGAGGTGGATCGCCTGACCTTAACCGATATCCAGTCCTGGCTCACCCCATATTTCAAGCAGGGGGGATTTGAGGTCTCCCTGGTGGGGGATTTTGATCCAGCCCAGGTGGTTTCCCATGCCCGCACGCTGTTGGGAGGATTTGCCTCCCCGGGAAACGAAGATCATTGCCAAAATGATCTGGATCCGGTTCAATTTCCTGAAGGGGAAAATCTGTCTTTAACCCTGGATACCAAGATCGATAAAGGCGTGGTGCGGATCGCTTTTTTAACCGATGATTACTGGGATGTGAATTTATCCCGGGCATTGTCCCTGCTGTCCCGGGTTCTGTCTGAACATTTGAGAATAACCATCCGGGAAAAACTGGGGGCCGCGTATTCGCCGTATGTTTACAATCACCCGTCCATGGTTCATGATGGATATGGGGTGTTGCAGATGGTGGTACCGGTGTCCCATGAATCTGTGGATCAGGTGATACAGACCCTTGATGAAATTATTGCAGACATCCGTGCCAATGGAATTTCCGCCCGGGAGACTGAACTGGCTCTGGCCCCGGTTCTCAAACAACTGGAGGTGTTGCGGGAAACCAATGCCTACTGGCTGAATTCCGTGATGGCAGGGTCACGACAACACCCTGAAAAACTGGACTGGGCCCACACCATTGTTCCTGAATACAGCGGGTTGACCCACGAAGAGATGACAAAACTGGCCGATACCTATCTGGATCTGAAAAAAGCCGCACGGATCCGTATTCTTCCGGCTCAGTAAAAAAAAGAGGAAAGGGAGCAGGGCTCAAACCAAAGCCTCTTCAACCGCTAAAATCCGCATCTTTGGCGACCTGTTCCCAGGCAAACCGGATCGCTTCATAATTGAAACCTCTGTAACGCAGATAATTAAACGCTTTTTTTTGCCGGGTTTCCGGGTCCAGATGATGCCATCTTTGATATCTGGCGGCCAGCGCTGTGACCGCCATCTGCATATCATCATATGAGTCAAGCAGATCGCTGATGATTTGGGAGCGGATGCCTTTTTGTCTGAGTTCCCGGGTAAGCGCGAACTTTGATTTGGGTTGGTTTCTTTTTCGGTTTTCAATAAAGATCCGGGCGAATTCTTCATCATTCAGATACCGGTATTGCTTCAACCGGTCAATGACAGTAGAGATGTGTGCCGGATCCTGACTTTTTTTTGCCAGATATCCGGTCATTTCCCCGACACTGCGGGGTCGGATGGCCAGATAGCGCAACGCGGTCTGAAACAGCTTTTCTTCCTGGGGATCCGGCGTGTCGTCAAACAGGGACATGGGGATTGGGTTTCCAGGTCAAAGTAAGCACAGCCAGTGTTTCATCGCCGGATTCATCAAAAATACCGTGTCGGGTTGTCACCGGGTCTGTGTGATCTGATACACAGGTTTTAACCGACACCGTTCCCGGGTAGAACGTTTCTTTGAGAAAATTGATCACCAGAGTCACCGGCACATGATTAAACAGCCAGGGCATGGGCAGGGTTTCAAGCGCCCAGGTTGCGTAAGTCGTGTTGTTCACATGCTGGTTCAGGTCCAGATCATGGATTCGGACAGGAAACTGCGCTTCATGATCCCACCGGACGAAATCAAACGTGTTGGCCCATAGATCCGGCGGTGTGCCGGTCTGGGTCATCAACTCCGGGGGCATATGATAAGACAGCCTGACCGGCCGGGTGTTTGCCGCTTTGACCATGACCCAGACCGACAATGCCTGGATGTGAGGAACACCGTCCGGAGAAAGCATTTCAAACTGACGGATTTCATACAGGTTTTTCCAGGGAAACCGCCAGGTTCTCAATTCATAGGGACCCGGCCATTGCAGCGGCTGATTCACCCGGATCTGGTACCGGGAAATCACCCATTTCAACTGGTTTTGTGCCAGATCAAATCCGCTGACCCCCATCTGATGCGCATGAATACCGGCTGCATCCTGAAAAACAGACAGCAGCCGATCCATGCGGACATGGTTGTTGGCGCCCATCACTGAATAGGGTACAAGCATTTTTTGGGAAAATATCGGTTCAAAAGACATATCAGGGCGTTCTTTCAAACAATCGAATCGGTGATGTCAATAAAGAGGTGAACATATTGATCAATCCTTCTCCCACGGCTGAAGGGTGCAAAGGTGTTATGACCGGATCATCGATGGCACCGGTGGCTTTTGCCGGAAATGACACCAGACGGCCGCTCAGGATGGTATTGACTACCGGAATGAATTGCACAAGGGTGTCAATGGTTTTAAAGGGTGCCACCAGACAGGTCAGATCCAGCTGGTTTTCAAACGGATGGATGTCGCCTGTAAAAAAAAGGGCCATGTTTTCCGCATCAATCACCGCTTTTTCCAGATGAATGGTGCCGTTTTTCATTTGTGCGTTCACCTGAATACTGCGATACCGGAACCCTTCCTGGCGGATATCCGGCAGTTTCAAAATATTTAATACTGACAGCAGCCGGGACAACAATGTCATTTTATGAATCTGCCCTTTTTCGGATTCAAATGAAATGTCTCCGGTGAGATCAGTATGAAGGGTTTTCACGGATCCGGTTCCGGCCAAATTGGCATTCAAAGCGTATCCCCCATTCATCAGGTCTATTCCCGGATAAAAACAGGAGAGCAGGGTGGCGACATTCTCTTGGTTTGACGCGCTAATCTTTAAATCCGTCTTCGTTTGAAGATCAGGTGATGTCAGATCCAGGCGCATCCGGCCGGAAATATCAGCACCACAGAAATCCCCAGTGAGCAACTGAATGTCTGGGTGTTGCTTTTTTCCTGTGACGATTGCCGTCACATGGGAAAACTCAAATGTTTGATAAGCCACCTGATCCGCCTGGATATGCAGATTTTTTCGGGAGAACTGAAAAGGGGTGCCTGAGAAAGAAGCGCTTCCCAGAAGTGATATCAAGGTGTCCAGTTGAATAAACCGAGCGCTGATGTGCAGGTTGTCATCTGGATCTGCAACGATTTCCACCGGCTGTCCCCGGGTCAGAGACATCAGACGCTGGTGCAGCAACGTATTTTCGTCCATCACGATATCCAGGGTCCGGGTATCCAGAGTTCCTTTAAACCGGATTTGTGTGAATTCCGGGTGCCGGGTGAACAGAATTTCAGCATCGGTCAACGGTTTATTTTCAAGCGCCATCCGCTCAGGTGTCAGATCACCTGGCCCTGTACCGGTCAATTGAACAAAAAAATCAATGTTCGGCGCCAGTTCCGCTTTCCCGGACACGGACATCTGTTTGTCATGCATCTGGACGCTGCCGGATTTAATCCACAAGGGCAGGGCGATACCGGCCGTATATGCCGGGGAAACTAGGTCGGACAACCAGTCCAGGCCGGTGATTTTCGCGGACAGATCAGAAATGTCCATTGCGTTTTCAGACACGTCAAACGCACCGGACATCTGATTAATTTCATGGGGTCTGGAAGAAATTCCGATCCGGATATCCTGACCTGTGCCCGCAATATTGAATTCACCCTGATTTAATTCAAACATCGGGCCTTTATAGTGGAGGCGGCTGACAATCAGTTGTCCGGACATATCTGTCACCGGTTCCATGCGGGAACGGACCGGTTTCCATAACGACAGTTTCGGCCAGATTTCCTGAATGTCAAGGTCCAGGCCCCTGGCAGTCAGATCCAGCAAAGGGGTTTCATCCAGCATGACCTTGGCCGACACGTCAGTGACAAGGCTTTCACCGATATTTCCGGACAATCCGCTGATCCGGATCTGGTTATTTTCATAAACAAACATCCCTTGGGAAATCGTCAGGGGAAAGGGAATCCGATCATAAAATCCGGTCGCTGAAAACGGTTTTGTGGTCACTGAAACCAACAGATCCGGTTGATCGTTTTCAACGGCCAGGGTCAACCGGGCATCTGCCTGTCCCTTCAGGTCTTTCACCCGGGCCATTTCCCTGGCCAGCGTTGAATCCGGCAACAGGCGGATCAACACAGCCGGCACTTCAGCCAGGTTCACATCCAGATCAAATTCACCGGTAAACGGCACATGGGATGAATGCAACAGATCAATGGTCAGCCGTCCCTGATGAATCATCGAGTGATCAATGCGGCCGTTTTCAGCCGCAATGATCAGCTTGCCGTCCGACACCTGGGCTTTACCCTCCACATCATCGGCCATCAAAAGCGTTTCCGGTATTTGTATCTGCGAATTTCGGGCGTCTCCTTCCAGAATCAGATGCCGGGGATCAAACAGCGTATTCCAGGATGCTGCGTGAAATCCCACAGAAACGTCATTGGCCGTACCTTTTCGTAATATGTCAAACAACGGTTTCACCACCTGATTCTCCGGTGCCAAAGCCAGGGTCGCTTCCCGGGCCTGGGCAATGTCTATGTGATGGCCTGTGAAGGTCAATGCGGTTTCATTTCGGGTCCGGCTGTTTGAAAATGCCATGGCCACCTGTGCGGACGGATATGCCAATTGGGTGGGGTCAATATGAAAAGAGACCTGATCCGGTAAATAGGAAAAATGCATCTGCACCTGGGAGCCTGAGATGGAAGCAGGAGTCAGCCGGTGTGAAGCGATGTCAAACCGGTCCAGCGAAAGGTCGCCGGATATTCCGGTGTCAGGATTCAGCCGGACATGCAGGCGGGCGGTTTCTGATGCCAGCTGATCCATCAGAAAATCCGGAGCTGAGAAAAACCGGGCCAGCCAGTCTTTTGTCACATGAAGGTCTTTAATCTGTGTGTCAAACTGCATGGTCTCATCGGTTTTGGAAATCCACAGACTGCCATTGAGTGCTGAAAACTGCTGGGTGCTTGTATTTTCCAGATGAATCTGTAACTGGTTTTCACTGTCCGGAAGCAGGGCGAATACCTGTTGGATCTGCTGTTTGGGAAATTGAAAATCAAGGGGGGCATGAAATGTCAAACCGGTTTTGTTTTCACCCGGCAGGGTTTGGATACTCAAGTCCTTTAAAAAAATGCCGGAAATCTCTATTTTTCGTTTCAACAGCGCACTCAGGTCCAAATCCAGGCGAACGGCATCCACAGACAATTCAATTTCCCGGGTCAAGGGCAATTTCACGCCGTCAACCTGAATCCCGGGCTGGGGTGTCAACAGAAAAGTCACCTGATCCGGATCGATTTCAGTGTTGACCTGGTTTTCAATGTGATTCACGATCCAGGGCTTGACAAAAGGCGAGTTGAGAATCGGACCCAGCAAAAGAAATGCCATCAGAACCGCTGCCGTCAGTACGCCAGCGGTATATAGACAAATTCGTCTGACTACCATGCATACCCCTGCTGTCGGGTCAAAAGGATCATGTCTGCCATGATTTTTTCAGCCTGCTGCAAAAGGATCTCTTTATACCGGTTCAAAACAGGTTCCTGATCTTCCAGGGTGCGGATGGGATCTTTGCCCAGGGCGGTCAGATATTCATTTTCAATTTCGATTTCAGTTTGCTGATCCATGATTCTTTGTTCTTTTCGGGCATTGATATCCAGGGGCAGACGAATTTTTCTCTCCTGTTTTGATGTCCATGCCAGGCGCTTTTCAAGATAAACCATACCGGGATCCTGAAGGCTGCGCTGTTGAAATTCATGCATCAAAGACGTATACAAAGGCGTCAAAGACCGGTATGCCTGGAATGGAATCTGAGGAATGGTATCCCAGGGCAGGGCCCCGTCCAAAGAACTTTCTCCGGTATCTTCGGATTTGTAGACTTTGGGAAATAAAATATGCGGTATCACGCCCCGGTGCTGGGTGCTTTTACCGGAAACCCGGTAAAATTTGGCGGATGTGAGCTTGAGTTTGCCGTCTCCCAACGGTTTGAGTTCCTGAACCGTGCCTTTACCGAAACTCTGGGTTCCCACGATGATTCCCCGCTGGTAATCTTTGATGGCACCGGCAAAAATTTCCGAGGCTGACGCACTCATTCGATTGATCAATACCAGCAACGGCCCGGTATACTGGATTTCCGGGTCTTCGTCATAAAGCCGGGTCATCTGCTGTTTGGTGCGGATCTGTACCGTGGGCCCGGAGGTAAGAAAAAGCCCGGTCAGATCACTGGCTTCTTTGAGGGCACCGCCGCCGTTGTCCCGCAAGTCGATGATCAGACCGTCAATGTTTTCTTCGGCCAGTTCAAACAGCAATTTTTTCACATCTGAAGTGGTGCTTTTATACTGGGAATCTCCTCTGTGATAAGCCTCGAAATCAATATAGAAATTCGGGATTTCAATGATTCCGATTTTATAGTTTCTCTTGCCTGAAACCACGGTTTTTATCTGTTTTTGGGCGGATTGTTCCTCCAGTTTTACCGTGTCTCTCATAATGCTGACAATGGTGGTGGCATCACTTTTTTTGGCAGGAATGATTTTAAGACGGACAAACGTGTTTTTCGGACCCCGGATCAACTTGACCACTTCATCGATCCGCAGACCGATGGTATCTTTGATTTCACCGGTTTCCCCCTGACCCACTCCGATAATCTTGTCTCCGGGCATCAACTGGCTGGATTTGTCCGCCGGCCCCTTGGGAACCAGGCTGACGACCTTGGTATATTCATATTCAGTCTGGAGCACGGCCCCGATCCCTTCCAAAGAAAGCCGCATATGGATATCAAAATCTTCCGATACCCGGGGCGGAAAATACTGGGTATGGGGATCAAAGCTTTCGGTGACGCAGTTCATGACCAGTTGAAATACATCATCTGTGGTGGTCTGGGACAACCGGGTCTGGCGGGTGGTATAAATTTTTTCCAGGGTTTGTGACACATCCGTCTGGGTGTTATGGTCATCGAGCGTCAGCGTGATGATGTGATGGATCAGTTCTTTTTCCCACAAAGTGCGCAAATCATCCTCGCTGGGTTGCCAGGGCCGCTGTTCACCGTCCACCACCAGAAAATCCCGGGAATTGAGAGACAGAAAAGAGTCTGGTTTTTCCAGCAGATCCAGAATATATGCATACCGTTCCGCGGCCCGGCGATGGTGCAGATTGTAAATCTCATATGCGCTTCTCAGGTTGCCGCGCCTCAGGTCTGTGTCAAATTTTTGACGGTATTTTTCCAGTTCTTGCAGATCGGGTCGGGTCAGCAGGTGCCGGGATGGATCCAGGTATTTGATATACCGATCAAAGATCTGTTCAGACAGAGTATCATCCAGTTTTTTCCCTAAGTAATGATAACGCTCAAGCGCGGAAACAATCCGGATGCACTGAATGGCATGATTTCTTTCAGGGGCCAGACGGACCGGTTGGGCGGACACGGTGGGGTGCCATACCAGCACCAGCAGGATCAGCAGGATCAACAGGGGAATCATCCTGTTTTTCAAGCAGGAATCCAAGGGATTATTCAAAGGTCGGGTCACTGTTTTTTTCCTTATCATCAGATGTGTCAAACGGGGTTTCAACACTGATTTTTCCAATTTTACCGGATCTGAAATCCTGAATCAGGACGGTGGCGGCTTTATGATAATCAATTTGCCCTTTGGCTTTCAAACACCCTCTGGCAGCACCGATTTGTTCCAGCAACCCGGCTTCATCGTCAGGTATTGGATCCAGGAACGGGTACCGGGCCTTCAGTTGTTCCGGATAGCGGCTTAGAAGCAGTCCGGCGGCAAACCAGGCAATGTCCTGAAAATCCAGTGCAGCATCTGAAATAGCGCCTGTGACAGCCAGGGCATAAGCCCGTTGAGGCGGTTCAATCACGGGCCACAGGACCCCGGGGGTATCGTACAGATCAATATTGTTTGGTAAACTGGTCCGCTGCTGATGCCGGGTGATGGCCGGTGTGTTACCGGTTTTGGCGATTTTTTTTCCAACCAGGGTGTTCAGAAATGTGGATTTTCCGGTATTGGGGATACCGACCACCATGATTTTTCGTTTTCTGGCCCGATTGCAGGACACCCCTTCTATGGCGTATTCCAGGGCACGAACTGCCTGGGACTTGTCCGTGGCATTGATGGCAATGGCCCGGGCATTGCCGTGTTTTAAAAAATAGGTCAGCCATTGCTCCGTCACCCGGGGATCGGCCAGGTCGATTTTATTGAGAATTTTCACCCGCCGGGCGTTGCGGCTGATTTTATCCATCCAGGGATTCTCACTGGCCACCGGTATCCGGGCATCCAGCATCTCCATAATCACATCTGCTTTGGCTGCCGACTGGTGCAACCATTTTTTTGTTTCCAGCATATGGCCGGGGAACCACTGAATGGTCATAAAAAATTATTCCTCTGTCACATCAAAGGTCATGACGTCAATTGCGATCTTAAAATGTCCGCCAATACCGGATTGGCAGCCACAATGCCTTTTTCCGGAAAATCCGGGCCTCCCGTGAAATCCGTGACCTCGCCTTGTGCCTCGGTTACCATCAGGATTCCTGCGGCCACATCATAGACATTCAAATTCATTTCCCAGAACCCGTCCACTTTACCGGCCGCCACATAACACAGGTCGATGGCAGCGGAACCGCAGCGCCGGATATCTCTCAACTGTGGGACAATCCGGTTGAAATGGACCAGATTGTTGTTTTTTTTGCCGGCACGCAGACATGCAAACCCGGTGGCCATCACCGCATCCGTCAACGTGGTGGTGGCAGAGACCTGAATGGGATGATCGTTCAACCAGGCCCCCTGGTTTTTGCGGGCATGAAACAACTGACCCAGGGCCGGGGCATATACGGCCCCTAAAATAATTTCCTGCTTTTTTTTCAAAGCAATGCTGATGGCATAATAGGGCTGTCCATGAAAAAATGAGGTGGTGCCGTCAATGGGATCGATGATCCAGCAATAGTCACTGTCCGTGAGCATCTGGCCGGTTTCTTCGCCCCAGATTCCATGATCCGGAAACCGGGATTGGATCTCTTGAATCAGAAACGCTTCCACCTGCCTGTCCGTGGCGGTGACCAGGTCTTTTCGGGTTTTGAATTCAAGGGACTGCAACGTGAGTTGTCCCTGTTCCGCCAGACAGAGGTCGCCTGCTTTAACAATCAATTCTTTTAAAAAGGAATGCATGGTGTTTTTGTTACCCTTATATCAATTTTGGCAGATTATGGCATATCAGAAATACTTTGAAAAGGCAACTTCCAGGCATTGACATCACACGGGGTGAATTGACTTTTCAGATCCGTTCTGACAAGATGATTAAACGGTCAACATCATTTATCTGTGAGGTGAACATGCGATATTTTTCAGCCATCTGTCTGATCTGGATTCTTTTGGGGATGGGAGGTATGGTCCCGGATTCATTTTCCTTAGAGACTCAGGAGATGGATGCCGATGTGGAACCGATCCCTTCTTTGATCCAGAGTATCCGGTTCCCGGATTCACTTGAATTTTGCGGTATACCCATTCCCATGGAAGATCCCATGGTGAAAGCGGCCATGGAAAAAGAAATGCTCTTGATTTTGTGGAACCGTCCCCAGGTGATTTTGTGGATGAAACGGGCGGCTCAGCTTTTTCCCCATATCCAGAAGATTCTGGCCGAAGAACAGATGCCCGACGATCTGAAATATGTACCGGTCATTGAAAGCGCGCTCAGACCCCATGCCAGATCCTTTGCCCATGCCGTGGGATACTGGCAGTTTCTCAAGTCCACCGGCCTGAAATATGGCCTGAAAATTAACGATCAGGTGGATGAACGGCGAAATATCTTTAAATCCACCCGGGCGGCCTGTCTGTATCTGAAAAAACTGACAACGGAATTTGGATCCGTTTTTCTGGCCCTGGCCGCCTATAATATGGGCGAACATGGCCTGGCAGTGGAAATCGATGCCCAGCAGACCCACAACTATTTTGACTTGTACCTGCCCCTTGAAACCCAGCAGTATCTGTTTAAAATCATTGCAGCCAAACTGATCCTGGATCAACCGGAAAAATATGGGTTTCATCTGAATCCTGACGACCTGTACCCTCCGCTGGATCTGGCTGCCCTGGATGTCACGCTGCAAAAAGAGGTGCCCATACTGATCATTGCCAGAGCAGCGGATATTTCGTATAAAACCTTTAAAGAACTGAATCCGGATATCCGGGGATATTATCTGTCACCGGGTTCGATTGTAATCCAGGTGCCGGCGGACAACGCACCCGGTTTTCACACCCGGTTTACCGAACTTATCGCAAAGTGGCAGAAAACCTCACCTGTCCGGATCCACGTGGTCAAACCCGGGGAAAGTCTGATAGGTATCGCCCAAGCCAATCAGATGTCGCTGGCTGAATTGCTGCGGTTGAACAAAATGTCCTACAAAAAAGTGATCCATCCGGGGGACCGGTTGAAAGTCAGATAACGGCGGGATCTGCTGGATCTGAAGAAAAAGACCGGTTTTTTTTGGGGGTTTTCTGCTGCTTTTTCAAACAGATCAGATCTTCGCGAATAATGGCGCAAAGCTTTGGATTGTGCAGTTCTCTACACGTAGTATGATTGTAAAGAGGGCACTCGGGGTGTTGTTTGGACATAACGGCCAGTTGTCCTTGTATTCATTTATGTGATCCTGATATTTGGCCTGAGTATACCCCAATTGTTCAAATAATTCAATGCGATTCAAAAAAAGATCATTGTGTCAGGGTTTCTTCCGAGATGCTGTCCGGAATCTGAAGCGGGGGAGATTTGATCCGGTTTTCCAGATTTTTCAGCGTTTGGTTGACATTGTTCTGAAGTTCGGTCAATCGCCGGTCGACCTCTTTTCGGGTCATGAACTGATTTTCCAGTTCTTTGTGTTGTTTTTCCAAAAGGCTCACCTGTTTTCGAAGCTGTTCCAGGTCAAGACGCTTGTCGTCCAATTGTTCCTGAAGAGAAATCAGCCCCTGCCTCTGGGTCTGAAGGGATGCCACTTCCTGTTTCAAGGCCTGAAAAGATGTCATTTCCTGTTTCAGGGTCCGGACCTTTTTTTCAAATTGAGCCTGGTTTTCATCCATGGCAGAACGCAACGATGAATTGATCCGTTCCAGTTCCGCCAGATTGGCCTGATCCTGGTCGGCATTGTTCTGGATCCGGCGATCCTGTCGGGCCAGCTGATCTCCCAGTTTTGCCGATTCTGCATCCAGTGCCGAGACATCGGCCTTGGATGCTGCCAGTTTTCCCAGCTGCTGCTCCAGAGAATCGGTTTTTTGTTCCATTAACGGCAGTTTCTCTTCCAGATCAAACCGGTTTTTGGCAATGCGGATGTCCAGGGCGTTCATTTTCTCTTCCATCTGACGGGACAGTTGCTCCACCCGGTTATTTTTGGCCGTATCCACATCCAAGACCTGGTCTTTCATGTCCAGGTAGATGAAAAACAAAACCGCACCAATGAGGATCGGCAGAATAATGGTGATAATGGTTACCCGGGTGGATAATTTGTCTATTTTCAGTGCATTGCGATCCTTTTGGTACAAGGCGGGCGAGGGCAAGGTATCCGGATCCTCTTGGGGAAGATCCGATGCATCGGTCCTATAGTCTTTCAGGCTCATCAGATCCGTACCTCTTTGATTTTCCTGGTTTCTGAAACATGGGCCTGCCTATTCCCATTCAATGGTGCCCGGCGGTTTGGAGGTGATATCGTATACCACGCGATTGATGTCTTCCACCTCATTGATCATCCGATTGGAAATTTTTCCCAGCAGATCATGGGGCAGTCTGGCCCAGTCTGCGGTCATGGCATCGTTGCTGGTCACCGCCCGAATGGCCACGCAATGGGCAAACGTTCTTTTGTCTCCCATGACACCCACGCTTTTGATGGGTAACAGCACGGCAAACGACTGCCATAATTTGCGGTAAAGACCGGCTTTCCGGATTTCTTCCAACAAAATTACATCGGTCTGTCTTAATATATCCAGGCGCTTTGCGGTGATTTCGCCCATGATGCGGATGGCCAGTCCGGGACCGGGAAAAGGCTGGCGCCAGACCAGGTCTTCATGAATGCCCAAAGCCAGGCCCAGTTTTCTGACCTCGTCCTTGAACAGCAGCTGCAGCGGTTCGATAAGCTTGAGTTGCATTTTTTCCGGCAGCCCTCCCACATTGTGATGGGATTTAATAATGGACGTAGGGCCTCCAAAAGCGGACTTGGATTCAATGATATCCGGATACAGGGTGCCTTGTCCCAGAAATGCGGCCCCCGGAATTTTGCGGGCCTCGGCTTCAAAGACCTTGATAAATTCATTGCCGATAATTTTTCGTTTGGTTTCCGGATCCGTGACCCCTTTGAGGGCATCCAGAAACGTTTGTGCCGCATCCACAAACCGGATATTCATGTCCAGGTTGTTGCCGAGCCGTTTTTCCAGCTGGGTTTTTTCATTGTGCCGCAACAGACCGTTGTCCACAAAAATACAGTGCAGGTTTTTACCGATAGCTTTGTGGATCAGGGTGGCGGCCACGGATGAATCTACCCCGCCAGAAAGCCCCATGATCACTTTTTTGTCTTTAACCGCATCTTTGATCTGTTCAATGGCTCCTTCTGAAAAAGAGTCCATGGTCCAGTTTTTTTCACATCTGCAGACATCAAACAAAAAATGTTTGATCATCAATGATCCGTTGATGGAATGTTCCACTTCCGGATGAAACTGAAGCCCGTAAAATTGTTTTTCAGGATGCGCCACGGCCGCAATCGGCGTGTTTTCCGTTGCAGCCGTCACTTCAAATCCCTCCGGCAGGGTTCCGGCGGAATCTCCATGGCTCATCCAGCACTGAAATTCCGAGGGCATATCCTTGAACAACAACGAGTCCGATTTGATCTGCAATCGGGCAAATCCGTATTCTCTTTTTTTTGCCCGACGGATCTCTCCACCCAGGGCATGGATCATGGAATGCATCCCATAGCAGATCCCCAACACCGGCACCCCTAAGTCAAACAGGGATTTGTCCACGGCAGGGCTGTCTTTTTCATAAATACTGGACGGCCCGCCGGACAGAATAATGCCTTTGGGATTCAGGGCCTTGATCCGGTCAATGGGGATATTTGCCGGCTCCACCTGGCAGTAAACATTATGTTCCCTGACCCGTCTGGCAATCAGCTGATTGAACTGGGAACCGAAATCAATGACAACAATCATGGTTTTGTTTTTCCTCATGAATAAAATTTTCTAAATCATAATTTTTCCTATAAATCGCTTTAAAATGCAAGGTGTTTTTATCTGGATCTTGCCATAAGATCCTTATTATGCTTTATTAGCCCCATCACAATCACAAAATTTACAACCCAATTAATAAACGGACAGGAGAAACAGGCATGTATTTAGCATCTGATTTAAGAAAAGGATTAAAATTCGAAATCGACGGCGAACCCTATATCATTGTCGACTTTGAGTTTAAAAAACCCGGGAAAGGCCAGTCTTTGTATAAATGCAAACTCAAGAACATGATTACCGGGTCTCAGTTTGAAAGAACTTACCGGTCGGGTGACAAGTTTGAGAAAGCAGACCTGGAAGAACAGGAAATGGAATATTTGTATGCGACCAAAGATTCCTTTTGTTTCATGAACACCAGCAATTATGAACAGATTTTTCTGACCCGGGATCAGCTGGAAGATGTGATCGATCTGTTGAAAGAAAACACGGTTTGCACCGTGTTGCTGCACAACCAGAAACCCATTGGCGTGACCCTTCCCAATTTCATCAACCTGACCATCACCAAAACCGAACCCTGGGCCAAGGGAGACACCGCAACGGGCAGCACCAAACCCGCCACCCTGGAGACCGGGTTTGAGGTGCAGGTTCCGCCGTTTGTGGATGAAGGACAGATGGTTAAAATCGATACCCGTACCAAAACGTATGTGGAACGGGTCAATGCATGATCTGAAAGCAGACTATACTTTTTCCTTATATCCGCATCCGGAAGTGTTGCACTTGAGGAACCGGCCGTCCCGCTTGGTTTCTTTTTCCACCAGAAACAATGCCTTGCATTGGGGACAGGGTTTGGCCACGGGTTTGTCCCAGCTGGCAAACTTACAATCCGGATACCGGGAACATCCGTAAAAAACTTTACCGCGTTTGGATCTTTTTTCAACAATCCGGCCTGAACATCCGGGCTCCGGGCAGTCGACCCCGATATCTTTGTTGTCATTTTCAGACATCACCGATTCCGTGTGCGTACATTCCGGATATCCGGTACAGGCCAGAAACAACCCGAACCGGCCGTCTTTCTGAACCATGGGTTTGCCGCATTTGGGGCAGTCCTTGACCGGAGTATCATCCACCTGTTTTTCGACAATAACGATCTGACCTTTCTCGTCCCGGGTGTAATTGCTGGTGAACGTGCAGTCCGGATAGGCGGAGCATGCCAGGAAATGCCCGTTTTTCCCTATTTTGATATGCAGCGGCTGTCCGCAGGAGGGACAGGAAAGTTCAGTCTTGATCCCCACACCCTTGACGCTGACCATCTGCTCTTTGGCTTTTTCAAGGGTTTGACTGAAATCATCGTAAAACCGGGAGAGCAATTCCACTTCATCCAAACTACCGCTCTCCACGTTGTCCAGGTTGGTTTCCATCTGGGCCGTGAATGAGATATCCAGCAGATCGGGAAACGATGCCACCAGCAGATCGTTGACAATAAATCCGAGTTCACTGGGATAAAAATAGCGTTTCACCAGTTCCACATATCCTTTGTCCTGGATCACGCTGATAATGGAGGCATACGTGCTGGGCCGGCCAATGCCGTTTTTTTCCAGTTCCTTGACCAGCGATGCTTCGGAAAACCGGGGCAAAGGTTTGGTAAAATGCTGTTTGGGATTTATTTTTTCACATGTCAGCCATTCTTTTTCCTCAACCTGGGGAAGGGTCTGGATGTCGTTTTCTGATTTGGTTTCCCGGGTATCATACAACGCCATGAAACCACTGAATTTCACCGTGGAACCGCTCACGGAAAACAGGTAATCCCCTGCTTTGATGAGAATGGCTTTCTGATCGATCACTGCCCGGGCCATCTGGGACGCCACAAACCGTTTCCAGATCAGGTCATACAAGGCATACTGATCATCGGTCAAATGGGCCTTGATTTTATCGGGAACATTGAACACCGATGTGGGGCGAATGGCCTCATGGGCGTCCTGGGCCTTGTTTTTATTTTTAAAATAACGGGGCTTGGCCATGGCATATTCCTTGCCATAGGTCTGGGTCACCAGGGACAGGGCCTCCTGGGCCGCTTCCGGCGCGATCCTTGTGGAATCGGTACGCATATAGGTAATCAACCCCTCGGGCCCGCCCGTACCGATGTCAATGCCTTCATACAACTGCTGGGCCACCACCATGGTTTTTTTGGCGGAAAACCGCAATCGATTGATAGCATCCTGCTGCAGTTTGCTGGTGATAAACGGGGGCAATGGATTGCGCTTCACTGTTTTGTTCTTGATTTCATCCACCTGAAACCGGGCTGTTTGAAGATCCGCAACAATTTTTCGGGCCTGGGTCTCATTCTGGATCTTGGCTTTTTTCTGGCGGATTTTTACCAGGGCCGCGTTAAAACCGGGCGGGACCTGGGCCATCAAGTCCGCGGTGATGGTCCAGTATTCTTCCGGGACAAAACTGCGGATCTCCCGTTCCCGGTCACAGATAATTTTCACGGCCACGGACTGGACCCGGCCGGCACTCAACCCCCGCTGGATTTTCTGCCACAGCAAGGGAGAGATCTGATATCCCACCAGCCGGTCCAGCTTCCGCCGGGCCTGCTGGGCATTGTATTTGTCTTCGTCGGGTTCCAGTGGTTTTTTCAAGGCATCTTCAATGCCTTTTTTGGTGAGTTCATGGATGAGGACCCGGTGAAACCGGCGGTCCTTTTTTTTCAGAATATCCATGATATGAAACGCAATCGCCTCACCTTCACGGTCCGGGTCAGGCGCCAGGTAAATATCATCACAGTCTTTGGCAATTTTTTTCAACTGGGAGATGACATTGGTTTTGTCTTTGATATTGACATATTCGGCTGTAAAATTGTTTTCCACATCAATCCCCAGCTTTTTCACGGGCAAATCCCGGATATGACCGGAACTGGCAGCCACTTGAAAATCTTTTCCCACATATTTTTTCAACGTTTTAATTTTGGTCGGGGATTCGACAATGATAAGCGGTTTAGCCAAAACAACTCCTTTTATGATAACGAAAAATAATTGCCGGGATGATGCGTGATCTGTCCCATCAATTCAAGTTCCAGTAAAATGGCAGATACCGCATCACTGGGCATCCGGCTGATTTCAATAATCTGGTCAATATGCTGGGGATAGGCATCCAGAATCTGTAAAATATGTTTTTTGTCACCATCCAGTTCCAGGGACGCATCCGGTTTTTCAGAAGCGTTTTTACGGGGTAATTTTGATGCCGGTTCCACATGAACCAGATGAGATAATTCCTCCATCACATCAGTTTCATTTTCCACCAGTTTGGCTCCCTGTTTCAATAAAAAATGGGTTCCCTGGCTTTTTTGTGACGCAATGCTTCCCGGGACTGCAAACACTTCCCGGTTATACTCCGCCGCCAGCCTGGCAGTAATCAATGAACCGCTTTTTCTGGCGGCTTCCACCACAATGGTTCCGCAGGACAGACCGGCTATGATCCGGTTTCTGACAGGAAAATGATACGGAAACGGGTTTGTGTCAAGTTTAAATTCCGAGAACACGGCACCGCGTTCCTGAATTTTATGAAACAACGCCTTGTTTTCCCGGGGATAAATATTGTTCAGGCCGGACCCCAGCACGGCAATGGTTTTCCCGGTGCTGTCCAGGGCGCCTTCATGGGCGGCCGTATCAATGCCCCTGGCCATGCCGCTGACAATGCAGAATCCTTTTTCCGCCAGTTTAAATGCCAGACGTCTGGCTGTGGAGATGCCGTAGCTGGACGCAGCCCGGGACCCCACGATGGCAATACAGGGAATATCCGGTTCCCAGACACCTGAACAGGTCAGCAATGCCGGTGGATCAGGAATGTTTTTCAGAAATACAGGGAATCGTTCATCATGGATCGTCAGAATGGAAAACCCCTGATCCAGGGTTTTTTGCAGCTCTTTTTTGGCAGCCGCCATCCAGGGTTTGAGATGTCTGATTCCGGCAATGGTTTTATGATGAATACCGGGAATATTTACCAGAGTGTCAGAATCGGCTGAAAGAACCTGCTCCGGGCCGCCAAAGGCCCGGAGCAGGCGAACATACATCTGGTGTCCCACACCGGGAACTTCTCTTAGAATAAACCAGGGCAGGTATTTGTCAGCATCCGAAATCATTCCAAATCAAAAGACGGGCTGATTTTTTTTAACATAGATATCATCCATTTATCCGTTTTAAAGATGCAAAAAGAACAATGGGTGTTGCCACAAAAATGGATGAATAGGTCCCGATCACCACGCCCACGATCATGGCAAAGGCAAAATTGTGAATGATTTCACCACCCAGAAAAAACAATGCCAGCAGGACAATCAAGGTGGTGACAGACGTTAAAAGGGTCCGGGACAAAGTCTGGTTGATGCTCTGGTTGAAAAGGGCCGGCAATCCGGTTTTATCGGATTCTCCTTTAATATTTTCTCGGATTCTGTCAAACACGATGATGGTATCGTTCAGGGAGTACCCGATAATGGTCAACAAAGCCGCAATAATCGGCAAGGAAAAATCCATGTCAAATATGCAGAAAATGCCGACCGTGATAAACACATCATGAATCAGGGCAATCATGGCGCCCATGGCATATTTGAGCCGAAGCCGCCAGAAAAGGGCTAAAGACACCACCAGGGCTCCGGTGATCAATATCGGCATACTGACATTGAACACAGACAAAAAATAAACCGCGGCCATCATGGCCCCGGCAGTGACACCGGACAGAATCCATTTGAGTTCAAACCGACCGGAAATATAGATGGTAATGAACAGCAAAGAATAAAAAATGGCCAGAAGGGCCTGTTTTTTCAGGTCATCTCCCACTTGAGGACCGACCATTTCCATGCGCCGGATTTCAGGCGCGATTCCGGTTCCTTTTTCAATGGCGGCTGAAACCGCCTGGGCCAGCCCAGTGCCTTCAGAACCGGTATTGGCTGTCCGGATCAAAAACTCATGGGTATCGCCTTCACCGAAATCCTGAACAGACAAATCTTTGAGATTCAATCCGGCCAGGCTGTCCCGCACCTGTCCGATGGAAACGTCCTGGTTGAACTTGACCTGGACCAATGCGCCGCCGGCAAAATCAATGCCGTAATTAGGACCTTTATGGATGACCAGGCCGATGATACTGGCCAGGATCAGCAGGCCGGAAAAAACCATTGCGATTTTTCGTTTTCCCAGAAAGTCGATATTGATATCAGACTTGATCAGCTGCATAATGACAATTCCTTTATATGCTCAATGATGAGGTGGTTTTTTTCTGCAAGACAAGATCGAAAATGGATCTGGACAAAACCAGGGCCGTGAACAGGCTGGCAACGATCCCCAGCCCCAAAGTCACGGCAAACCCCTTGACCGGGCCGGTGCCGAATTGAAACAGCACGATGGCCGCGATCAATGTGGTGACATTGGCATCTAAAATGGTCAGCGCAGCTCTGTCAAAACCGGCATGCACCGCAGCAGCCGCGGTCTTACCCCACCGGAGCTCTTCTCTGATCCGCTCATAAATAATCACGTTGGCATCCACGGCCATACCGATCGTCAGAATGATTCCGGCAATGCCCGGAAGGGTCAGCGTCGCCTGAAAAGCAGCCAGTCCCCCGCCGATGAGAATGATATTCAATATCAGGGCCAGGTTGGCGATCAACCCGGATTTCCGGTAATAGATCGTCATGAACAAAAGAATCAATACCCCGCCCACCAGCATGGATATCATGCCCATGCGGATGGAATCCGCCCCCAGGGTCGGTCCGACGGTTCTTTCTTCTATGATGGTCACGGGTGCGGGTAATGAACCGGCCCGCAGGGCAATGGCCAGGTCCTTGGCTTCGTTCATGGTGAAATTACCGGTGATCACGGCTTTTCCCCCGGCGATCCGGTCCTGGATCACCGGTGCGGAGTACACGGTGTTGTCCAGAATGATGGCCAGGCGTTTTTTGATATTTTCCCCGGTGATCCGGTCAAAAATATGGGCCCCTTTGCGGTTGAATTCAATACCGACCTGGGGTTGCTGAAACTGGTCAAACTCTACCCTGGCATTGACCAGCAGACTGCCGTCCAGCAGCACCTGTTTTTTGATGACATGGGGAATTTCAGTGGTGTTTCCGGTAGCCGGGTCTGTTCTCTTTTCGTACAAAAGCATGCTTCCCACAGGCAGATTCCCTTTAAGGGCTGCGTCAATCCCGGCATCTTCATCCACCAGCTGAAAGGTCAACTGGGCGGTTTTTCCGATCAGATCTTTGGCGCGGTCCGGATCATTGATCCCGGGTAACTGGAGAAGAATGCGGTTCTTACCTTGAATCCGGATATCCGGTTCGCTGACACCGAATTCATCGATCCGGTTCCGAATGGTTTCCAGGGCCTGATCCGTGGCCATCTTTCGAATCATATCCATTTCATCTTCAGGCAGTTTCAGCTGAAATCCGATGGATCCATCCTGAACCCCAGCACTTGTCACTTTCAGGTTTGAAAACTCTTTGGAAATGATCTGCTCAAACGCAGCCTTGGATTCCTGATCCGGCAGTTGTGCCACCAGCATGTTGCCCTGGCGGCTGACACCCTGATGCAGGATGTTGTCTTGGCGCAGTTCCTTTTTGATTTCATCGGCTGTCCGTTCAAGCTCCGCTTCCACGGCCTTGATGTTCTGGACTTCGAGCACCAGATGCATTCCGCCTTGCAGATCCAGTCCCAGGTTGATCTTTTTATGGGGCCAGGTGTTTGTAAATGTTGGCAATAACCAGATAATGGCAGCCAGAATGACAATGAGGACCAATCCGTGCTTTAAGGTAAGTAGTTTCAATCTTCAAGCTCCAGCACAAAAGGATTATTTTTTTTCGGATTTGACGGCGGTTTCACTTTCTGAAACCATGGCTGCCACATTTCCTCGGGACACTTTGATTTTGACTTTTTCGGCAATTTCAAGACCGATACTGGTATCATCAATGGAAGTGATGGTACCGAAAATTCCGCCGGAAGTGATAATCCGGTTTCCTTTTTTCAGATTTGAAATCATTTCCCGGTGCTCTTTGGCTTTTTTCTGCTGGGGACGAATCAGAAGAAAATAAAAAATGGCAAAAAGAATAATAATGGGCAGAAATCCGGCCAAACCGCCGGCTGCCTGTCCTTCAGTGGCTCCCATTGCAAATGCTGTACTAATCAAGGTCATTCCTCCTTACATTTAAATAAACGTATCAAGTTAAAAATCAGGCTTCTGGAGCTGGAATCCAGAGCGTTTTTCCATCGAATCGAATCTGATCGATCTGATTCACATCAATTTCCGAGAGCAGTTCAAACACCTCATCCATATTGTAGATGACCAGTTTGCTCAGGGGTTTTATCAGATCAATATCCGTCACAATTTCTTCTTCCAGAACATTGTAGATAATGACCAGAATTTCAGAAAATTTCAGAATTTTTCCGATCCCTGATGAATATCCGGCAGCTGTGGGTTCATCTGCATCATATGCCACATGGATGTCTTGGGATGCATAATATTCTTTCAATACATTGAAATGAATATTCCAGATATTGTCGCCGGGCTGGACCACATATATGCCATATCTGTGCATCTGTTCCACTTCGGTTTGTTCAAATTCCGTAATGCGGGATTCATGAATTTCCTTTTTTTCGGCATAGTTTTTTTCTAAAATGTCCTGCATGGATATGGTATGATCACCCATTTTAAAAGATTCATCAGACAGGATTACCATATCCAGACTTTTTTCCATACCCATTTCCTGCAATCTTTTTTTCATCAACCGGTCAAAATCTGAATCTATTTTCAGATCCTTGTAATCAAAGGCCGGGGATTTCACAATCTGTTTTTCCACCACACCGGGTCGGGTCTGTATCAAAGGGTCGGTTGCGGCGCCTTGCAGGTCTGCCGCGGGTTCCGCTATTTCTGTTTTATTCTTCTCCAAACCAGAAGGCCCGTTGGTATCCGATACCGGATCTGTGCCACGGGTTAAAAACAGATACGCGCCAATCAAAAGACCGGCCACAATGATCATGCCGATGGCTATCACTAATTTATGATTCGATCCGGCTTGCCTCATGTGTTATCCTTCGCGCATATCGGGTTGTTTTAGATACACAAAACAGGGACGGATGTCAAGAATCGCCCAACGGTTAATTATTGGGCGTTGCCGGTAATCCGGCTCTGGCCCGGGACCAGTTCCGCATCGATTTCAATGGCAATGGAAACCTCCCGCTTGGTTTCGATTTCAAGAAGGTCCTCTCGTTTTTTGTTAAGAAGATAGTACGCCACTTCCCGGGGCAGACACACATGGAACTGTTTGTTTTCCGGTTTCAGGGTTTTCAGATTCAATTGACGCATCACCGCGAGTCCCTGGGTTTCCACAGACGGAATCTGCCCCCGGCCGTTACAGTGACGGCAGGTTTCATAGCTGCCGTAGGTGATGGAGTGCCGGATGCGCTGTCTGGACATTTCCAGCAGCCCGAAGGTGGTGACGCCTCCGACCTTTGTTTTGGCCTTGTCTGCCTTTAAATTTTTTTTCAGACATTTGGTGATATCCGCCTTATGCCGTCTTTCCCGCATATCGATGAAATCCACCACAATAAGACCGCCCATATCCCTGAGCCGCAATTGTCTGGCCACCTCTTCGGCCGCCTCCATGTTGGTATGATAAGCCGTTTCTTCAATGTTTTTGCGCTTGGTGGATTTGCCGGAATTCACGTCTATGGATACCAGTGCTTCGGTCTGCTCGATCACCAGAAATCCGCCGGATTTCAGCGGCACGTCCCTTTTGAATATGGAGGCAATCTGTTCTTCCAGCTGATATTTGGTAAAAATGGGTTTTTCCCCTTTGAACAGTTTGACAATTTTTTTCTGTTTAGGGGCGATCATGGCCATGAATTCCTTGACTTCCCGATAGATGTCCGGGTTGTCAATCAAAATTTCAGTGATGTCCGTGGTAAAATAATCTCTTAAAGAGCGCACAGCCAGGTTCTGCTCCTTATAAAGCAAAGACGGTGCCGGGTTGTCAATGGCCAGTTTGTCGATATTTTTCCACATCCGCATCAGATATTTCAAGTCAGCGGTCAGCTGGGTTTTAGTGGAATCCTTGCCCGCAGTTCTCACAATCATGCCGAACCCTTCCGGAATATCCATGGATTTCAGCACACTGGCCAGCCGTTTCCTCTCATCTTCTTCGCTGATTTTCCGGGACACGCCTTTGGTGGTGCTGCCGGGCATGAGTACTGCCAGACGGCCGGGCAGGGAGATAAAGGTGGTCAGCATGGCCCCTTTCTGGCTGATGGGATCTTTGACCACCTGGACGATGAGCTCCTGGCCTTTTTTAATCAGATTGAACAGTGCTTTGTCCCGGGATTCCACGTCCTGAAAATAGTCGGGATGGATTTCGTTTTTCTGCAAAAATCCATTTTTTTCCGCCCCATAATCCACAAAAACCGCCTGAAGACTTTGTTCCACCCGGGTGACAACCCCTTTGTAAATGTTGCCCTGGGTCACTTCCCTGGCCCGGGTTTCAATGTGAAACTGGTCCAGTTTGCTGTCTATGACAGCTGCAATCCGGCTGACATCCGGGTCCATTGCATTGATCAGAATTTTTCTTGTCATGATTTCACTCTTTTTTAAAAATCGGGTTGGTTCCTGACTGCCGTTGATACTGACAACCGCATTTCAGGAAAAATCCATCTGTTTAAGAATATCATACCAGGTGAGAATCCGGTCCACGTATTGGACCGGTTCCCATCCCCGGGCATATCCATGTTTGGTTTTTTTATACACATCCGGTTTGGACAGCAGCGGCAGTGTTTTTTTGATAGAGTTCCAGATCTGGGGATCCAGTCCTTTTTCTTCGGCAATTTTCATGGCATCCAGTACATGTCCCAATCCCACGTTATAGCTGGCCAGCGCAAACAGCAGCCGCTGATATTGGTCTTCGATCTCTTCAAATCGATCATACATCTGTTTCAAGTACTTTATGCCGGCTTTGACACTCTGGGCCGGATCACGCCGGTCCTGAATCCCCATTTCTCTGGCAGCCGCTTCTGTCACCTGCATCAGTCCTCTCACCTGGGTAATGCTTTTTGCCCCGGGATCAAACCGGGATTCCTGATATACTACTGCCGCCACCAGGCGCCAGTCAAATCCATATTTTCTGGACTGAGTTTCAATGATTTCCTGATACTTCGGCAGATATTTCTGAACCCGTTTGTGAAATGTTTTTAATTCAGAGACATCAAACTCTTTGGGATGACCATAGTATTTGTTAACGATTTTCTGGAGTATGCCTGATTCTCTGGCATGCAGAAAAAACCGGTTGATTTCCTCAAGCATCTCCGGATCATCTTTGCGAACCGCCCAGGCCACAGATTCTTTTTTGTGAATGGGAATACTGACACGGATATCAGGCATATGTCTTTGATTGAGCCGGGCGATATTGGAATCGGCTATGGTAAATTTTATTTCACGGTCACGGACCATGGCAATGAGGTCCTCGGTGGGAACATTGTCATACAGGACATAACGAACATCAATGCCGGATGCCTGAATTTCTTTGAGCCGGTAATGATAGGAGGTGTCACGTCTGACATGAATGGTCCGCAAAGCCAGGTCTTCAATGTCTTTGGGGCTAAAAACCAGGGCATGATGAATCACCTGCTGCTGAACTTCCATATACGGGATTGAAAACTTGACTTTTTCCAGACGTTCCCGGGTGACGGTCATACTGGCACCCACAAAATCCCCTTTTCCCTGGTCCAGATAAACAACCAGGTTGTTCCAGCCCGGTGTGACCACGTCCAGGTCCACATGCAGATATCGGGCGAATTCCCTGGCCAGATCGTATTCAAATCCGGTGGGTTCTCCCTTGTATAAATAATAATTGTTCAAAGATCGGGTTGTAATCAGTCGCAGTACGCCGGACTTCTGGATACGTTCCAGAGTACCGGATATGTGTTTCAGATCCCTGTGTTGGAGCAGATAACTCAGGTAAACAAAATAACCACACAGAATCAGCAGGGTCAGGAAAATAAAATGTTTTAAATAAAACGACTTCATTGACTCGCTTTATGTTTCATTCAGTCGGACCTCCAGTTTGTCCACGCTTCGATATCCCCGGGGCAGCAGTTTTCCCCGGGTTCCGCGCTTTTTGACATAATCTGCCTGATTACCCGGTTTGAGCACCAAAGAATGTTTTTTTGAATGTATAACAATATTGGCATGTAAAGGCAATGTTGCCAGAAATTTGATTTTTTCCGGGTCAGACGACACCTGTTCTTTTCTGGGGATGGTGATCAGTTTATTTCCCTGGCCTTTTTTCAAGCGGGGCAGTTCATTTAAAGGAAAAATCAGCATCCGGCCTTTGGTGGTGACCGCTGCCACCGCATCGGTTTCAAGCATCGTCACCGGACATGGGGGCATCAAAACCGCATCGTTTTTAAGGGTAATGACTGATTTGCCGTTTTTGAAATGGGTCAGAAAATCGGAAAATTGTATGATAAACCCGTATCCGGTATCCGATGCCATCAAAAAATGGGAGGCCAGCGTTTCCGAAAGCATGAAACAGATCCGGGCGTTGTTCTGCAAAGACAGGTGACCGGTCAATGGTTCACCATTGCTTCTGGCTGACGGCAGCACATGGGAGTACAATGTGTAACTGCGCCCGGTACTGTCCAGAAAAACAATGGGTTTGTCACTGCGGGTCCGCAAATGACAGCGCAGGGAATCCCCGGTGCGGAATTTGACGTTTTCCGGATCAATGTCATGGCCCTTGGCCGACCGGATCCATCCGTTTTCAGATAAAATAAGGGTCACCGGTGTCACTTCGATGACATCGGTCACGGAAAATGCTTCTGCTTCCTTTCGCTTCTTGATGGGAGACAGGCGCTTATCCCCGTATTTTTTCGCATCGGATCGTATTTCTTCCACTATATAAGCCCTGAAGGCTGTTTCATCGTTCAAAAGCGAGTCTATCTCTTTTTTTCGGGTTTCCAGCGCTTTGATTTCAGAAAGAATTTTGATCTCTTCCAGCCGGGCCAGCTGACGTAAACGGATCTCCAGAATCGCATCCGCCTGTTCACGGGTCAGATCAAAGGCCTTGATCAGGTCCTGTTTGGGGTGATCAGACTCCCGGATGATTTGAATCACCTGGTCCAGATTCAGAAATACCGTGCGGAAGCCTTCCAGGATGTGAAGCCGGGTCACCACTTTTTCCAGCTGAAACGACAATTTGTTTCTGACGGTCTGGAATCGGAACACCAGCCATTCCTTGAGCAGGGTTTTTAAATTTTTTACCGCAGGCCGGCCGTTGATCCCGATCATGTTCATATTGAATGAATAAGATTTTTCCAGATCCGTGGTGGCAAACAGATGATCGGTCAACGCAGACAGATCCACCCGGCCGGACTTGGGAATCACCACCAAACGGGTAGGGTCTTCATGGTCGGATTCATCCCTGATATCACTGACCATGGGCAGTTTTTTATCCGCCATCTGGGTTGCAATCTGTTCATAAATCTTTTCAGCCGAGGTATGATAGGGCAGGGCATGGTAAACGATATCCCCGTCCTCGATGCGGAACCGGGCCCGCATTTTGATCCGTCCTAAACCGGTTTCATAAATGTTCCTGATATCTTCGGCCGGGGTGATGATTTCAGCAGCCGTGGGAAAATCAGGTCCTTTGATATGCTTGATCAGTTCATCCAGAGAAGCGGTATCATCTTCTATGAGCAGCACCAGGGCTTTGGCCACCTCCCTGAGATTGTGGGGCAGAATACTGGTGGCCATGCCCACGGCAATCCCGGTGGTGCCGTTGAGCAGCAGGTTTGGCAGCCGGGCCGGCAGCTGCCGGGGTTCATTTAATGTGCCGTCGAAATTGGGTACCCATTCCACCGTGCCCTGATCCAGTTCATCCAGCAGAAGGTCCGCGTATCTGGAAAGCCGGGATTCGGTATACCGCATGGCAGCAAAAGATTTGGGATCATTGGGGTCTCCCCAGTTGCCCTGGCCCTGTACCAGAGGGTATCTCAATGAAAACGGCTGGGCCATGAGCACCATGGCTTCATAACAGGCCGTGTCCCCGTGGGGATGAAATTTACCCAGCACATCGCCCACTGTCCGGGCGGATTTTTTGAATTTGGCTGTGGAAGAAAGTCCCAGTTGACTCATGGCATACACAATGCGCCGCTGCACCGGTTTCAACCCGTCCCCGATATGGGGCAGGGCCCGGTCCAGAATCACATACATGGAATAATTGAGATACGCTTTTCTGGCAAATTCCTGAAAAGCGATCTGCTCATGCCCGTCCATTTCAGGATCCTGCTGGTTTTTTATGACATTATTCGATCTCTTTGATATCACCTTGTGCCTCGATCCATTCTTTTCTGTCTTTGGCCCTTTTTTTCCCCAGAAGCATGTCCATGGTTTCGTAGACATCTGCAAGGGTATCTGCCGCATCCACGGTCAGCTGCACCAGGCGCCTTGAATCCGGTGCAATGGTGGTCTCCTTGAGCTGGGCCGGATTCATCTCTCCTAAGCCCTTGAACCGCTGCACATGGATTTTACCCGGTTTTTTCCGACGGTTGATGCGCTTGACAATGCTTTGCCTTTCCTCGTCGTCCAGGGCGTAAAACACCTCTTTACCCACATCGATCCGGTATAAAGGCGGCATGGCCATGAATACATGACCGGTTTTCACAATGTCGGGAAAATGTCTGAGAAACAGGGCACACAAAAGGGTGGCAATATGCAGGCCGTCGGAATCCGCATCCGCCAGGATACAGATTTTGCTGTACCGCAGCCGGGACAGATCCGCTTCTCCGGGCAGGACCCCCAGCACCTGGACGATATCCCGGATTTCCTTAGATTCCATGATAGCGGCCGGTGCCATGTCCCAGGTGTTCAAGATTTTTCCCCGCAACGGCATAATGGCCTGGAACCGCCGGTCTCTGGCCTGTTTGGCGGATCCGCCGGCTGAATCCCCCTCCACGAAAAACAGTTCCCGCCGCTGCTGATCATCACTGGTGCAGTCCGACAGCTTGGCCGGCATGACCCCGCCGTTGGCTGCGGGTTTGCGGATGACTTTTCTGGATTTTCTCACCCGGGCCCGGGCCTGATCCATTACCAGTTCCGCCAGAGCTTCTCCCCGGTCCACATGCTGGTTGAGCCACAGACTGAAGGCATCCCGCACCTGGAGATTCACCAGGCCTGCACAGTGGCGGGATGACAACCGTTCCTTGGTCTGGCCGGAAAACTGGGCTTCGGACAGTTTGACCGACAGCACATATCCCACCGTGTTCCAGATATCTTCAGGTGCCAGAAACAGGCCTTTGGGAAGAAGATTCCGGAACTTACAAAATTCCCGCAAAGATTCCAGAAGCCCGGACCGAAACCCGTTGACATGGGTGCCGCCCAGGCGCGTGGGAATCAGGTTGACATAGCTTTCTTCCAGGGTGTGTCCGGGTTCAATCATCCAGTTGACCGCCCATGAGGCCTGAAAATCGTCTGTCCGGCATTCACCGGTAAACGGTTTGTCAAACAGGGTTTCCTGGTTTTTGAGACTTTCCGTCAGATATTCATCCAGACCCTTTTCATAAGTCCATGTATTTTCTTCACCACTGGCCTCATCCAGAAAACGGGTTTTCAGACCGGGGCACAGCACTGCTTTTGATTTCAAGGCGGTTTGAATGGCGGTCTTTGAAAAAACCGTGCGCTCAAAAAATTTTGGATTGGGGAAAAAATGAACGGATGTGCCGGATCCTTTGGGTTCCGCATCTTTTACCTGTTCCAGATCTTTTGTTTTGATGCCGTTTTCAAACCCGATGACATATTCATGGCTGTTTCGGAAAATGGTAATGTCCAGGCGGGATGACAGGGCATTGACCACCGATACCCCCACGCCGTGAAGCCCGCCGGAAAACGCATAATCTTTGTTTGAAAATTTGGCCCCGGCATGAAGCCGGGTCATGATCAGTTCCACTCCGGAGATGCCTTCTTCGGGATGCACATCCACGGGCATGCCCCGGCCGTTGTCGGACACTTTCACACTGCCGTCTGATTTCAAAACAACCTCGATGGTATCGGCATATCCGGCAATGGCTTCATCCACGCTGTTGTCAATGACTTCAAATACCAGATGGTCCGGACTGGTGGTATCCGTATACATGCCCGGCCGGCGTTTGACCGGATCCAGACCTTTGAGAATTTCAATGGACCGGGCATCATACCGACCCGGGTCAGATTCGAACAGGTTCATACTTGAATTACAATCATACGTGTCAGATCCTGAATCATTTTTTTATTCCAACATTGTTTGAAAAAAAACGGAATCTTTTCCTATATCATACAAAAGCATGACCGGCAAAGCTTTTAATCGCTGTTTTGACAACAGGTAAAACCAACTGGCAAAATCCACGGGGAGTATGATATATCATAATAAAATACAAAAACACCTTTTATCGGGTTGATTGACTTTTAACATGGAATCATATAAAAGAAGAAAATTTTTTCAAGGAAGGACGGAAAGACGGTCAGATTGAACAAGCAGATAGAAATTTCCCATCAAACCATTGTCTTGAACGATTTGGGAATGCATGCCCGGCCGGCGGCCAAAATCGCACAAATGGCCATGACCGCTGATAAAACCATATGGCTGTACGATGGAAATACCCAGGTGGATGCATCCAGTATCATTGATATTTTGACTTTGTGCGCCAAAAAAGGCACCCACATCCACATTCAGGCGGAATCCAGGCAGGACACAGCGATTATAGAACAGATAAAAGCCTTTTTCGATAATGGGTTTGGAGAATTGACACCATGACGCAAAAAAAACCCCGCGAACTGGTCCTTAAAGGGATCAGTGGTTCCCCGGGCATCTGCATCGGCAAAGCCTATGTGGTGGACCAGGAAGGGGTCAATATCATTGAACGATACCCGATTGCCAAAACCATGTTGCCCAGGGAAATCGACCGGTTTAAACATGCCGTGGGAAAAGCCAAAGAAGAACATGCCCGGATCATCAAATCCCTGGACAAGGATGTCAGTGAGACCCTGAATATTCTGGAAACCCACATGGCGCTGTTCAAGGATAAAATGCTTTACGGCAGGACCATTGAAACCATTCAAACTGAACAGA
The DNA here is from genome assembly GCF_000350545.1 of Desulfotignum phosphitoxidans DSM 13687. Classification (GTDB taxonomy): domain Bacteria; phylum Desulfobacterota; class Desulfobacteria; order Desulfobacterales; family Desulfobacteraceae; genus Desulfotignum; species Desulfotignum phosphitoxidans. The sequence goes on from NZ_APJX01000005.1 coordinate 255,405, forward strand.
TCAATGCGGAATGGGCGTTAAGAAAAGTTTCCCGCCAGATCAAACTGATGTTTCAGCAGGTGGATGACCCATACTTGCAGTCCCGTGTCAACGACATTGTCCAGGTTTCCGACAAAATAATGGCCAACCTGCTGGGTGCACGAAATATCAAAATAGCCGACATCAACAAACGGGTCATCATTGTGGCCCATGATCTGACCCCGGCCGATGCCAGCCAGATCCAGCTGGAGCTTATAAAAGGCTTTGTCACGGATCGGGGCGGCAAAGATTCCCATACCGGGATTGTGGCCAAATCACTGAAAATTCCTTCGGTTTTCGGTCTGGCCCGGGCCACGGCCAGTATCAACAACGATGATATTCTGATTGTGGATGGTTCTTCCGGACTGATCATCATCAATCCGGAAGAAGATACGCTGTTCAGGTATGAAGAGCGGCTGGCCCGGTTTGAAGCGTACCGCGCCGATATTGAGCGGGAAAGTCATTTGCCCGCAATCACCCGGGACGGGGTAGCCCTGAACCTGATGGCCAATATCGAACTGGTGGAAGAAGTGGTGTCTGCCAAGGACAACGGGGCATCGGGCATCGGGCTTTTCAGAACCGAATTTTTGTACCTGGATCTGAAACGGTTTCCCACAGAAGAAGAACTGCTGATCAAATACAAGGAACTTGCGGAACTGATGACGCCTCAGTCCGTGACCATCCGCACCCTGGACATCAACGGAGATAAGTTCAACCCGTATATCGACCCGGTGGAAGAAGCCAATCCCGCGCTGGGACTTCGGGCGGTCCGTTTTTGTCTGGAAAATAAAGATATTTTCATCACCCAGATCAAGGCCATTCTCCGGGCCGGTGCATTCGGGCATATCAAGCTGCTGATTCCCATGATTTCCTGCATGGAGGAACTGGCCCAGGTCAAAGCGGTTATCCGCCAGGCGGTGGCAGAGCTGGAGCGCGATGAAAAGGTGTTTAACAAGGACATTCCTTTGGGCATCATGATCGAGGTGCCGTCCGCCGTACTCATGGCCGATGAACTGGCCGGGCAGGTGGATTTTTTCAGTATCGGCACCAATGACCTGATCCAGTATTCCATGGCCATTGACCGGCGCAACCGCCGGGTGGCACATTTATATCAGGCATTGAATCCTGCGGTGCTCAAGATGATCAAAATGACGTTTGAAGCGGCCCATAAAAACAATATCGAAGTGGTCATGTGTGGTGAAATGGCAGGAGATCCCATCAACATACCGGTATTGCTGGGAATCGGAATCAGACATCTGTCCATGAACCCCGCTTCCATACCGGTTATCAAGAAAATGGTCCGGGACATAGACATTGAAAAAGCCCGAAAAATATCTGAAGAACTGATTCAATTCACCACTGTTCAAGAAATCATCCGGTTTATCCAGGAAGAATACAAAGATATTCTGCCTTACAAAGAAACGGAGGATTAGTAGCCATGGCTGCTGACTATATCAAACTGATCGCGACCAACAAGAAAGCCCGCCACAATTATCACATTGATGAGGAATATGAGGCCGGCATGGTTCTGGTCGGATCGGAAGTCAAAGCGATCCGTGAGGGCCGGGTCAGTTTTCAGGATGCGTATGCAGATATTAAACGCGGAGAGGTGTTTCTCCGGCAGCTGCATATTTCCCCGTATAAATTTGCCTACAATGACAACCATGAGCCGTTGCGAACCAGGAAGCTGCTGCTTCACAAAAGGGAAATCTCCAAACTCATCGGCAAGATCAAGGAGCGAGGCTACACCCTGGTGCCGCTGAAAATTTATTTTAAAAATGACAAAATCAAGGTCCTGCTGGGACTTGGCAAAGGCAAAAAACTGTATGACAAGCGCCAGGATATCAAAGAACGGGATGTCAAACGGGACCTGGACCGGGAACGCAAAAAGTATTCCACTTAAGATCCTTATTGACTTTTGACGGGCAATTATTATAATATAGATGTTTCAAATATGAATAAATGATCTTTGACAATCTGGGGGCGAACTGGTTTCGACGGAGATTTTGAAGCCCAAGGTAGCATGCCGAGTCTTTTGTCAGCTCGTAAACCTGGCAAAGTCTTAAACATAATCGCAGACGATTATAATTACGCTGTAGCTGCTTAACACCAGCTGCCGTCCTGCTGAGATTCCTCTTGCAAATCTCAGGCCAGGGCGTCGACTTTGCAAGACCGCTGATCAGGTTGCCTGAACCTGATCGGTTGAATTTATCAGGCTACACCCTGAGGTATCCCTCCTGAAGGAGACAACAGGGCCAATTTTAAAGTTCAGGATAAGCATGTAGAAGCCTGGGATGATGGTTTTCGGACGCGGGTTCAACTCCCGCCGCCTCCACCACTATAGACCTTGAAAACACGATGTTTTCAAGGTTTTTTTGTTTACAGGAAAGCGTCAAAAAAATGCTGGGTATGTGCTGGTGTGCCTGGTGCCGCCATACAGGTCCAGCCTTCTTACCCCCCAAGTCTTTACAGGCATTATCCCTGTGCCGCTTAAAATATTTCTGAATTTAAAAAATCCGAAGCAACCGGACGGCCGATTTCGGTTTTTTTTAAATTGTCTTGCCATTCAGTCCTCCGTTTCCGGATTTTTTTCCTGTTCATGCTTGAACGGCAAAGCACCTTGTGTCATATTGGAAACGCTTTAACTTAAGGCAGGCGTTTGAACGGGACGTGAAACGGGAATGAGGTTAACCCATAAGGGGAGGTGCAACAATAAGTGACCGGATTCTTGGCTGGGAAAAGGATGACTCACACCGGTAACGCCCCGGCGGACATGATTGGCCGGACCCGGGCGGCCCTTGAAAAGATTCGACGCACACACCACTGCATGATTGTGGCGGTCACCGGCAGCATTGCCTGCGGCAAAACCACGGTATCCGGGATGCTCGAGGAATTAGGGGCCCCTCTCATTGATATGGATCAAATCGCCCGGGAGGTGGTGATGCCGGGTACTCCGGGATATGACCGGATCATTTCAGCATTTGGTGCCGGCGTGGTGCAACCGAACGGGACCCTGGACCGCAAAGCCCTGTCCGGCATCGTGTTTGCCGATGAAACAAAGCGAAGACATCTGGAACGGATCACCCATCCATTGATCTTTGACCGGTTTGTGGAAAAACTGACCCAACTGTCAAAGGTCCGGCCGGACAGCGTGATCCAGGCAGCTGTCCCCCTGCTGATCGAAATGGACATCCAGCACCTGTTCGACCGGGTGATCGTGGTGTATCTGCCCGAAGAAATCCAGCTTAAACGCCTGGCGGCCCGGGACAATATCTCTGTGGACAAGGCGGCCGCCATCATCGACTCCCAGCTGTCCGCCCATGAGAAAAAACCGTATGCCCATTATGTAATTGACAACAGCCAGGGTCGCTCCCATACCCGGGAACAGGTGAACCAGGTCTGGCTGCGGCTGCAACAAGATAAAAAACAGCAGCATCCGGATAATGACGCGCAATGATTTTTATGTAATATCCTTCATGGAAACACAACACAGGGGAGGCAACCCATGATATCCCACAACCAGACAACCACGTCTTTCGGATGGACCGGCAAAATTCTGCATGTCAATCTGTCTGACGGCGCCGTCACCCGGCTGGCCACCCCGGCTTATTCGGACAAATATCTGGGGGGCCGGGGCATTGCCACCCGGCTGTATTGGGAGATGGTTTCACCGGACACCGATGCTTTGGCACCGGACAACCATCTGATTTTCATGACCGGCCCCCTGGGGGCCACCGGGGCCCAGGGCGCTTCCCGGTTCGTGGCGGCGGGCAAATCTCCCATGACTCTGCCTGAAAAGTTTTGCTGCGGCAACCTGGGCGGGTATTTCGGGCCTTATCTCAAGCGGGCCGGGTTTGACGGCCTGGTGATCACTGGCCGGGCCGACCGGCCGGTTTACCTGTACATTGATGACGGCGATGTTCAGATCAGGGATGGGGCCGACCTTTGGGGACAGGGGGTATCGGCGGTTCAGGAACGGCTCAAGAACCTCCACGGCAATACCACCCGCATGATCACCACCGGTATTGCCGGGGAGAACCGGTGCCGGTCCGCCAATATTATGACCGACAATGAAGGCAGCGCCACCGGCGGATTCGGCGCGGTCATGGGGTCCAAACGTCTCAAGGCGGTGGCGGTGAACGGTTCCGGCACCATCCAGGCGGCCCGTCCGGACCGGCTCAAAGAACTGAGCCGGAAGGCGGTTGAACTGAACCGCAAAGACCCCATGTTTCTGCCGTTCAATCCTGACCAGGTGTGGCGGACCGGAAAATCAGGCTGCTTTCAGTGCGGGCTGGACTGCATGTACCGGAACCGGCTTGAGACCGCATCCGGACAGACCCTGGTGAGAAAATGCCAGTCCATGTTCGTGTATTTCCCGTGGGTGGCGGGGCGGCCGGATTTGTCGTCTGAGATCGCGGTGACCGCCACCGGCATCTGTAATGACCGGTCTCTTTGCACCATGGAGATGACCAATATCATCCAGTGGCTGTGTGCCTGTCACAAAGCCGGGATTTTGACGGAAAAACAGACCGGACTGGATATGTCCCAACTGGGCACCCTGGAATTTTTCACGGATCTGGCGGACATGATCAGCCGCCGGCAGGGGTTCGGGGATATCCTGGCTGAAGGCCTGCTCCGGGCCGGGGAAACCCTGGGGCCGGAAGCCAGAGCCCAGTTTGCCCCGGAGGTCTCCGGGGTGGGGGACGGGGCCACCTATTCCGCCAGGGAATATCTCATGAACGGGCTGTTGTATGCGTTTTCCCCCAGGCAGCCCATTGCCATGCTCCACGAGATCAGCCGTCTCACCGGGCTGTGGGTCATGCACCGGAATGATCCGAAAAGCTCACCGGTCTCCAATGACGTGTTCCGAACGGCTGCGGCCCGGTTCTGGGGCCATGAAAGAGCCTGGGACCTGATGACCCATGAGGGCAAGGCCCAGGCCGCGGTCAAGATCATGGACCGCACCCTTGCCAAGGACAGTCTGGGACTGTGCGATTCCTGCTGGCCGGTGATGATATCCTGGCACACCCCGGATCATGTGGGTGATCCGGATCTGGAGGCCCGCACGTTCAGTGCGGTCACCGGTATGGACATGGATGATGCGAAACTCCATGCCGTGGGGGAACGGATTTTCAATCTGGAACGGTTGATCCATATCCGGGAGGGACATCAACCTCTTGTGGACGATGATGTGGCTGCGTACAACTATACCGAACCGGTTCAGACCGTGTTCATGAATCCTGATGTGCTGGTGCCGGGACCGGGGGGCCAGGTGCTCACCCGCAAAGGCATGACCCTGGGCAAAGAAGCCTTTGCCGCCATGCGCAGAGAGTTTTATCAACTGCGCGGATGGGACCCGGATACCGGGGTGCAGCTGTCGGACACCCTGGACCGCCTGGATCTACCCGGCCGGGCTGACCAAAGCTTACTGCGATGAACTGGCGGAACACAACTGATTCCTATGAAGCAGCTGTTAAAAAGATGGTGCATGCGGGGGAAACGTCTGAGCCGGCTGGTGGATGACAACCCGGACAGGGAACAGGCATCTCTTTCATGAAACCCGGAAAATAATCGCAGAAAATATGTGTGGAAAATATGGCATCAACAAATTCCGGACCCAGTGAAAAAAAACAGGCGGCCCTGGATCAGAAATTGGAAAACCTGGGGATCCGCAAAACCGATCTGGAGGAAAAATTCATCAAAGCCTCGGGCCGGGGCGGACAGAAGGTGAACAAATCTTCTTCCGCCGTGTTCCTTCGGCACAAAGTTACCGGGCTGTCGGTCAAGGTGGGCAAGCATAGATCCCTGCACCTGAACCGATTTTTGGCACTGCGGGCTTTAGCGGAAAAAATCCAAGCCCTTCAATCCGGCAGACACTCCTCGGACATGTCGGATTCAGACAGAAAAATTCAAAAACAGAAACGCCGGCGCCGGCAAAAGACCCGGAAAAAACTGGCCGGGAAGCAGAAACAAGAAGATCAAAGATGAATAATTTCCATATTTGTATCTGCAATCATGGCCAGTCCCATGGCATCCACATAGTTGAAGATCTTGTCCACCCGGGAGTTGATCAGGGCCGCGTCATTGCCCACCACAGCGAACCCGATTTCAGCCCATTCATGGCTGTCGTTCAGACCGGTTTCTGCTGCGGCTGCCTGGAACTGGTTCTGAATCCGGGCCACAGTGGATCTGACAATACTTCGTTTGGCCTTGAGCGAGTGCACTTCAAACAGGCGCAACCGGATCCGAGCACATCCCACCACCATGGCAGCTTCTAAAACGTTCCCAGCTGACAGGGCTTGATGCGCAAATCAATCTTTTTACAGACAGATCCGATATCCATGCGGCTCATTTTAAATTCTCTGGCAATATCCCAGCAGGCTTTGCAGGATATCCGGCCCTCTTTGGTCGCTTTTTCCAGGCGCAGTTTCAGATCATCTGACACCCGGATCTCTTTATCGCTTTGTCCGGATCCGGGCGTATGTCCAAAAAGCCCCAGCTGACACTGGACAAGGCGCAGTTCCATTAAATCCACCTGAACACCGACCTCTTTGGGGGATATGTTAAGATCGGACGCCACCCGGTGGGCCGCGGCACAGGTGATCTGGTTTATGTCTTTGAGTTTTTCCAGTTTTTCCACCACAACCGGATCTATTTTCCGCTGTGGGTGTTTGCCGGCATAATGGCCTCTATCTTCGTGTGTCATGTTTATCTTCCCAATGGGTTATGGTTGGTGTATAAAAACTGATTATAAAATAAAATTAGTGGACAATAAAGGATTATCATTCATATGGCACAGTCAGTTTCCAATTCCGGGTTTCAGGTGATCTATATCGCTTCCTGCGGGGAGGGGATCAATGCCTTTCACCTGGTGGAATCCACCCTGATTCAGTTTCCTCACAACAAAATCACCATTGTCAAGGTACCCCATATCCGGTCTGAAGTTCAGGTGGACGAACTCATCGACAAGGTCAAAGACATGGAAAGCATTATTGTGCATACCATTGTCAAGTCGGATCTGCGGCAGTACCTCACCCGCAAGGGCATGGAACATAAAATTGTGACCATCGACCTGATGGGGCCGGTGCTGTCAAAGATTCAGTCTTTTCTGAACCAGGCCCCTCTGGAGAAACCGGGGCTGTACCGGGAAAGTCACCAGGTGGATCTCAAGCAGGTGTCTGCCATTGATTTTGCTCTGGCCCATGATGACGGCTTGAGCCCGGAAAGCCTGGATAAAGCGGAAATCATCCTTCTGGGCTTGTCCAGGGCCGGCAAAACCCCATTGTCCATGTATATGGCCGTGCTGGGATGGAAAGTGGCCAATGTGCCGTTCGTGCCCGGTGTGCCCTTGCCGGCCATCCTGGATGAGGTGGACCGGCGCCGGATCTTTGCATTGAACATCAATGCCAAACAGCTGCTTTCCCACCGCAAAATGCGGCAGGAAAGCTTAGGAGTATCGGAAATGAAATCTGCGTATGCGTCCAGAAAAAAAATCGAAGAGGAAATTTTTACCGCCCACCGGTATTACATTGCCAAAGGATACTCCATTCTGGATATCAGCGACAAACCTATTGAAACCAGCGCCGAGGAAATCATTGAAATGATCACCCGGCGCTTCAAGGCAGCGGCCCATTTGAGTTAATCATTCTCCTGAATAGCGGCCTGGGCCGCAGCCAGTCGCGCAATGGGCACCCGGTAGGGAGAACAGGACACATAGGTCAGTCCGGCCTTATGGCAGAATGTCACAGATGCCGGATCCCCGCCATGTTCGCCACAGATTCCCAGCTTGATCTCAGGACGGGTTTTTCTGCCGCGCTCAACCGCAATGTCAATCAGACTGCCCACAGCTTCCTGATCCAGGGTTTCAAACGGATCCGAGTCTAAAATGGCATGGTCGATATAGTCATTCATGAAAGATCCGATATCATCTCTGGAAAACCCGAACGTCATCTGGGTCAGATCATTGGTGCCGAATGAAAAGAACTGGGCATCCTTCGCCATTTTGTCCGCAATCAACGCCGCTCTGGGAATTTCAATCATGGTGCCGAACAAATAGGGGATCTGTTCCAGATTGTGGGCTTTCAAGACATTGTGATAAGAGTCATCCACTATTTTTTTGACAAAAGTCAGCTCTTTTTCATTGCAGGTGACCGGCACCATGATTTCAGGCAACGGCTGGTTTCCTGAAACGATCAATTCAGCGGCCGCCGTGAAAATCGCATTCACCTGCATCTGCGTAATTTCCGGAAATGTGATTCCCAGACGTACCCCCCGGTGACCGATCATGGGATTGGATTCTTTGAGCAGCCGGCTTCGTTTATTCACCTCTTCCAGGTCAATGCCCAGGGCTTTGGCGATTTCCATCTGGTTGGCTTCCGATTCGGGCACAAATTCATGCAGGGGCGGATCCAACAGCCGCAGGGTCACGGGCAGGTTGTCCATCACTTCCAACGTGTTTTTAATTTCCTGCTTGACGAACGGAAACAGTTCATCCAGGGATGCCTGGCGTTCTTCCGTTGATTTGCTTAAAATCATTTTCCGCAGCAGAAACAACGGCCGGTCTGAGTCAGCCCCATAAAACATGTGCTCGGTTCTGAACAGCCCGATACCCTGGGCCCCGAATTTCAATGCCGTGGCCGCATCTTCCGGTGTATCGGCATTGGTCCGCACGCCCATGGTCCGGTGCTGGTCCGCAATGGCCATGAATTTTTTAAATTTAGGGTTTTCCAATGCGTCTTTCATTTTGAGCCGGCCGTCATACACAATGCCTTTGGTACCGTTCAACGTAAACACATCCCCTTCATTAAATACCCGGGTTCCCACCTGTACCTGGCGGTTTTTTGCATTGATTTTCATGGCCCCGGCCCCAACGATGCAGCATTTACCCCAACCCCTCGCCACCAGGGCGGCATGGCTGGTCATGCCGCCCCGGGCCGTGAGTATGGCAGAGGCGGCCCGCATGCCTTCAATGTCTTCCGGACTGGTTTCTTCCCTGACCAGGATGACATTCTCCCCGATTTTGGCCATCTGCACGGCATCTTCGGCCGTGAAAACAATTTTGCCCCAGGCGCCTCCCGGACCGGCCGGCAGGCCTTCCGCCACCTGAACCGCTGTTTTTTCCTCCCGGGGGTCCACAATGGGGTGCAGCATTTCATCTAAGGATTTGGGATTGAGGCGGCAGATCATGGTTTTTTCATCGATCATGCCTTGTTCATACATGTCCATGGCCATGTTCAACGCAGCCGTGGCCGTGCGTTTGCCCACCCGGCACTGGAGCATGTATAAAGTGCCTTCCTGGATGGTGAACTCGATGTCCTGCATGTCTTTGTAATGGGATTCCAGGGTGTTTCTGATATCATACAACTGGTCATACAGACCGGGCATGGCTTCTTCCAGGGATGGCAGATGCTGGTTCTGCATGTTTTTGGTGTCTTTGTTCAAGGGATTGGGGGTCCGGATACCGGCCACCACATCCTCTCCCTGGGCATTGACCAGCCATTCGCCGAAAAAATGGTTTTTGCCGGTGGACGGATCTCTGGTAAATGCCACGCCCGTGGCGGACGTATCCCCCATGTTACCGAACACCATGGCCTGAACATTGACCGCGGTTCCCCAGGCATCGGGAATATGCTCGATACGGCGGTAGGACACGGCCCGTTTGCCGTTCCAGCTTTTAAACACGGCCCCGATGGCTCCCATAAGCTGTTCCCAGGGGTCATCCGGAAATTCTTTTTTCAGATACTGGGAAATTTTCTTTTTAAACCGGTCACACAGGGCCTGCATGTCTTGAAGCGAGATATCAGTATCATGCTCATACCCTTTGTCGTTTTTCAGGTTGTTCATCATCATTTCCAGGTTCAGGCGGATGCCCATACCATCTTCGGGCACCACCTGATCCGCTTTTTCCATGACCACATCCGAATACATCATGATCAGACGGCGGTAAGCATCATACACAAACCATTCATTGCCGGTTTTTTCCACCAGCCCGGGAATGGTGGTGGAACACAGTCCCACATTGAGGATGGTTTCCATCATCCCGGGCATGGAACTTCTGGCTCCGGACCGGCAGGAAACCAGCAAAGGAGCTTCCGGATCACCGAATTTCATTTTCATTTGGGTTTCAACATGGCCCATGGCGGTCCTGATTTCCGATTCAAGCGTATCCGGAAACCGCCACCCCAAATCAAAATAATCATTGCAGCATTCAGTAGAAATGGTGAATCCCGGAGGAACCGGCAGGCCCAGCCGGGCCATTTCAGCCAGATTGGCTCCTTTTCCGCCCAAAAGGTTTTTCATGGAAGCATCCCCGTCTGTTTTCCCGGGGCCGAATTCATAAATATATCTGGTCATGATTTCCTCGTATTGTATAATATCCGTGTTAATGAATGAACGTGATGATGTAACTATGCAATATTGAAAAATCAAGTCAAGAGAAATCTCATATTTATAAAAATCTTCACCAATGCTATGATGCGTTGCTTAATTTAAAACAATAGAAGTCAAAATCGTCAGAATTGGGACAAGATACCATACATGCTGAGCATTGAATCCATTGTCAAGGGATTTGGCAACCAGGAGCTGTTTGATCATACCAGTCTGCAGATCAACCCCGGGGAACGGGTCGGGCTGGTGGGCAGAAACGGCCATGGAAAAACCACGTTGTTAAATATAATTGCAGGCATCGATCATCCGGATGACGGGAAAATTACTTACCCCTCCGGATACCGGCTGGGTATTCTGCCCCAGAAAATTCAGTTTTCCCAAAACAGCGTGCGGGATGAAGCCATGACCGGGCTGCCGCCCCATGAAAGAGACCAGTACTGGAAAGCGGAAAAAATTTTGGCAGGACTGGGGTTTTCCGACTCGGACATGGACCGGGATCCAAAAGAGTTTTCCGGGGGATTTCAGGTGCGCCTGAATCTGGCAAAAGTGCTGGTGGCTGAACCGGACCTGCTGATTTTAGATGAACCCACCAATTATCTGGATATCACCTCCATCCGCTGGATCACCCAGTTTCTGACCGCCTGGCCCAGAGAAGTGCTTTTGGTGACCCATGACCGGGGATTCATGGACCATGTGGTCACGCATATTGCCGGGATCCACCGCTGTAAAATCCGGAAAATTGCCGGAAATACCGCCAAATACTACGACCAGGTGGCCCAGGATGAAGAGGTGTATGAAAAAACCAGACAAAATGAGGAAAAACGCAAAAAAGAGATCGAAACCTTTATCACCCGGTTCCGGGCCAAAGCCCGACTGGCCAGCATGGTTCAGTCCCGGATCAAGACTTTGGAAAAACAGCAGTCAAAGGAAAAACTGGAAAAACTCAAAAACCTGGCATTTTCTTTTAATTACCTGCCCTTTGCCGGCAAACAGCTGCTGCGTGTCGAGAAATTGAACTTCAGCTATACCCCGGACCGCCCATTGATCCATCATTTTTCTTTGACCGTGCAGCCCGGGGACCGGATCGGTATCATCGGCCAGAACGGCAAGGGAAAGACCACCCTGGTCAAACTGCTCACCCGGCAGCTTGATCCCGTGTCCGGAACGGTGACCTACAATCCCGGGGTGTCTCCCGGATATTTTGAACAGACCAATGTCTCTTCGTTGAATGACAATCAGACCATCGAGGAAACCCTCATTGATGCCCATCCGGATTTTGACCGCCAGGCGGCCCGAAACATCTGCGGGGCCATGATGTTTGAAAAAGATGCGGCATTGAAAAAAATCGGTGTGTTGTCCGGCGGAGAAAAATCCCGGGTCATGCTGGGTAAACTGCTGCTGGCCCCGCTGAACCTGCTGCTGCTGGACGAACCCTCCAACCATCTGGATATCGAGGCCTGTGATGCGTTTATCGACGCATTGAACGCCTTTGAAGGGGCCGTGATTCTGGTCACCCATAATGAGATGTTTCTGCATACCCTGGCCAATCGACTGGTGGTGTTTAAACAGGATCAAATCAAATTGTTTGAAGGCGGGTATCAGGAATTTTTAGACAAAGACGGGTGGGAAGAAACCACTGAAACCGATACTGCTCAACCCCGGTCCCCGGGATTGAGCAAAAAAGCGCTGCGCCAGAAAAAATCGGAAATTATTGCGGAACGTTCCCGGGTGATAGGCCCCATACAAAAGAAAATCACCGGGATCGAAGATGCCATTGAAGCGTGTGAAATCAAAATCAAATCCGTCAATGAATCGCTGTTGACCGCATCCCGGGAAGGGGATGGAGACGATATCCAAACATTTTCCAAAGAACTGGCCGATCTTGAAGCCCGGGTGGAAGCGCTTTTTCTGGACCTGGAACAAGAGACCCGGAAACTGGATTCAATGAATCAACCGTTTGACAATCAACTCAAAGAACTGGAAAGGCTGTGATTTTAGATGGACAAAAAAAAATTCACATTTTATTATGGCATTGTTCTCATTGCCGTGGGACTGGGCGTATTTTACCGGATACCAACAGTTATGCCCCAGGTGGCGACCATTGAATTTTTCAGCAACAAACTGGGCCTGGTGCGATTTTGTTTTTACATCCTGGGGATTTTTCTGATCACCGCCGGTGCCATCCGGGTATATAACCATTTTAAATAGATATTTCAAGAGACAGGGCATAATATGACACCGTCATTTGCAAAGGGAAAATCCAGCCTCACCTCCACCATCAAAGATCAGTCCGGGGCCGGCAAGACCCGAATCGGCGAGATTCTTTCCAAAGAAGGTCAGATCACCAGTCTTCAGCTGGATGAAGCCCTGGGAGTCCAGAAAAGAACGGGGGAACGGCTCAGCTCCATTCTGCTGGCCAAGGGGTATATTGACCCCGATACCATCATCAATGTGTTGGGACGGATCTATAATTACAATATGATCCGGTTTTCCGAAATTAAGCCTGATCCCAAAGCCCAGAAAATCCTTCCCTTTGAAATGGCCAGGCAGTATATGGTGTTCCCGTTGTCCCTGAAAGGGGATGATCTGTCCGTGGCCATGGTGGAACCTACCGACACACAGGTCGTGGCGGAGCTGCACAAAAAAACCCAAAAAAACATCCATGTGTATGTGACCACTGAAAACGATATTATTCAGGCATACCGGGATTTTTACAAAATCAGTGATGAGGAATATAAAAAATTTCTCCATTTTGAAGATGAGGGGGAAGACGATACCCCGGTCACTTCGGTGGAGGATTTCGGATCTCTGGTATCGGAAGCCGCCGAAGAGGTGGAGGTGGGTGCGGCTGAAAGAGATGAGGGCCAGGATGAATTTCTGGCGTCCGATGCGCCTATTATCAAGCTGGTGAACGGAATCCTGACCAAGGCCATCAATGACGGGGTGTCCGACATCCACATCGAGCCCTTTGAAAAATCGTTTCAGGTGCGGTACCGGCTGGACGGCAGCATGTACAAGGCCATGAACCTGCCTGTCTCCATCAAGAACGCGGTGGTATCCCGGATCAAGATCCTGGCTTCCCTGGACATTGCGGAAAGACGGGTCCCCCAAGACGGCCGCATCAAACTGCGTTTAGGCAAAAGAAAATCAGTGGATTTCCGGGTGTCCTCATTGCCCACCCTGTTCGGGGAAAGCATTGTCATGCGTATTCTGGATCAGAGTGCGTTGAGTATCGACCTGACCCGCCTGGGATTTGAATCCACCACCTTTGAAATGCTCAAGCGGTGCATCTCCCGTCCCTATGGCCTGCTGCTGGTCACTGGCCCGACGGGTTCCGGAAAAACCACCACCCTGTATTCCATTCTCAACCGGCTCAACAAGGATGACATCAAGATTCTCACGGCCGAAGACCCCGTGGAATTCAACTTCAAAGGCATCAACCAGGTGCCGGTGAGAGAAGAAGTGGGCATGACCTTTGCCGCAGCCTTAAAAGCGTTTCTGAGGCAGGATCCGGACATTATCATGGTCGGGGAGATCCGGGATCTGGAAACCGCGGAGATCGCCATCAAAGCGGCCATGACCGGCCATCTGGTGTTTGCCACCCTGCATACCAATGACTGTCCCTCCACCATCGGCCGGCTTGTGGATATCGGTATTCCTGCGTATATGCTGGCGGCTTCCGTGACCATGGTGCTGTCCCAGCGCCTGGCCCGGCGGCTGTGCCCGGAATGTAAAAAAGAAGTCACGGGATATGACCCGGTTATGCTGGAGGCGGAAGGGTTTTCAAAAAAAGAGATTCCGGAACTCAAGATCATGGGGCCCAACGGATGTCCCCATTGCAACGGCACCGGGCACAAAGGCCGGGTCGGGCTGTATGAACTCATGGAAGTGACCGATGAGGTGGCCAAGGCCATCAGTGCGGAGGTGTCCGAGGACCAGCTGCGCAAGGTGGCGGTTCAGGAAGGCATGGTTACATTGAGAGATGCCGGACTTCACAAGATCATAGCCGGGGAAACCTCTTTTGATGAAGTGGTGAAAAAAACCGTAATTACCAAGGAATCGCTCCCTGCCTATCTGGTGAATCCGGATCTGGAGAGCTATGAGGACAAGGATGTGATCATCCGGGAAAACAACACGGATATCGATTTTTTCAAACTGATCCAGGGGGCCGTGTATGTGGTGAAAGGGGGCAAAAAAATTGCCGAAATCACCCAGCCGGGGGAATACTTCGGTGAGATGGCCGCCATTACCAGGGATGCCCGGTCCGCGTCCATCATTTCCAAGGGACGTTCCAAAATCAAACGGTTTCCCGGTGACAAACTGGAAGAGGTGATCGAGAAATACCCGGAGGTGGCCAAACATCTGTTCACGGTTTTGGCGGCCCGGCTCCATCAAACCGACCGCCGCCTGGTGTCCATGATCAACCAGATCAGAAAGCCAGGACCCTGATAGACTTGAATATTATTCTGTCGCCATTTAAGTTGAACTGTTTTTTGCCGGTTTGAAATACCGGTCTTTTTCACTGTAGATGCAGCCGCAGTAGGACTGCCGGTACATACCCAGGGCTTTTGATTCCTCAATTGCCTGTTTCCAGCCCGGCCTGAAATCATGGTAGAAAAAATCCACCCCGGTCTCTTTTGCCACGGCCGCACCGATCTCCTGTATCAGGGAATGATTCTGGAACTTGCTGTAGAGCAGGGTGGATGAAAACGCATCAAATTTTCCTTTTCTGGCAATTTTGGCCGCAGCAGAAAGCCGGGCATGGTAACAGTACCGGCACCGGTCTTTTTCTCTGAAAACCACGGACTGTAAAAAATTTTCCAGCTGATAATCCGGCTGCCAGATCATTTTCATCCCCTGATCATCCGCATATTGACGTAAGGTATCTTCTCTTTTAAGACATTCCGTATAGGGATGGATGTTGTGCCGATAAAAAAATCCCATGACCTGGATGTCCATTTCTCGGAGCACCTGCAACGGATAAATGGAGCAGGGCCCGCAGCAGGTGTGCAGCAACAGCTTCATGACCGGGTACCGAAAATGGCCGTGCCCACCCGAACCAGGGTGGCCCCTTCCTGGATGGCCACGGAAAAATCATGGCTCATGCCCATGGACAGATGAGTCATGGCATTTTTGTCCACACCGGCATCCAGCATCTGTTCCCGGATCTTTGCCAGATGCCTGAAATAGGGCCGGGCATGTTCGGGATCATCAAAATAGGGGGGCATACACATCAGCCCGTGCAGTTCAAGATGCTCAAATTTCATTACTTCCCCGGCCAGATCAATGACCTCATGGGCCCCGGCCCCGGATTTGGTTTCTTCTTCTGCGATATTCACCTGGAGCAGGATTTTCTGGCGTTTTTCAATTTTTTTGGCCTGTTTATCAATCTCTTTGGCCAGCTTGAGTTTGTCCACTGTGTGGATCAGATCAAAATACTGAACTGCAAACCGGGCTTTGTTGGATTGAAGATGACCGATAAAATGCCACCTGGCCGCCTGTCGGCCGATGGCATCGATTTTGTCCACGGCCTCCTGGATATAGTTTTCCCCCAGATCGGTGAGACCGGCGTCAATGGCCTGATGCATTTTTTCTGTCCCATGTTTTTTGCTCACCCCCACCAGGGTGATGTCCGCCGGATTTCTGCCGCAGTTAGCGGCCGCCGTGTGTATTTTTTCCTGGATCTCAGCCAGGTTGTCTCGGATGCTTGTCATGACTTTTGTCCTTGAAATTGTATCGCCCCCAAAGAGACCAGGGTCTGTATCACTTCGCACACCGGCAGGCCCACCACATTGGCCCAGGAGCCGCGGATTTCTTTGACCATGAACGCGCCCAGCCCTTGAACGGCGTATCCCCCGGCCTTGTCATAGGGTTCATGGGTGCCAGTGTACCAGAGAATTTCCTGTTTTGTCAAAGCCTTGAACACCACTGAAGTTTCAATGGCACAGGTAATCATTTTACCCCTTGTATGATGGCCCACGGTATATCCGGTGAACACCGAATGGGTGGCACCACTGAGACATTCGAGCATGGAAACGGCCTGGCCGGGATTTTCCGGCTTCCCCAGAATCCTGCCGTCTTTGACCACAATGGTATCGGCCCCGAGCACCCAGGCCTGCCTGCGCTGCTGCATCACATGACACGCTTTGTTTTCAGCCAGGGTTTTGACCACGGCTACCGGGGACAGACCGGGTGCCGGGGTCTCATCCACATCCGCCGGCAGGATCTCTAAATCCAGCCCCATCTGTGTCAGCAGGTGTCTGCGCCGGGGAGATCGGGATGCCAGCACCAGTCTGTGTTCATCCATCCATTTCATGGAGGGAAGGTGTAACAGAAAATCCGGATTTTGACAATGCCCGGGTTTTGGGCTGAAGATAATTTTTGGGTTGCCAATCCCAAACAGCGTGCTACACTGAGCCGGTCAACCATAAAGGAAACATTGAAATGAACCCGTCGTTATCCGGTGTATTGTTCGGCCTGGCCGCATTTGCCTCCTGGGGATTTCTGCCGGCCTACTGGAAACAGATGCAGGCGGCTCAGCCCTTTGAAATTCTGTGCCACCGCATTGTCTGGTCCTGTGCATTTGTTTTTGTCATCCTATTCGTTCAGAAACGGGGCAAAGAAGTGGTCCAGGTGTTCAAATCCCCGGCCCAGGTCAAAGGGCTGGCAATCAGCAGCACGTTGATTGCGGCCAACTGGTTTGTCTATATCTGGGCCGTCAACTCGGGCCGGGTGTTGGAAACCAGCCTGGGGTACTATATCAATCCCATGATCAACGTCCTGCTGGGGTTTGTGCTGCTCAACGAAACCTTCACCCGCATGCAGTGTATCTCTCTGGGCTTTGCCCTGACCGGGGTGATCTATTCGCTTCTGGCATATGGGAAACTGCCTTTGTTCGGCCTGACCCTGGCAATTTCCTTTGCCTTTTACGGGTATTGCCGCAAACGCATCCAGGTGGCGCCGCTGCCCGGCCTGTTTGTGGAAACCCTGATTCTGATGGTCCCGGCCCTGGCATATATCCTGTTTTTGATGGGAAAAGGAGACTCCTTGTTTTTCAAAGATCCCGGACTCACCCTGTGGATGATCGGTGCCGGCGTGGTCACTTCTTTGCCGCTTTTGTGGTTTGCCGCGGCCGCCAAACGGCTCAAGCTGTCCACCATCGGCATTCTTCAGTACCTGGCCCCGTCCATTGCCTTTACACTGGGGGTGTTTGTGTACAAAGAACCGTTTTCCATCCACAGCCTGGTCACGTTCGCATTCATCTGGGCCGGGGTGGCCTTGTATACCCTGGAATTTGTGAAACACCACCATCCTCGGGAAACGGGCAGGGGAGCTGCGGCAGGACGGGAACAAGACCGGATGTAAGGCCATGCAGACGTTTTTGGCAGGGATGCCGCCTCTGGCGGGGTCTTGCTTCCGGCCTGGAATCCACAGGCTCCGACAGCCCGGCAGCAAGACCCCGCCAGAGGCTCAACCGTGCAGCAGATGACCGGAACTGTCCCACAGCTGTATATTGAAGATCATCTCATCTCATTCCGCACAACAGGCGCTGAGGATATTTTTGACTGTTAGCCTGGCCTAAAAGCCATTACTGATAGAACAAATTCTGAGGCAGAAAATCAATCCAGCCACCCCAGAATAATCGACATAATGTGGGGTCTTCGATTCCTGATAAAATTTCTGAAAGCGGGCGATTTTAAAGCCCGGGCTGACAGGTGAGCAGGCGCTTTTTCCGCGCATCTTTGTCCAGCCCGATGTTAGGCTGGAACATGGTTTTTACCCTGATGGTTCATAAAATTGACAGTATTTTCATGGAAATTTTTTCTAATCAAAGCTTTGAGGCATGATGATGCAATTAGCCTTTATTTATAGCGACGAAATGAAAAACACATTTGAACGCAATGAGAATTTACAAAGATTGACAATATTTGTAGTTCTGTTATTGTGGTGTGTAGTTGTTTATACGAGGAGGGTACTATGCATATCTCACTAACACCTGAGCTTGAAACCAGGGTTAAACAAAAAGTCGCATCAGGTTATTATAACAATGCAAGTGAAGTGATTCGGGATGCTTTGCGGTTCTGGGAAAAAAATGAAGAATTGGTACAGCACATGAAACTTGAAATGTTAAAAGAACGCTTATCAATTGGTGCTAAGCAGGCTAAACAGGGAAAATTTGTTGCGCAATCCGTAAGCGAAATTGTTTCTGAGGTCAGGAATGCGTAAATACCGTCTCACTCCTACAACAAAATCGGATTTTGTAGAAATCTGGAATTATTCTGTTGAAACCTGGGGTGAGAAACAAGCTGAAAAATATCTTCAAGATATTGAGGACACGCTTAATCAACTTGCAGCCAATCCGGAACTTGGAAGACAACGACCTGAAATTGCTCCTGGATATTATTCCTTTCCTGCACAAAAACACATCATCTTCTATCTGATCTCAGATAGTTATATTGATATCATTGGTATTTTGCATGGGAAAATGGATATCGACAAAAATTTAATGTGATTTTTACCTTAAACGACTGAGCAGTAGCGGGTGAATTATTGAGGGGTGAGAACGTAATTGCAGATAATTATCCGATACCGGAAATTTTTCAAGGTCATTTGTTTTAGGATATCATTACAAATCATGAGGTCTCAACAGGGAAAGACCTGGACAGTCGAAGTGAAAATGATGAAATATGATTTTCTGAGCCGGCAGCAAAATTTGACGATGCAGTCTATTTTTGCAGACGAGTCAGGCACAGAGTCTCAGGTGAAAATGCCGGGTACACCAGATTGTTTATTTCAAGCGAATCCCTTTACCTGTGCGGGATACCGGCATGTATCATTTGAAGAGTGTCGGAAATACAAATTTTTGTATTTCTGACACTCCTGTTTTCTTCAACCATCTGATCAGGCTGGAAACAGCTGGTATAAGGGGGTTTCCGCCAGAAATAAGCCCTGATCATTTTTTTTGATGGGCTGACAAAATGACCCATGCCTTGGGTGGATGAAAAAATATCGATAGGTCATGTTCCATGAACCTTCTCGAAAAATCTGAAATCCCCTGATTGGCAATGGTTTGGAAGCATGTATGCTAAGATTTCTTTTTGAAAATATCGGAAATACAAAATTTGGTATTTCCGATACGTTTGGTTTGACATGGTACTGAAAGGGCTGCCAATCGGGGACATGTGATTAGTCAGGCTTTGTGACTGTACTGATAATTTCCCCTTCTTGAATTTGGTCTTGAAAAGTATGGGGAAATGCGATAAACATCTGGAAAATTATGCCTGGGTGGCGGAACTGGTAGACGCAAGGGACTTAAAATCCCTCGGCCAAATTGGCTGTACGAGTTCAATTCTCGTCCCAGGTACCAAACAAAATCAAGGGGCTGCAATCACGGTTGTGCCCCTTTTTTTTTATGGTTCAGAGATCCCTAACGATTTGTTGTGAGACCTTTGTTTGTATGAATCACATTCTGTGCGGCATGAACAAGGAACGAGGACCTTGACATCCCTTTTTTTTTCGCTGCCGCATCAATCCGTTTCAGCGTCATCTCAGGGATGGTAATATTAATCCTTACTGTGCGTGATTTGGTATCAGGCAATGCCACCACCAAATAGGCAACCCCATCGGCATAATCGATATCAGCCATGATTTCTTCAAGCGTTGAAGGATCAGGTAATGGATCACCATCTTCGATCATTCCCTGAACGTGCAGAGAAAGTGCTTCCTGGGCCGAATCTCTGGCTTCATCAACATTTTTCCCTGCTGTAATACATCCGGGAAAGTCAGGAAATGAGACCCCGAAATCAGTATCAAGTTCTTTGTGGACAACAGCGATATAGTTAACCATGGTATCACCTCACATGAATTTTATTCCCGATTGGCGCGCAATACTCTTTAATGTGCCGGTCGGTATGTCTTTTTTCGGGTGTGGCACTGTTACACGCCCTTTTAACTCAGGATGCCGAAATTGTATGTGAGATCCGGCTTTGGTAACTTCACACCACCCATTTTGTTTCAATATTTTTATGATTTTTCGGCTATCCATAATGTGTATCAATACACACCTTCATCTATTTGTCAATTGTGATGATTAAAAACGATTTCAGGCAAATTTGAATTGAATGGTACAGGAATAACGAAAGAATGGTTGAATTTGAATTGAATCAGTGGTAGTTGCAAAGTATGGTTGAGATTTGGAGACCGATATACTAGAGTCACTATAATTATAATTTATTTCGGAGGTATTGTTGTCAAATAATATTCAAATTTCAAATTTACAGGATAATCGGAATTACGCATTGAATTATTGACAGAAACCCTGATGAATGAGAACCGCATATGTGATCGACTTGTCAAGCACGGCAAAATACTCTTCCATGCGCCGCTCGAATTGGTTCGGTTCACGAAAGACGATGCAGCCGATTATCTGCTCAATGACCTGACCGATCACCCGCACGCATTCGTCCTCGCGTCCATCATGGACCGCCAGATCAAAGCAGAGCGTGCATGGCTCATTCCCTATCGGTTCAAAGAAAAGCTTGGTAGCTTCTCCATGGAAACACTGGTTCGGCAGTCTGAATCTGACATCCAACGCCTGATGTTAGAACCAGAACCACTTCACCGATTCGTAGATATCATGTCGGGATATTTTTTCAAAGCAATCCGACGGATAGCAGATCAATACGAATCAGACGCTTCCCGCATCTGGCAGGACAAACCATCCAGCGCTACTGCTGTCTACCGTTTTCTTGAATTCGAAGGTGTTGGCCCCAAGATTGCTACCATGGACGCAAACATCCTCGCACGAGAATTCAAGATTGAGTTCGCTGACCACTACTCAATCGACATCTCGGCAGACGTACACGTTCGACGTGTGTTCGGCAGGTTGGGACTTACGCCAATGGACGCGACTGTAGATCAACTCATTTTCAGAGCAAGAGGACTGCATCCAGATTTTCCCGGCCTGATGGATTTCCCCGCGTGGGAAATCGGCCGAAACTGGTGTAGACCGAAGAAAACACAATGCAGTGGATGTTACATGAAGGATCTGTGCCCGTCTGCAAATGATAGAACGGCCAACGAATAAGATCGTGTGAGGAGGCAACAAATGGGATCTTCAGTCACTGCAACTTGTCCATGCGGACAAAACACTGAAATTATGATCGGTGGGGGTATGAATAATTTCATGACTACATGCTATTTTCCCTGCTTCTGCGGGAATTGTAATGCAGTTGTGGAGGCCAATCTGCTTGACAGGCAAATGACATGCCCTCACTGCAAGACAAACAAGATCATTCCATATGATGACCCCACATTGGCAGGTGAAACTGGAAAAAATGTTGTGATACGTTGGAATGTTGAAAAGCAACTCGGCAGAGATTTGATATTAACCGATGGAAATTACAGATGCCCGCAATGTGATCAAATGACTCTTCGATTTATGATCGGATACTTGCTCTGGGATTAAAAAGGACTAAGAGGGAAAGCATCATGCCAATACTGTTTATCAATGATGTTTCTATTCATCGACTTATAGTTTTGGCTCGGGCTTTCTTCAGTCAACTTTACGCAAAAAATGTCCTTGCTGTCGGCTCATGTTTGTGTCAAAGTCAAATGATTATGACAGGATTTATAATTAGGGAGTTTACACCCCATAATATCAAATTCATTCAGTCTGGCGAGTTTTGTCTTTGGTCCAGGAGACAAGAATGCCACTGACATCTTCAAACAACCTTGTGGGGACGGCAGGTGAATACTTCGTCTGCGCAGAACTCTGTCGCCGTGGCTACCTTGCACTGCTCACCCCAAAGAACAACCCGCTGTTCGACGTAATAGCTTCCACACAGGATGGGAGTAAAACTGTCTCAATCCAAGTCAAGACACGGTCAATCCAGAACAAGCAGGGCTGGAAACTTGGCAAAAACATCACCACCAAGAGGAACAATCCCGGCTTTTTTGTCGTACTTGTAAATCTTGAAGAAGATGGACTGCCTGAGTTTTATATTTACGAATATGATTCACTTGCTGACGTTGTTGACCGGAACTACAAAACATACATGGCACAGTCGAAGCGTGACGGGACAAAACGGAAGGATGTTGGTTTTAGATGGCATGATGCCACTCTGTTCACCGAGGACGATCACAGTCGGAAGAACAACTGGAAACCCATAGAGGACGGACTTTCCCAACCATATGAACAAGGAATGTGAAAAACTCCATGACCTAATGCAAGGTCTTGAAAGGCATGGTTTTCCATTTGACGAATCAAAAATTCCTTCTAATGGAATTTACTGCTTATTTGAGGTGGGAGAGGAAGGGCATGGCGGAAAAAGAATTGTAAGGATTGGCACTCATACAGGGGCGAATCAGCTTCGTTCAAGACTAAGGCAGCATTTTTTCAATGAAAATAAGGATAGAAGCATCTTTCGAAAGAATATTGGCCGCGCATTATTAAACCGAAACAATGATCCTTTTATCGAAACCTGGGAGATAAATCTAACAACAAGAAAAGCAAAAAATAAATACTCATCATTTATTGATTTTGGCTATCAAAAGAGCATAGAAGCGCAAGTCAGTCGGTACATTCAAAACAATTTTTCGTTTAGCGTATTTGAAGTAACTGAGAAGGAAGAAAGATTACAAATCGAGTCAAAGATGATTTCTACCGTTTCTCGGTGTGAGGGCTGCAAAGCATCAAAAGAATGGCTTGGTAACTCCTCTCCAAAACATAAGATTGTTAAAAGCGGTTTGTGGCTCGTAAACGAGTTGTACAAGACACCTTTTGATGCTTCTGGCATTGACCATCTATCAAAAGTCATAAGAGGCTGACTATCACAAGCACTCTGATAGTAAAAGCGTGCTATGGAAAGATTAATTTTTTTCATTTGTCATTGAGGAAAAATTATAATGCCTAATGGTGAATCAAAAAACTGGATACGTTTTGTTATGGCACTTGAAAGGTTTTATATTTTGTATGGCCAGTGGCCTTCAGTGATTAATCTAAACCCGTTTTTCATTGATGAACTTCAAAAGAAATTGACAGCAGAAGACTTTCAAACATTACAATCCAAAATCAAGCTTAACCCAGATGAGATGAAACCCTTTTTGTGTTTTGATGAGAAGGGCAATAAATATGATTACGAAAGAGGAGATATATATCCGGAAAATAATATTTCAGCAAGGGCCATCGACTGGCTTCAAATTAGCAAACCGGATTATTATGAATAGACATTTCTACAATTTTACTGTCACCTCTTAATTGGAAAGAATTCTTCTTAAATTTTTGTTTAAAGCCTGCTCAAGTATTACAATCAGATACTAAAATTACTTCAGGAGCAGTTGATCCGGAAAGGACGCATTGAAAATGCTGAATCTTAAAATGACCGAAAGGACACATAATGACCCAAGACATAAACACCAACGAATGCGCTGATCCTACCCAGAATTTTACAGTCGAGCTGCCCTGCCGAATGGTTGAGCGGATTGAACGTTATGCCGGTGAAAATGAGACATCGGTTGACAGCGTTCTGATTGAAGCGGTGGATGCTTTTTTGAGAACCCGGAAACAGGGATTGTAAAACAATAAAAACCTGTGAGTATAATAATTATTTACAGGCAATGACCATTTGAAAGATGACATAAATTATGGATAAAATACAGATCAACGGCGGCAGAAAACTAAAAGGCGAGGTGACCATTTCCGGAGCCAAGAATGCGGCATTGCCGCTTATCGCATCCGCCATCCTGGTGGACGGCACGTGTGAATTTTTCAATGTACCGCATTTAATGGATATCAAAAGCATCAAGCTTCTGCTGGAAGATCTGGGAGCCCGGTGCACTTTTGACGACCATGTCATGACCGTGGATGGATCCGGCATTCACAAAATCGAGGCGGAATATGACCTGGTGCGCAAAATGCGGGCCTCCATTCTGGTGCTGGGACCGCTGGTGGCCCGGTTCGGCCATGCCAAGGTGTCCATGCCCGGGGGATGCGCCATCGGGGCCCGGCCCGTGAATATGCACTTGACCGGATTGGAAGCATTGGGGGCAAACATTCATATTGATCATGGCTATATCGAGGCCCGGGCGGACAGGCTGATCGGCAGTGACATCTATTTTGACACCCCCACGGTCACAGGCACGGAAAACCTGATGATGGCGGCGACCCTGGCCAAAGGTCAGACCGTGCTCAGAAATGCAGCCCGGGAACCGGAAATTGTCTGCCTGGCCGATGCGCTCAATGACATGGGCGCCCATATTTCCGGGGCCGGATCTCCCATGATCACCATTGACGGCGTGGATAAACTTTTGCCGGCAAAAGTCACGGTGATTCCCGACCGGATTGAAACCGGCACCTTTATGGTGGCAGCGGCAGCCACCCAAGGGGATGTGCGGGTCACAGGATGCAACCCCGATCATATCGGCGGGATGATCAGCAAGCTTAAAGCAACCGGGGCTCAGATCGAGACCCGGCCTGATGAGATCCGGGTCAGGGGAGGGGAGACCGTCAAAAGTGTGGACATCAAGACCCTGCCGTACCCCGGGTTTCCCACGGATATGCAGGCCCAGTTCATGGCCTTGATGTGCACGGCCCGGGGTACGAGCATGATCCATGAATCCATTTTTGAAAACCGGTTCATCCATGCCAATGAACTGATGCGCATGGGTGCGGACATCACGCTTTCCCAAGCCAACCTGGCCATGGTCAGAGGAGTGCCCGAACTTCAGGCCGCACCTGTGATGGCATCGGATCTGCGGGCCAGTGCATCGCTGGTGATTGCAGGCCTGATGGCAAAAGGTACCACGGTGATCTCCCGTGTGTATCATATGGACCGGGGATATGAAGCCATGGAGGAGAAATTTTCCGCACTGGGAGCGGATATGAAACGAATCAAATAAAGGGTTCAACCCTTACATAAGGTATAAGCGCATGTGAAACCGTTGTCACAACCGGTGGTCCCGCCTCTGGTCCCGGTCCTTCTGGCCATGATGACCGGGATAAATGCCGGCAGTGTGTCCGGTTTGTCCCATCCGGTCTGGACGGTCATAATTTCAGGCGTGGCAATGGTTGTATGCGTTTTATGGGTTTCTGAGAAAAAAACGATCATTTTCAGTCTGTGCCTGGCAGCCGGGATCTGGTCGGGATATCAAAGCGTTCTGATTCATTCTCCCCCTGTTCCGGCCGGGCATATATCCAATTTTTATAATCAGCGCGATATTGTTTTGACCGGACAGGTGAAGTCCTTTGCCCGGCAATATCCCCATAAAACCCGGATCATCGTGGACTGCCGGACAATCCGGGGATCGCAGGATACTGCGGTTTCAAAACGTCTGACAGCAACCGGGCGCATCTATTTGAACCTGTATGGAACATCCGATATCCCCATCCGGTTCAATGATCAAATCCGGTTTGCCGGTCCCATCCGGCCCATCCAGAATTTCGGCAATCCAGGGGCATTTGATTATCTTACTTTTTTAAAACGCCAGGGTATTTTCGGGTCAGTTCACACCCATGTGAGCAAGATTCAAAAAATCACGGATTCATCCCTGTCTGTCTGGACCCGGGGAATCCAGTTTTTGGAAAACATTCGGAATCAATTTTATGCGTTTGTCATGACGCGCCTGGATCACCGGGACGGGGCCCATGTTCTGGCAGCACTGGTCACCGGCATCAAGCATAATATGCCCCCGGTGCTCAGAGATCAGTTTGCCAGGGCCGGCACAGCTCATCTTCTGGCGATTTCTGGATTGCATATGGGGATTCTCAGCCTGATTTTTTTCTTTTTTTTCTATCAGGTATTGTCGTTGTTCCCCGGATTGCTGGTATCGGCTCAAGCCCGGAAAATCGCAGGCGTTCTGACCTTGATTCCCTTGTGTCTGTATCTGGTTTTTTCCGGATTTTCCCCGTCCACCCAGCGGGCGTTTATCATGATCGCTATTTTCATGATCTCGTTTTTAATGGAAAAACAAACCCATCCTTTCAATACCCTGGCCGTTGCAGGCATTATCATTCTTTTTGCAGACCCGGCGGCGTTGTTTTCCATCTCGTTTCAACTATCGTTTACTGCTGTGTTTTTCATCATCGCCGGTATGAAAGTGATGGAGAAATACCTGAAAATTAATCCACCCAAACCCCTGAAATTTTTGATATCCATCAGCAGCGTGACCCTTTTGGCCGGTCTGGGGACGTTTCCTTTGATTGCCGGGTATTTCAACCTGGTGTCTTTGGTTCAGATTCCAGCCAACCTGGTCCTGGTGCCGGTCATCGGATTTGTGTGCCTGCCGGCCGGTCTGATAAGTTTGATGTTCTGGCCTCTGGCTCCTGGCCTGTCTGCCTGGCTTTTGACCGGGGCGGCCTGGCTGGTTGAATGGTGTTCTTTGTATGCCGCCTGGTTGACCGATCTGCCGTTTGCCTGGTCTTATCTGCCGTCCTGGTCCATGGTTGACATACTCATGGCATATCTGATTTTAGGCGCTGTTTTCTGGACATTGTCCGGTAAAAAATCAAAACCGGTCATGGCCGGGGTCATGGTTGTCCTCATAAGCATCTATGGAATCAGGATGATGACACGATCCGGGGCGCCGGACCATATGACCGTTACCGTGATAGATGTGGGGCAGGGCAATGCCGCATTGATCCAAACCATTGAAAACAAGACGATTCTGGTGGACGGAGGCGGATTTTCCGGCGCCACGCAATTTGATGTGGGCCGGTATGTGGTGGCCCCTTTTTTATGGCAACAGGGGATCACGGCCCTGGATGTGGTCATTCTCACCCATCCGGATGCCGATCACATGAACGGTCTGGTGTTTATTCTGGAAAATTTCCAGGTGGGCACTTTGGTTAAAAACAGGGATACCAGTCCCCATAGTGCATTTGACCGCATCATGGCTGCCTGCCGCAAAAAAAAGATTCCGGTGTTCATCCCAGATTGTGAAAATAATCAGATGAATTGGGAAAACACGGGACTGTCATTTTATCAATGCCGGTCGGTAAATTCTGAATGGGACGTCAATGACAATTCCCTGGTATTTAAACTGACATGGGATCAATTTTCCATGTTGTTTCCGGGAGATATTCAGGCCGGGCGGGAAGGTCTGCTGGCAGGAGACCAAAACAACCGTCTGTCGGCCGGAATTTTGTTATCGCCCCATCACGGGAGCAAGTCTTCGTCCACCCGTGTATTTCTTGAACAGGTGGCCCCGGAAACCGTGGTCATATCCTGCGGATTCAATAACCCGTATCGGTTTCCCCATCCTGATGTCATCAACCGGTATGAAAAAAACAATATCCGAATTTTCAGAACCGACCAGCATGGTGCTGTGACCATCACATCCAGAGGCCGTGATTATGCGGTTATTCCCTATCGTTCAGGCAATTGAAAAATATACCCCTTGCGCACAAAAATAAATTGTCTTGCAATGACTTCAAATGGTGGCCTTGCAGGGAAACGCCGGATCACGGCGTTTGAAATATTTGATGAACGGAACAATCACTTTGTTTTTGTTGCCTCCGGACACGTCATAGGTGATACTGACGATGGGCACCCCGGTGGTGGCTTCCAGCCGGGCCGCCATGGCTTCGGTGACCAGGCCGGGGCAGCAGAAGGCCGGGGTGGTCTGCACCAGAAGGGCCACATCCGGATGTTCCTGGAGGATATGATGGATTTTCAGGATATTGTCCATGGACTCACCCGTGTGCTCCGGCTGGATTCCGTATTGTGCCAGCACATCTTCACATGCGGAAGGTATTTTTAAATCCGACTCCTTAAGCACGGGTTCAAAATAGGGGTAATATTTTTTTTCCATGGTGTTCATGGCCACCAGCAGCGCTTTGTTGGAGATCAGACTTAAATATTTACCTTCTTTGAACCATTTTCTGAAATAGGATCCGGCAATGATTTTGACATATTTGTAATAAGGGGTGGTAATCACTTCACCGCCGTGGGCCTCGATATAATGGATCAGATCCTGGTTCATCACCTCATTGTCTCTGGCATACAGATCTCCGAAAATCGCCACTTTGGGTCGGGTACCGATATCCCGGGTCCTGATCTGCCTGAACAGGGGAATGGCCTGGGCCAGTGCCTGCTCTTTGGACCCGCCCGTGGCAAATGCCCGGCTGATGATGGCCAGGGCCCTGGGCAACACCCGGTCGGTTTCACCGGGCGTGACTTCATAGGGCCTGATTTTGCATCCGATGCTTCGCAGCAGTCCGCCGAACATGTACGCAAAATACGCATTGGTGGACGCTTTGAAAGAGATGTCAAACAAAGACAGTTCGCCTAAATAGATCCCGGATTTTTCAAACCCGTTTCCTTCCTGTTTGAAAATCTGTTGAATATGATACGGATACAGGCGGATGTTGCAGGCAATATCCGACCGGTTGAGCCACAGCACGGTATCTGCCGGATTCAGGCGGTGTTTTTTAACGGTATGAATAAACCCGGCCGCCAGTGCATTCAAAGGGATACACTGGCCCGTGTTGGTGAGCAGGCTTTTTTTCAGGGTTTCAGGGGTCTCTTCCATCAACAAAGCCCGATGACCTTCACTTTTAAAAGTGGACACGATCAATTGTCCGGTCAATGCATCCCAGTTGGGGAAAATAATGGTTTTGTCTTCAGGCCGGTCAAAAAACAGCGGCGCAAAATCCAGGGGCCGGGCCGCCGGACGCGAAGTTGCCTGAAAATGGTTGGTAAACGCCCGCACCGCCGCCTCGATCCTTGTTTCATACCCCACACTGGAATCATGTTCATCCAGTTCCAGCACCAGATAGGGTTTGTTGCTTTGCTCCATGATCCGCTTGAAGTAATCCACCCCGAAGGCATCCGGAGAACATCTGAACGAAGTGATATAGACCGGATACAGACCTTCGGTCAAAGCGGCGGCATATGCGGATTCCAGAATGCGGGCCGCGTATTTCCAGTGTATTTCCTCCAGCAGCGGTCGGATGGGGGAAAGATCCATTTCCGAGGTGTCCAGCATGTCCTGGAAAAAGGTCTGGATTCCCATTTTTTCAAAAATCTGGGGAATGTGATGGTTCATGGTATCGGGCAGCACGGTATAGGGACGTCCCAGCAACAACACTTTCACACCGTTGATATCCCGGGTCCGGGTTTTGAATAATGCGGCCAGCCGCTCCTGTTCATCTTTGCGATATTCCATGGCCTTGTCCCAGGCGGTATGGATATCGAAAAATGAGATGGGACCCTGGGGCATCAACGGCTTCAACGCCCGGTACAGCGCCATTTTGGTGTGAAAGCTGGTGTACAGATATTTGATGGTGGGCATGATCAGCCGGTCTGATTCATCGGGATCCAGGCAGGCCAGGACCGACGGCATGAACTGGGTGTAGTAGCAATGCTGGCGCCGGATTTTTTTCTGCGTTGATTTATCTTCAAAATAAAACGGCAGAAACACATGGGGCACTTTTTTCAGCAAGTGCGATACATGACCGTGCAACGCCATGACCGGGGCACAGAATTCCGCTTTGGCCACGGTTTTACCCAGCGACACCGGGTGCTTCAATTGGCGACTGGTAACAGTTTTAATGCCCAGCAACGAAAAAAACTGTTCCCAGAACACCAGATCTTCAAACAGGTGAAGTGCGGCAGGGATACCGATGACAGGCGCATCCGGTGTAAAGGCATTGCCTGTTTTCGGCCGGGAAAGCGGTTTTCTTAATTTTTTCATACTGTAGCGGGTGTCGGGTGAAACCATTTTTTGGGTGTCATAGTCTCTGCCGCACAAAAACCCATACGCCTGGGGCCGGCCGTCCACATCGGCAATCGTGATTTTACAGTGATTGCTGCACAGCTGGCACACCTCCTGACGGACTGGAATGTTTTTTTTCCACAGATCAAACCCCCTAAATCCGGTGTGCTCAATGGCCTGTTCACTGGCCAGCAGAGCGACCCCCAAGGCACCGGTCAAATGGCAGAACTGGGATACATGGATGGGTTTTTGCAGTTTTTGCTCAAATGCCGCCACCAGAGCCCGGTTTCGGGCCGTGGCTCCCTGGAACAGGATGCAGTTGCCGATATTGCCCACTGTGGCCACTTTGGTGAGGTAATTGTCTCTCACCGAATGCAGCACAGACGCCAGAATTTCTTTTTGTTCAAATCCTTCGGCAAAAAAATAGTTGATGTCCCGTTCCATGAACACCGTGCACCGGTCACTGGATACCGGTGCACTGATGCCTTCGGCTTGATCTGAATATTCAGACAACGGGCACATGAGCTTTTCGGCCTGTTCTTCAATAAAACTGCCGGTGCCGGCCGCACAAACCGTGTTCATCACCGATGCCGTGACCCTGCCGTGTTTGAGCAGGGTAAATTTGGCATCCTGACCACCGATTTCAATAATGGTGTCCACATCCTTGTTCAAATTCACGGCGGCCGTGGCATGGGCCGTGATCTCATCCGGTTCAAGGTCCGCACCGATCACGCGGCCGCTGATCCGGCGGCCGGATCCGGTGGTGCCGCATCCGGCGATGGTCACATTCAGCCGGTTCCTTGTGATCCAGTCATCCAGGACTTTGAAAATCGTCTGCACGGCCTGAACCGGTCGGGACGCGGTTTTGGTGTAACATCCGATCACCGGCACCAAATCTTTGGTGATCAGAATGCTTTTGGTGCTGGTGGATCCCACGTCCAGGCCCAGAAAACCGGCCGACAGATCCAGCTCAAACGGATCTGTATAAATTTCTACTTCCACCTTATCCACGACATAGGTCTTGTGACATGAAAAATCCGGATAATCCGACAAAGTCAGGGATAACGGGGGATACCGGTAATTGTCTTTTTTAACGGTATCTGTGAAAAACGCCCGGGGAGAGTCAAACGTTTCAGGGACCGGCATCCGGTTTGATATCTCATCTGCCAGGCACAGGGCCGCTCCCAGTGCCCCGTAGATCTGCGCACAATCATCGATGGTCAGTGTCAGGTCCAGCAAAGATTCCAGATATCTTGTAACAGACCGGTTCCGGGACACCCCGCCGCAAAAAATAATTTTACCGGTAAATATTTTTCCTTTGAACAGGGTATTGGCGATATTTTTAGCCAGCCCGTGACAGAGCCCGTCACAGATTTGTTCAATATTATACCCTTCCTGCTGGGCATGAATCAAATCGGTTTTGGCAAACACGGCACACCGGGTGGCGATGTCAGGCCGCCCCTGCCGGTTGTTCATGGCATATTCACTGATTTCATGGGATCCTTGCAGATTCAGACGCCGGGCCTGCTGGTCCAGAAAACTGCCCGTGCCGGCTGCACAGGAGGTGTTGTGCCGGGCCCCGGTATAGTTTCCGGCAGCATCAAACAGGCTTAAGGAAAACTTTTCGCCGCCCACATGAAGCAACGCATCAAACGATTGGCCATAAAGGAATTTGGCGGCCCGGATCAGCGCCACCTGGTCATCATACCGTTCATGGCAGAAAACAAATCCGGGCGTGGCATCCGTGACCGCCACATGTGTCACCGACTGCATCACCTCATGGGACAGCAACCGGGTGAGGCATGCTTTGACATCCCCCTGATGAAAGGTACTGGCTTTGTGAAGAAGTGTTTTTTTCCCGTCAATCACTGCCATACTGACAGACACAGATCCAACATCGATTCCCGCAATTATATCATTCATGTTCTCTTTTCAAATAAAGAATTATTCTGGCTGTTTCATTGTGTAATACAATTATAGGTATTGTTTTTTGGCTTTTGTGTCAATCCAATATTCTTGTTTTTTCTATTTCTTGTTTTTTAAAGTTGATTCAGGTATAAGCCTTAAGATTATGATCACCCGATTAATAGAAACCATTGGAAGTCCTTTTTCCAGTTATATTGAATCCACGGGACGTCTGATCCGGTTTTTTCTTGCCGGAATCCGGCAGATCGCGGTCTTGCCGTTTCAAGGGAACAAAACCCTGGATCAGATCGGATTTATCGGGGCAAAATCCCTGTTTGTCATTCTTTTGACCGGCTTGTTCACCGGCATGGTTTTAGGACTCCAGGGCTATTACTCACTGGTGGACTTTGGATCGGAAGCGGCTCTGGGAGCGGCCGTGGCCCTGAGCCTGATCCGCGAGCTGGGCCCGGTTCTGACAGCCATCATGATTACTGCCCGGGCCGGATCGGCCATGACGGCTGAAATCGGTGTCATGCGCATGTCCGAACAGATCGATGCACTGGTCACCATGCAGATCAATCCCGTCCGGTTTATTTTCAGCCCGAGAATCCTGGCCGCTCTGATCAGTTTTCCTTTGCTGACGGCTTTTTTTGATGTGGTGGGTATATTCGGTGGATTTTTATCCGGTTCCCTGTTAATGGGAATCAATGAAACCGTTTACATGGACAAAGTGATCCAGAGTGTCAAAATGATAGATATCTGGGGCGGATTTATCAAATCCTTTGTATTCGCCCTGGTGGTCGCTACCATCTGCTGTTACCGGGGATATTTCGCCCACATGAACAATCAGGGGCAAACCGGTGCCAAAGGAGTTTCTCTGGCCACCACCAGCGCTGTGGTGCAATCGTGCATCTGGATTCTGATCTTTGATTATGCGATCACTTATTTTCTGGTATGAGAGCTATGACCCAGCCTTTTATTGAATTCAAAAACGTATATAAACGATTCGGCAACCTGGAAGTTCTCAAAGGGGTCAATCTGTCCATAGACAAAGGAACCGTCACCGTGGTGATCGGCAAGAGCGGTTCCGGCAAATCAGTTCTCCTCAAACATATCGTGGGCCTGGTTAAAGAAGATGAAGGAGACGTGCTGATCCAGGGTAAGTCCTTGAACCGGCTTTCCAGCAAACAGGCCAGGCAGTTTAAAAAAAACATGAGCTACATGTTTCAGGACAACGCATTGTTTGATTTTCTCACGGCATTTGAAAACATTGCACTGCCGCTGACGGAAACCACACGAATGACGGTTGAACAAATCCGGAAAAAAGTGCATGACCGCATGGCCCGGTTGAGTATTGAGGGCATTGATCATAAATATCCGTCTGAACTGTCCGGCGGCATGCGCAAACGGGTGGCCCTGGCCAGAGCTCTGGTGACGGATCCGGAACTGATTCTGTTTGATGAGCCCACCACAGGCCTGGACCCGATACGCAAAAATGACGTACACCATTTGATCCGCGAATTTCAGAAACAATTCGGATTTACCGCCGTGATCGTCAGCCATGATATTCCGGACATTTTTGATCTGGCACAACAGATCGCGCTGCTGGATGAAGGAAAGATTGTTTTCAAAGGAACCCGGCAGGAAATCATGGCATGTGAACATGAAACTGCGTGTGCATTTATCAGAGGAAGGGAAATGTTGTATGACCGATCGAAAACGTGATTTTTATGTGGGTTTTTTTGTCATTATCACCGTTATCTGCACCGGGTATCTGTTTCTGGTTGTGGGGGAATTCTCCCGATTTTTCAAAGACCGGTATACCATTCATGGCTATTTTTCTTCGGTTTCCGGCCTGAAAACGGGAGCATCTGTGGACCTGGCAGGGGTTCGGGTCGGAAATGTGTCTGATATTGCCATTGACCCAGACCATCTGGTGGCAAAGGTAACAATGGAAATTGACAGTCAAATAGAAATTTCAGAAGACAGTATCGCTTCCGTCAGAACTGCGGGAATCATTGGTGAAAAATTCATTGAAATCCTGCCGGGCGGGTCCGATTTTATGCTGGCTGAAGACGCTGAAATTGAAAATACCGAATCCGCTCTGGATATTGAATCATTGATAAAAAAATTCATTTTCAACAATGATTCTCCTTGAGACTGACAACCATATTTCACACATACCAGGGAAACAGGTCAAATGAAACACATAAATCAATATCAATGGATACTCATTCTGGGAATCTGTGTATTAATCGGTCTGGTATCACCGCCGGCATGGTCCCAGTCGCCTTCTGCCGAAAATCAAGCTAGCGTGCAGCCCAGTGAACCGAAGACCGACCCGTCATCCGACTCATTTTTTGAAGATGATTTTTTTGAAGAAGGACCGGCCGGTAAGGCCGTCGCCCCTGTGGCGGATCCATTTTTTTATTTTAATTATGCCATGTATGTGGTCAACGATAACTTATATTATTATGTACTCAAACCCGTTGCCACCGGGTATAAAACCGTGATGCCCACACCGGCCCGAAAGGGGATCCGCAATTTTTTCCATAATCTGATGTTTCCTATCCGGTTTGTAAACAACCTGTTGCAGTGGAAACTGGAACAGGCCTCGGATGAATTTGGAATTTTTCTGGTTAACTCCACTGCCGGAATTCTGGGGTTCAACCAGGTGGCCCAGAAATACCTGGATATGCATACCCAAAAAGAAGATCTGGGCCAGACGCTGGGAACCTATGGCATCAAGGAAGGATTTTATCTGGTTTTACCGGTATTGGGTCCATCCACGCTTCGGGATGCCATCGGCATGGCCGGAGATTATTTCGTGCTGGACCCCATCGACTATGTCTCGCCCTGGGAACTGGAACTGGGACTTGATGTCCTGGACATCATCAACCGGACATCTTTTCGTATCGGTGACTATGAAAGCATGAAAAAAGCGGCACTGGATCCTTATGCGGCGATCCGGGACGCCTATATCCAGAATCGGCGGATGCAGGTCAGCCAATAATCGGGAACAGATCCTTGCGCCGGTGAGGCAGAAAATACCGCATACGATGAGACCGGACATGTGCCAGCTGTTTCGGGTCCAAAGTGACAACATGCAGATGATTATTTTTGGGTAAAGACCGGGAGATCAGTTTCCCGTCCGGTCCGATCACCACGGACAGACCGGGAAATTCCAATCCCGCCCCATTATCCCCGGTCTGGTTCACCGCCGCCACAAACACCCCATTGTCAAATGCCCGGGCCGGCAGGTGCCGCATCCAGGAAGTAAATTTGTCTTGTTGATTCCCCCGGGGAGACGCATGGGGCAAAACAATGAGATCCGCCCCCTGCAATGCCATGGCCGTGGACAGTTCCGGAAAATGGGCATCATAACACAGCTGGATGCCGAATTTGACTCCGCCATGCGCAAATACCGGAATTCGGGTGCCGGGCGTGAAAATTCCCTGTTCATTGGGCGCAATATGCAGTTTCTGATATTTGCCGTAAGGGGTATGGGGGATGAATACCAGATGAGACCCGTAAATCCGCTCATTGATCGTTTCAGCCAGACCGATCAGAATCGCGAGATTCAGTTGATCAGACAGCCGGGCAAAAGTTTGGATCACTTGGGAATCCATGGGTGGGACTTGTTTGGAAAACCGATGATCCGTGCCATACCCGGTAAGCGTCATTTCCGGAAAAATCACCATATCCGCGCCTTTGCGGGCCGCGGTTGAAATAATATCGCAACAGGCGTTCAGATTGTCTTTAAATCGGTTACACAAGCAGGTAACGATGGCCAGACAAAGGGTCACCGGTTTCATAGCTTGAAATTGGCGGAAATTTTAAATACCCGGGTGGCGGGAAGATTCAATATGGGGGAAACCCCGGTCTGGCGGGAAATCTCTTCTAAGGATTCAGCGATCTGATCCCGGGAAGGGGCGATGAATGTGAACCAGATGTTGAACTCATGGTCCCGCATGTAATTGTGAGTGACACCGGCATACATATTGACAGTGCGGGTGAACAGATCGATTTTTTTTTCCGGCACCTTTGCCGTACAAAGGGTGGAATAATAACCTAAACGATCCGGGCTGAAATTACCGCCGATACGCCGGATCACCTGTAAATCCTTCATGGCCTGAATACGCGCGATGAGTTCTTCCTCGGTAAGGTCCAGTTTCTCCGCCAGAACCCTGAACGGACGGGCATCAATGGGAAAATCCAGCTGAATCAGGTTGAGAATGGTTTTGTCGGTCTCGCTGATGGCAGTCATGTATCGATCCTGTAGAAAGGTTTGGGGCCGGGAGGGGATCAGGCTTAATAAAACCGACAATTAAGCAAACCGGATCCCAGGAACTGTAAACGACAAAGGCCCTGTTTTTGTAAAAACAGGGCCTTTAAAAATCGATCAAATCAACCAGCGGCTTATACGCACCCGGTCGGTTTAGGAAGACCAGCCATTTTACAGGCACCTTTGCCGGGGCCGGAGGGAAACAGCTCATAAATGTGTTTGAGCTTGAACTTGGTGAGTTTGGAAAGAACCCGGACCATGGGAGCAATCCCGTTTTTCTCATAATAGTCCTGGAGCACTTTTACCAGCTGCCAGTGCTCATCGGTCATTTCCTCAATCCCTTCCTGGGTTTTCACATACTCCACCCATTCTTCTGAATAGGAATTGTAGTCAAGAAGGAACCCATCCTCATCTACTTCAAATGTTTTCCCGTTAAATTCAATTGTTGCCATGTAAACTTTCCTCCTGTAAATTGTTTTTTTCTATCACATTAAGACATATCCTGTCTTGGCTTCTTAAGGTCAGCCTCGATAATTGAAAACTAAACATATCTCAGCGACCTGTCCTTGTCAATAAAGAATCATATTGAAACATAAAAAATTAAACGCCAACTCCTTTGAATTTAATATTCTTTCGGAGTCTGGTTGATCTCTTCCAGTGTAAACACCGGTCCGTCTTTGCACACCAGTTCCTTGCCGATATTGCAGCGTCCGCACATACCGATGCCGCACTTCATCCGGTTTTCCAGAGACATGATAATCTGATGGGGCTGATACCCCAACTTGGTCAATGCCGGCTGGGTGAACTTGATCATGATAGGCGGTCCGCACACAATGGCGTAGGTGTCTTCATCGGCAACCGGTGCATTGTCCTCCACTACCTGGGGCACAAACCCGGTATGGTACTTCCAGTCGGGATCATCCGTACCATCCACGGTGATGTGCATGTTGATGTCATCGCGTTTTTCCCAGTCAAACAGTTCCTCCCGGTATAACAGCATGCCGGGAGAACGGGCCCCGTAGACCACATCAATGTTTTTGAATTTTTTCCGGTTGGCCGGATCCAGCATATAGACAATGGAGGACCGCAGCGTGGTGAAGGCAAATCCGCCGCCGATGATGACCACATTTTTGTTTTCCAGTTTGTCCCAGGGATACCAGTTGCCCAGAGGTCCTCTGATGCCCATGAGATCCCCTTTCTTCATGTTGTGAAGATGGGTGGTGACCACACCGGTCCGGAAGACCGTGAATTTGACAAATCCCTTTTCCACCGGAGATGAGGCAATGCCGATGGGAATTTCACCCACGCCGGGGATGGACAGTTCAGCAAACTGGCCGGCTTTATAGGCAAACTTTTCTTCATCTTCCGGGTTTACAAATACAAAAGTAAACGTTTTAAGGGATTTATCTTCCGTTGCCACTTCAATATCATCAATGCGAACCGGATACGGCAAATAGGGGTTTTCCATGTGAATTCTCCTTGATGTTCGCTATTTGGTTGTCTCGTAATCGTTCATCCGGTTGCACACCTCCCGGATATCGATGTTCACCGGGCAGGAAGCCACACACCGTCCGCATCCCACGCACATGATTCCCTGGTCATACTTGTCCAGAAAATACTTGAGCTTGTGCATGAACCGCTGTCTGACCCGCTGGACCTTGGTGCCTCTGGGGTTGTGGCCGGAGGCGTGATGGGTGAACAACGAAGACATACAGGTGTCCCAGTTGCGGAACCGCACGGCCGTGTTGTGCCGGGTCTCGTCCTGAATGTCGAAACACCAGCAGGTGGGGCAGACATAGGTACAGGTCCCGCAGTTGATGCAGGAAAATGCCACCTCATCCCAGAAAGGCGCGTCATACAGATCCAGAATGGTTTTTTGGGCCAGCTTGTCCGTATTGACATCCGCCTGGATCTGTTTTTCCGCTTCTTTTTTCAGGACATCGAAAAGGACCTGGCTTTCTTTGGGGTCTGCCGCCGTAGCGAATCCACAGGCTGCGGCCCATTTTTCGCCTTTTTCCGTCAAAATCTTGGCCAGATATTTGTCATCCATATCTGCCATGAGTACGTCCAGGCCTTCTTCACTGAACGGTCCGCTTCCCACGGCCGTTGAAAAATCACACGGCCCGGGACGGGTCACGCCCAACCCCACAAATGTGGTTGCGTCATACGCCGCACACCAGTATGGGTCTTTATAATCCGGATTGTCAAAATTAAGCTTTACCAGGTGTACGGCTTTGGCATCATAAGGCCGGATGCCCAAAACCACCCGGGGCATGTCATCGGTTTCCACCGGTTTCATGACATGATGATCCTCTTTTGATTCATCCAGAGTGGCGGTCAATATTTTTTCGGTCTGGGGAAACAGCACGGATTTGGCAGACATGACCGTGACAGGGGCATCCATTTTTGGCTGCATATCCGGTGCCAGAGGCTTGATCTGGCAGCCGTTCTTATCTTCAACCGGACCATAGACCCGATAGGTTTTCCTGGATTGATCAACCCCCGGGGCCCAGTCTTTTTTATCAATTGTAATGAAATTCATATTCATACCCTTTTTGTTTACTTGATAAAATCATTGGGATCATTGGGGCTGTAAACATCCAGCGGCGGCCGTTTGTCCAGATCCAGGCCGGCTTCCCATCCAAACAGTTCCAACGCGTCCTTGTTCAGCTTGCGCGTGAAATCCCGGACATTGATCCCCATGGGGCAGGCTTCCACACAAGCCCCGCAGTCCGTGCACCGGCCGGCGCAGTGAAAGGCCCGCAGGAAATGAAATGTGGCGACATCGGTATCGTTCTGGCCTTTACCCACCCACTGGGGACCGGATTCATCCACAAAACAGGTGGGGCAGTAGCATAAAGGACAGGCATTCCGACAGGCATAGCACCGGATGCAGTTTTCCGTGAGTTTTTCAAAATAGGCCCATCGGGCATCCGGATCCATGGCAGCGATCCGGTCCACGTCCTCATAAGGCTGATCCAGGGTCTGTTCTTCCACGGGGTCTCCGGCCATCACATCATAGACCGGCGGATTCCGATGGGTGCATACCCGGCAGTTGTGCCGCAGTACATCCGCTTTCTTCACCGTTTCTGTCTTTGAAGCGGATGTGATGGTCAACGTATCGCCGTCTTCTTCAAATCCTGTGATTTCATCCTCAAACAAAGCCGCAATTTTTCGTTTGTCCACCATGCCGGTGCAGGGCACGCCGATGATATAGACCTGTTCCCGGGAAATCTGATTTTCCACGATATGGGTGACCAGATTTCTGGCATCACAGCCTTTGGCCACCACAGCGATTTTTCCCTCTTTTTTTGACAGGCTGTTTTTCGAGACATAATTGGCCAGGTTAAGACCGCATACCGAGTTGAAAACCAGTTTGCCCACATCTTTATCAGAGGTTAAAGCCACCGGCCGGGTGGCCATGGGAATGGAGCCATCGGCAAATCCGATCACTTTTTCCACTGTGCCCTTGGCCAGCAGGTCCGCACCAATGGCCCTT
The DNA here is from genome assembly GCF_000350545.1 of Desulfotignum phosphitoxidans DSM 13687. Taxonomy (GTDB): domain Bacteria; phylum Desulfobacterota; class Desulfobacteria; order Desulfobacterales; family Desulfobacteraceae; genus Desulfotignum; species Desulfotignum phosphitoxidans. The sequence continues at coordinate 295,211 of NZ_APJX01000005.1, forward strand.
ATTTTTTCAATACAGGTATCCATAGTTCACACCTTTATTTGTTATAATCTTTGACAAATTTTTTATTGGGGCCCAGGGCTCTGACCTTTTCTGAAATTTCCTTGACCACATCCACGAACTTGGTGGCTTCAGCCGAAGAAATCCAGGAAAAATGGATCCGGTCCCGATCCACTCCCATATGTTCCAGCAGGTTGCCCATCATCGCAAATTTTCTCCGTGCATAATAATTACCATCCAGGTAATGACATTCGCCGGGATGTCACCCGGATACCCACACGGCATCCGCACCTTCCCTGAGGGCGGATAAAATGAATTTCGGGCTCATGCGTCCCGAACAGGGGATCCGGATCACCCGGATGTCCGCCGGGTACTCCATCCGGCTGACCCCTGCCAGATCCGCGGCCCCGTAAGAGCACCAGTTGCACAGAAAACTGACGATTTTTATATTTTTTTCGGTCATGTGATTGTATCTCCTTTAAGCTGTTTCACCCAGGGCAAAAATCTGTGAAAAAATCTGGTTGGTATCAAATCCCCGCAGATGGATGGCACCGGATCGGCAGGATGCCACACACAGGCCGCAGCCTTTGCACAGCACCGCATTGATATCCGCTTTGCCTTCAAACCGGCCTTCGGTCAAAAATGACGGGGCATTGTAGGGACAGATGGATACGCAAACCCCGCAGGCGGAGCATTTCTGCACATCCACGCTGGCAATGGTGCCGGAGGTGAACAAGCTGTCTTTTTTGGCCAAAAGGGTCAAAGCCCGGGACGCGGCAGCCCGACCCTGGGTGATGGCCTCGTTCACGGGTTTGGGATAATGCCCGGAACCCGCCACAAACACCCCGTCCGTGGCAAACTCCGCCGGTCCCAGTTTGGCGTGTTTTTCCACAAAAAAGCCTTCATCACTCAAGGGGACTTTAAAGAAATTGGCCAGGCGCTCATCTTTTCTGGGCACCAGGGCCGTGGCCAGAGTGACCAGGTCCGCGTGAATGGTGACCGGCTGATTAAGCACATGATCTTTAAGGGTCACGGCCACATAGTCCTTTTCCACGGTCACTTCAGGTTTATCCGTGACGTCATACCGAATGAAAATGACCCCTTTTTCCCGGGCTTTTTTGTAAAGCAGTTCCCGTTCCCCATAGGTCCGGATATCCCGATACAAAATAAACACGTCCATCTGGGGATTTTTTTCCTTGAGCGCAATGGCATTTTCGACGGAATGGGTACAGCACACTCTGGAACAATAGGGGCGTTCCGGTTCTCTGGAGCCGACGCACTGGATGAACACAGCCGATTGGACTTGATCCAGTTTCGGGTCGTTGTCCATGAACATTCTGTCCAGATCCAGAGTCCGAATGATGCGCTCATCTTGCCCCAAACCGTATTCGGTGGTTTCCAGGGCCTTGGCACCGGTGGCCAGGACCGCAATGCCGTGTTCCAGTTCCGTGGTTTTATCATCGGTTTTCAATGTTGAGATGAAATTACCCACAAACCCGTCCACCCCTTCCAGGGTAGTCTTTGTATGTACAACTATTTTGTCGTTGGACTGAACCTCCTGAATCAGGGCGGACAAGTGTTGCTGTACATCCTCGCCCTGGGCGGTTTTCCATAATTTAACTGCCTCTCCTCCCAGAGAATCTTTTTTCTCGATAATATGGGTTTCATATCCTTGAGAAGCCAGACTTCTGGCGGCGGTCAAGCCGGCCAGTCCGCCGCCTACCACCATGACCGAGGCGTTGACCTTGATTTTTTCCTCTTTGAGGGGCTGGGCCAGACCGGCTTTGGCAACCGCCATGCGCACCAGATCCTTGGCTTTTTCCGTGGCAATGTCCGGATTGTTTTTATGAACCCAGGCGTTTTGGTTCCGGATGTTGGTCATCTCAAACAGGTATTTGTTCAGGCCCGCGCTCTTCAGGGTTTCCTGGAACAGCGGTTCATGGGTTTTCGGCGTACAGGCTGCCACCACAATGCGGTTGAGTCCCTTCTCCTTGATGATCTCCACCATCTTGTCCTGGGCATCCTGGCTGCACGCATACGTGGTTTCTTCAGCCACGGTCACATAGGGCAGGGTGGCCGCGTATTCGGTCACATGGGGACAGTCCACCACACCCGCGATATTGGAACCGCAGTCACAGATGAACACCCCGATGCTGGGGCGGTCACCGATCACATTGGTTTCCGGTACGGCCGGGATCTCTTTGGTCAGGGTATTTCTAACTTCAGCCAGGGCATCACCGGCGGCAGAGGCGGCAGCTGATGCATCCAGCACTGATTCCGGAATGTCCTTGGGATTGTTGAACACCCCGGACACATAAATACCGTCTCTGGACGTGGTCACCGGTTCAAAAGAGCCTGTTTTGGCAAATCCGGATTCCGTGAGATCAATATTGAATTTCTCGGCAACCGCCCGGGTTTCCTGTGAAATTTCAAGACCCACGGACAACACGATCATGTCATAGGTATCTCTGACAATCTGTCCCATTTCATCCACATACTGGATGTGCAGGTCCCCGGTTTCCGAATCTTCCACCACGGAATGCACCCGGGAACGGATGAAATTGATGCCGTGCCGGGTCTTGGCATCCTGATAGTATTTCTCGAACTCCTTGCCAGGGGTTCTCATGTCCATGAAAAAGATGGAGCAGTCCAGGTCTTTGCCGGCATGTTCCTTGGCAATGATCGCTTCCTTGACCGCGTACATACAGCAGACCGAGGAACAATAGGGATTATCGCATTTATTGACATCTCTGGAGCCCACGCACTGGAACCAGGCGATTTTTTTGGGATCTTTTCGTTTTTGTGCCAGCAGTTTGTCTTTTTTCTTTTTGGGATTGGCCGGCAGTTTCGGAAAAGTGGTCACATGTCCCATGGTCGGGCCGGTGGCCGCCAGGATCCGCTCGAATTCCATGGAAGTCACCACATTGGCGAATTTTGCATATTGATAATTGTCAAACCGGGACGGATCAAACGGCTTGAAACCGGGTGCCAGAATGATGGATCCGGTATTGATGGTGATGACCTCTTCAGTCATGGTGTAATCAATGGCATCTGCCGGACATACCTCCTGACAAGTCCCGCATTTGTCTTTGGTCAGTTTCAGACAGGCAGCCGGATTGATGGCATATTTCAACGGTACTGCCTGGGGATATTCCACATAAATGGCGGTTCGGGTTTTCAAATCCGAGTTATACCCGTCATCAAATTTGCCCGGGCACTTTTCAGTACAGGCCCCGCAGGCAATACAGCGGTCTTCTCTGACATACCGGGGCTTTTTTAGGATTTCCACCTGGAAATTGCCTTTTTCACCGGTGATGTTCTGAACTTCGGAAAGTGTTAACAACTCAATGTTTAAATGCCGGCCGACCTCGACCAGTGTGGGTGAGATTATTCACATGGCACAGTCATTGGTCGGAAAGGTCTTGTCCAGCTGGGCCATGACCCCGCCGATGGACGGGCCTTTTTCCACCAGATAGACATAAAATCCGGAGTTCGCAAGATCCAGTGCCGAGAGCATGCCGGATATACCGCCGCCGATCACCACCACTGATCCGGTTTTTTTTGATTCCATTCTTTGTCTCTCCTGTTTAATTCATATAACAATATCAGCCAAAACAGCCAGCAGACGTTAAGATGACTGTCTTAAATATGTCTTAATGATTTTCCTTTTATTAATTGTTATTAATTAAAAAAGTATGTTATAAAACCATCTGTCAAACATTGTCAACCATTATCGAATAAAACCACAGGCACTGTTGATCCATGAAAAAAATCATTACTGTCTGCGGTCCCACCGGGATCGGAAAAACCGGTTTTGCTATCTTTCTGGCAAAGACATTCAATGGAGAGATCATCGGGGCCGACTCCATGCAGATTTACAAGTACATGGATATCGGCACTGCCAAGCCGGATGCATCCGAACGGGCGAAAGCACGTCATCATCTGGTGGATTTTCTGGATCCGGCAAAAGATTTCGATGCCGCGCAATACACACAGATGGCCGGACAGACCATTGATACCATGACACAAAACAACCGGATTCCCATTGTGGCAGGCGGCACCGGCCTGTATATCCGTTCGCTTTTATACGGTCTGTTCCGTTCCAGGCCGGCGTGTCAAAACACCCTGGCCCGGCTGACACAGACGCTGGAAGAAAAAGGCAGCCCATATCTTCACCAACAACTGGATGCATGCGACCCTTCTGCGGCCCGGCGGATCCATCCCCATGACGGATTTCGTATCATCCGGGCCCTGGAAGTGTTTCAAACGACGGGCATTCCCATCTCCCAAAGACAGACCCAGCATTCGTTCGCCCATCCTTGTTACCGCAGTCTGACCTTAGGGCTTTACATGGACCGCCATGACCTGTACGAGCGCATCAATCAGCGGGTGGACATCATGATGGCCCAGGGACTTCTCACTGAAGTTCAGGGTCTGGTGAAAAAAGGATATGATCTGAGTCTGAAATCCATGCAGTCCATCGGATACCGCCATATGGGAAAAGTAATCAACCATGAGCTGGATATCGAGACGGCTGTATCGCTTTTGAAACGGGATACAAGGCGATATGCCAAGCGCCAGTTCACCTGGTTTAAAAAAGAACCGGGCATTGTCTGGATTGAGCCCTCGCAAAAGGACCGGGCCTTGGCCCTGGTAAAAGATTTTTTGACATCTCCTTGAAATTTGCCTATATTTCGGCAAGCCATTAACCTTGTTATTTGAAAAAAAGAATGGATATGAAACCCAGACAGTTATTGATGATCCGTTTTCTGGTCGGTATGTCAATCATCGTG